>JAWLFC010000028.1:0-1606 GCA_041685755.1 Ilumatobacteraceae bacterium
CACGCCGCGCTCGATGCCGGGTGCCACCGCGGCCCGTGCCGCCGGCGTGGTCGGTTCCGGTTCGGGCAGCGGCACGTCGTCGAGGGCGATCTCCTGCTCTCCACCATCGCTCCAGCACTGACGCACTTCGGCCGGGGTGTCGTGCTCGCCATGGCAGTATGCGCACGAGATCGCCATCGGGAGGACCTTACCGAACGGGCGCGCTCGTCGCACACACGTTCGATCGCCGCTGGGCTGCGGACCGGGCCGACCGTGACGGGATCTTGACGGGTGACGGGACCTTCGTCGGATGCGGATTCATCGCCGGGGCGCGACAGTGGAATCGGGATCCGAGAGACATCGGGTCCCGGCGGGAGGCTGTGAATCGCTGCCTCGTGATGGTCGCAATCGGCAGCGTGGAGCCAAAGGCGAACCCGGCCCGCTCCAACGGGTCACCTCGGTGACCCGACGAGAAAGGAGCAGCCATGAACACGTTCAGCACCCGCACCCGACGCGGTGCGGCGATCCTCTTCTCCGGTGCCCTGGTTCTCGGTGGCCTCGCCCTGACAGGTGAAGCGACCGCCGGCGAAGACGTCGAGGGGAACCCGACCTGCTCGGGCCTCGGCTACGAGTACACCTACAAGGTCGAGTCGCCGGGCGCGACGACCTACACGGTCGATCGCAACGGGATGACAGCCACCCTCGAGGTGGGCACCCACGCGGATCGGACCGACCCCAACACGAACAACGCCATCGTCGACCACGACATCTCGACGTCGGCGACCGGCTACGCAGTCGTCGTCAAGGGCGGCGACGGCGCAACGGTGTATCGCTCCGACGCCGAGGGCAACCTCGAGGCGCCACCGCTGCACGCGCCGGCCAACTCGAGCGGCAAGTGGCCGACGATCAGCCACTTCCAGCTCTGCTGGAACGAGCCGACAACGCCCCCGCCGCCCCCGCCGCCCGAGCCCGGGCAGGTCGAGGTCGACAAGGTGGTCACCGGTGACGACGCACCCGACGACGACGAGTACACCATCTGCCTCGAGGGTCTGGACCCCGAGACCGAGAAGGAATGCACGACGATCGAAGGCGAAGCCACCGTCACGTTCGGCAACCTGCAACCCGGTGAGTACGTGCTGACCGAGGACGACCCCGGACCGAACTACACGGTCCAAGGCTCCGGAGTCACCCTCACCGTCGAATCCGAGGAAACGACCTACGCAACCCTGACCAACATCTGGAACCAACCGAACGAAGAGGAACTCGGCCGGGTCGTGGTCACCAAGGTGGTCACCGGAGACGACGCACCCGACAACGACGAGTACACCATCTGCCTCGAGGGTCTGGACCCCGAGACCGAGAAGGAGTGCACGACGATCATCGGCGAAGGAACGGTCACGTTCGACGATCTGGTTCCGGGCACCTACACGGTGACCGAGGACAACCCCGGAACCGAATACGAGGTGACGATCACCGACGACACCGTCGAGGTGACGAGTGACGGGGACGCCACGGTCACCGTGACGAACGAGTTCAGCCGGCAGGAGTCGCTGCCTCCGACGGTTCCCGAGACCCCAACGGTTCCCGAGACCCCGACGGTTCCGGAAACCCCGACGGTTCCCGAGAC
>JAWLFC010000028.1:1706-31060 GCA_041685755.1 Ilumatobacteraceae bacterium
AGCAACGCTGCCCGCAACCGGCAGCGAGGGCGGGATCGCCGCCGTCGCCGCCATCGTCCTCGCCTCCGGCATCGCCCTGACGTTGCTGGGTCGGCGACGAGAAGCGCAGCAGGCCTGATCCGAACATCGAGCTCGACGGGGTGGGTCACCCGACCCGCCCCGCCGGCGCGCGCGGGCGCTGCGCCGGCCAGCTACCAGGCGATCTCGGGAAAGCCGTAGGTGACGCAGAACCCCGCACCGTTGACGACGATCAGCGACGCGATGATCACCGACACCGCCAGCACCCGGGGACGGGTCCGACGGACCGAGACAGGAGCCGGCATGTACCACTCCGGCAGCAGCGAGCGATCGTGCTCCGACTGTCCGAACGGCACCGCGTCGTCGGGGATCGGTGCATCGGGGTCGGCAGCGAGTGCCAGCTCGGCCAGCTCGTCGTCGGTGAACGTGTCCACCCCGTCACCGTACCGGCCCGGCGACCGGTGGTGCTCAGCTGATCAACGGACGCTTCAGCGCCCGACGCCCGAGGTTGCGCACCGGCGTCCGAATGGCTTCCAAGCCGAGGTAGAACGCCGGGAACGTCAAGATGACGAAGAACGTCGAGCTGACGAGACCACCGATGAGCGTGAAGCCGAGCGACTCCCAGAACGGGTCGCTGAGCGCCAACGGGAGCAGGCCGACCACGGTCGTGAGGGTCGTCGCCACGAGCGGCCGGAACCGCCGGTTGATGGCTTCCTGGACGGCCTCGCCGGCGCTCGCGCCACCCCGCCGGGCGCGGTTGGCGGCGTCGACGAGCAGGATCGTGTTGTTCACCGCCACGCCGATCAGCGCGATGAAGCCGACCGTGACGAGGAAGCTGAGCGGGTTGTCGGTGATCGCCAGGATCGTGAACACGCCGAGGAAGCTGAACGGGATCGCCAGGAAGATCAGCAGCGACTGCGCCAGCGATCGGAACTGCACGGTGATCACGACGAGCATCAACAGCAGCGCCACGATCCCGGCGACGCCGAGCGCGGCGAAGTCGTCCTGGTTGTCGGATTCGACGCCGAAGTCGAACCGCAGGGCGTCGGGGGCGAGCCCGCGGGCCTCGAGTTCCGCAGGCGGGAACCGATCCTCGAGGAAGTCCTGGGTGGCGTTGAGGTTGCTCGTGACCTCGTCGGTGTCGTACTTCGCCCTCACCTCGATGAAGCGGTCGCCGTCGACGCGGGCGATCTCACCAGAGGTCGACACGATCGAGCCGACGATCGTCACGTCGCCACCCTCGAGCTCGAGACCCGACAACTCGTCGCGGATCTCCTCGGCGAATGCCTCGCCGGCGTCGACGGTCGAGTCGTCGACGTCGATCTGCGCGGCGAACGGGAACTCGACGACCGGCGGGCCGTTCTCCAGCGCACCGACGGTGACCCGCACACCCTCGATACCCGCGACCCCCGCCTCGATCTCCTCCACGAACTCGGGAGCGGTCGGACGGCCGCCGATCGGGGTCAGGTCGATGACGGTCTCGGTGAGGCGCTCGTTGCCGCGCAGGTACTGCGACCGGTCGAGTTCGTCGCCGAGCACGGCGAGGACGACGGCGTCGATCTCGTCGGCGATGCGCTCGGCATCCTCGATCGTGGTCCCCGGGGCGAACTCGGCGCTGACCGAGATCCCGGTGGCGTCCTTGCCGGCGGGAAAGATCGAGAACCCGAGGGTGCCCGCGATCGTGCCGGCGAGCAGCACCCCGGCGAGCGCGAACGCGGCCATCCCACCGCCGGTCGCCCAGCCCTTGATCCCGTTGCCCGACGGGTAGGCGGCGAGGCGGCCGGCGGCGTGGGCCAGGCGCCGTTCGAGTTTGGCGACCGGGTTGCGCACGGGGCGCCGGTTGACGAGGAACACCCGGGCGAGCGCCGGGATGAAGACGATCGAGAACAGGAACGACAGCAGCAGCGTGATGATGACCGTCGTCGGGATCGGGCGGATGAACTCGCCGAGGATGCCGCCGACGAACAGCATCGGCGAGAACACGACGACCGTGGTCAACGTCCCGGCGAAGGAGGCCGAGCCGACCCGGTCGATCGCCGCGCGGATCACCCCGATCGGTTCGTCGCTCGCGTCCTTGTTGGCGTCGATCGACTCGGAGATCACGATGGCGTCGTCGACGATCAGGCCGAGCGTGAGGATCAGCCCGAACAGCGTGATCGTGTTGAGCGAGTAGCCGACCCCCCAGAGCCCGGCGAGTGCCCCGATCGTCACGAGCCCCATGAAGCCGGCGGTCATGACGGCGACGCGCCAGCCGATCAGGATGAGGCTGACGATGGCGACCGCGGTCAGCCCGGTCAGCAGGTTGGTGGTCAGCGACGACAGCTGGGCTCGCACCCCGGTGGCGAAGTCGGCGGTGACGAAGGCTTCGAAACCGTCGTCGAGCGGGAGGTCGGCACTGGTGAGCAGGCCGTCGAGGCGGTCGGCGAACTGCAGCACGTCGAGGCTGTCGCCCTCGGACCGCACGATCCCGACGGCGATCGCGTCCTGGTAGCCGTCGCTCGAGAGGGCGACTCGGGTGAAACGGGTCTGGCGGACCTCTTCGGCACCGGTCGCCGGGTCGATCGACTCGGTGACGAGGCTGCGGACGTCGGCGACGGCGATCGACGAGTCGGCGGCGAGGTACTCGGCGAGCGCAACCGCCTGGGCCTCGAGTTCGATCGGTGTCGCGTCGGGCGGCCCGACGATCGAGACCAGCGTGTCGTACTGGCCGACGAGCTTGGCGGCGTTGACGGGGTTGTAGAGGATGTCGACGCCGTCGGGCACGTCCACGTCGAGCGCGAGGAGTTCCGCCGTGCCCACGTCGGAGCTGATGTCGGACTCGAACTCGACGACCACCACGAACGAGCTCGAACGGGCCTGCGACTCGATCGACACGACGCCGTCGACCTCGCCGAACGCCTCCGACAGCGGCACCACGAGCTGTTCGTCGACGACCTCGGCATCGTCCACGAACCAGGTGCCCGACACGACCGAGATCGGCGTGTTGATCGGGGGGAAGCCCTCCCGGTTGAGCCCGAACCCGAACGCCGAGAATCCGGCGACGAGGACGACGATCAGGAAGGCGAGCGTGAGTCGCCAACGCGTGGCGAAGAACAGCGCGATCGTCGTGATGATCGACCGGCGACCGGCATTCGAGGAGGGTGCGCGCACCGAGGGACTCCAGTGTGTGACGTGGGGGGTTGGCTCGACGTTATCTACGGCCCCGAGGACTCCCGCGGATGTCGCGGTGTGCCGGATGTCCGCCGACGTCAGGTGCCGGTGAAGTGGGCGGGGCGGCGTTCGAGGAACGCGGCGACGCCCTCGCGGTGATCGTCGCTCTTGAAGCAAGCCGCGAGGGCGGCCGTGTGCCGCTCCATGTGCTCGCCGACCGGGGCGGTCAGACCCTCGTGGACGAGCGACTTGAGCAGACCGAGGCTGTGCGGCGAGCCGGCGGCGATCGTGTTCGCCAGCTCCATCGCCGCCGGCACCACCTCGGCGCTCGGCACGACGTCGAGCACGTAGCCGAGCCGGAGCGCCTCGGCGGCGTCGATCATCTCGCCGGTGTACAGCAGCTTGAGCGCTGGCTGCATGCCGATGATGCGCGGGAGCAGCCACGTACCGGCGCCGGTGTCGGGCACGAGGCCGCGGTGCACGAAGTTCCAGGCGAAGCGGGCATCGGTGCCGGCCAGACGCAGGTCACACTGGGAGGAGAACTCGGCACCCATGCCGACCGCCGGACCGTCGATCGCACCGATCGTCGGCTTGCGAGCCTGGGCGATCGGCCACCACTTGTGGCGCTCGTCGGCCTCCCCGCGCAAGCCCCGCACCTCCCCCGGCACCGTCGCCAGGTCGGCGAGGTCGGTGCCCGCGCAGAATGCTCCCGGCACGCCGGTGATGACCAACACGGTGGTGGCCGGGTCATCGTCGGCTCGCCCGACGGTCTCGATGAAGTCGCCGAGCATGGCGTAGGTCATCGCGTTGCGCTTCTCCGGCCGGTCGATCGTGACCACGCCGACCTTGCCGTGCGCCTCGTACCGGATGTGTTCACCTGCGCCACCGCTCATACGCCGAACGTAGTGGGTCGGCCGTGTCGAGGGCCGTGGCGAGCCGACCGAGGCCACAGCGCTGCGCCCTCAGGCCGACTGGCGTGTCACGACGAGAGCGACGACGTCGCACTGGACCGGGAACGACTCGGCGCACCCGCCGTCGATCCACACGGCCACTTCGTCGCCCTCCTCGAGCTCCGACGGCGACATCGGCGTCCCGTCGGCGCCACGAACGATCGGGTCGCCACGGAGAAGTCCCATCCCGAGGTAGTAGTCGTCCGTCGGTTCCACCAGATGCAATGGTGCTGGGTACTGGTCTCCGGTCCCCACGAGCCCCGCCACGTCCGCTTCGCGGTCGGGGAGGTCCACATCTCCTGCCGGCGACGTCGGCGCGACCGAGGCGACCGGCCCGGTCGCTGGCGACGAGGCACCCCGGTCGTCGTCCCCGCATCCGGTTCCAGCGATGACCACCAGCAGAACGACGCCGACGACACCGGCTCGCAACGAGTCCATGCGTCTTCGACGCTCTCGCTCGCCGGAAAGTTCCGTGTCAGGTGTCGAGCGACATCCGACCTGCAGGCCCGAACAACCTCCAGGGTGACGCGGACGCAGTCACCGACGGTGGGACACCAGCGAGCCGCCGAGCACGTCGCTGGCGTCAGGCCACCGACGTCAACGCGTCACGTCGACGGGAATCCCGGATCGACTCGACGTCAGGAGCAGCCCGAGGTGCTGCCGCAGCTGGTGCAGACGTAGCAGCTGCCGGAGCGGATCATCGAGATGCCGCACGTCATGCACATCGGCGCGTCGCTGGGGCGGACCGAGTCGGCCTGGACCGGCGTGATCGGCGCGGCGGCCGGCTCGTCGAACAACGTCGGCGACTTCGGGTCGGGCGCGAGGTCGCTGCCCTGGTGGGTCTCGGTCACCTGCTCCTCCACGCCGGGGAGCGTCGGCTGGAGCCGCTCGTCGACGGAGAAGATGCCGAGCTCGGCGCGCTCGTCGTAGGTCATGTACTCGATCGCCAGACGGCGGAACAGGTAGTCCATGATCGACGAGGCGAAGCGGATGTCGGGATCGTCGGTCATCCCCGCCGGCTCGAAGCGCATGTTGGTGAACGCCTCGACGAATGCCCGCAGCGGGACCCCGTACTGGAGGCCGTAGCTGACCGACTTGGCGAACGCGTCCATCACGCCCGCCATCGTCGAACCCTGCTTCGACACCGTGAGGAAGATCTCGCCCGGCTGACCGTTGTCGTACTCGCCGATCGTGGCGAACCCCTTGCAGTCGGCCACGCGGAACTCGAACGTGCGGCCCCGCCGCGTGCGCGGCATCTTCTGACGGACGGGCTGGTGCACGACCCGCTCGACGATCGCCACCTCCGGCCCGTCGGCAGGGTCGGCCGGAGTGTCCTTCGCCTTGGACGTCGACAGCGGCTGGCCGAGCTTGCAGTTGTCGCGGTAGATCGCCACCGACTTCAAGCCCAACTCCCAGGCCAGCATGTGCAGCCCCTCGATGTCCTCCACCGTGACGTCCTCGGGCATGTTGACGGTCTTGCTGATACCTCCGCTGACGAAGGGCTGGACGGCGCCCATCATGCGGACGTGGCCTTCGTAGTGGATCGTGTTGTCGCCCATCGAACAGGCGAAGACCGGCAGGTGTTCGGGAGCCAGGTGCGGTGCTCCGATCACCGACATGTGCTCGTCGACGTGGGCGACGATGTCGTCGACCTGATCGGACGTGTACCCGAGGCGGCGCAACGCCCGTGGCACCGTGTGGTTGACGATCGACATCGTGCCGCCGCCGACGAGCTTCTTGGTCTTGACGAGCGCGAGGTCGGGCTCGATGCCGGTCGTGTCGCAGTCCATCGCGAGGCCGATCGTGCCGGTCGGAGCGATGACGACGACCTGGCTGTTGCGCACCCCGTGCGCCTCGGCATCGCGCAGCGCAGCGTCCCACGACTCTCGTCCGCCGTCGAGGAGGTCCGCAGGAACGACACCGTGACCGTGCAGGTCGAACGCAGCGTCGCGGTGCATGCGCAACACGCCGAGCATTGCATCGGCGTCGATCGCGAACCCGTCGAACGGTCCCTGACGGGAGGCGATGCGGGCGCTGGTGGCGTACGCCGCACCCGCCATCTGCGACGTGATCGCCGCCGCCCAGGCCCGGCCCTCGTCGGAGTCGTACGGCAGGCCGAGCGCCATCAGCAGTGCCCCGAGGTTGGCGTAGCCGAGCCCGAGCTGGCGCAACGCCCGGGTCGTGTCGCCGATCTTCTCGGTCGGATAGTCGGCCCGCCCGACGAGGATCTCCTGCGCGGTGATCAGCGTCTCGACCGTGTGGACGAACGCCCCGACGTCGAACGACCCGTCGTCGTGCAGGTACTGCAGCAGGTTGATCGACGCGAGATTGCACGCCGAGTTGTCGACGTGGAAGTACTCCGAACAGTTGCGCACCACCACACCGTTGACGACGTAGGAGTGATTGCGAGGTTCGGAGAGGTTGTAGGTCAACTCGATGCCCTCGTCGAGACGCTCGACGAGTCGGATCGAGGTGTCGACGTCGTACACGTCGTGCCCGACGACGGCGTTGCGAAGAGTTTCGGCCTTCCTCGACAGCGAGAAGCCGACCTCGGCGGCGAATCGATGCATGTCGGCGCCGGTGATGCGCAGATCGAACGATGCCTTGAACTCGAACTTCGTCGAACCAGCCCGCTTCACGTTGTAGATGCGCGACGAGATCCCGAACGTCGACAGCAGTCGTTGGGCCCCTCTCAGGAGCTCGATCGAGATGGACCCCAACCCCACGTACGAGCCCTTGGCCGGGTTGTCGACGGCACACCCGTCGGCATCGAACAATCCGCGCAGGAATCCGGCCACGATCTCCGCGGGCGCCTGCTCGATCGACCACGGCACCGTCTTGTGTTCTCCGGTGACAGAGCGCACACCGAGGGCCTCGAGGTACGACTTCAGCGGACGGCGCGTCAGCCGCAGCTGAACCGTGCCGTTGGCCTGCTCGCTCAGTTTGATCGGTCGTCCCGCGTTGATTCGCTCGAGCAGCTCCTGGTGCCGGGGCAGGATCTCGGCGCGGTCGTCGGCTGAACCGTAGATCGTGACCGTCGAGGTGCCGGAGGTCGAACCGTCGCCGTTCAACCACCCGACGTAGTGAGCGAACTCCTCGGTCCACACCTCCGGCAACTCCAGCGGTAGGTCTCGGTCACCCTTGGCTCGGTGATACTCCCAGTCCGCCGAGACGGGCAACGCCCAGTCCGCCGCGACCGCCGGCGCCGCGAGATCGAGCGAGCGCACCCGGTGCTGATCCGTCAGATGCTGCGCTTCGACCCAACCGTCGTCGAGGGTGAAGATCCGGTGGCCCGGCGTGCATCGCAGCTCCGCGCCATTGCTGAACCGCAGCCGCTGAATCGGATTCTTGCCGGTGATCATGAACGCATCCGGAGTGCTGAGGTACATCTCTGATGCCGGCGTGTCTTCGCTGGTCAGATCGTGGGTCCAGACCTGGAACTCCTCCCCCGTGTTCGCTCGCGAGAACAGCTCGTCGAAACGGATCAGCCCCTTGTCGGTGTGAACGAGCGAGTCACCCGTGAAACACGGGTTACTGGCGGTGATGCGGCCGTGGTTGGGGGCGGTGTGCCAGCGATTGATCGTCGTGTCGAACTGCAGCCCCGGGTCGGCGCACTCCCAGGCGGCGTCGGCGATCTGACGCCAGAGGTCGCGTGCCTTCACCGTCCGCAGCACCTCGCCGGTCGTGACGGCCGTCAACTCCCAGTCGGCGTCGTCGACGACGGCGCGCATGAACTCGTCGGTGACCCGCACCGAGTTGTTGGCGTTCTGGTACTGCACCGAGAAGGCGTCGGCGCCGTCGAGGCCCATGTCGAAGCCGGCCTCGCTCAGCGCTCGTGCCTTGCGTTCCTCCCTGGCCTTGGCCCAGACGAACTGTTCGACGTCGGGATGATCGGCGTCGAGGATCACCATCTTGGCCGCTCGCCGGGTCTTGCCGCCCGACTTGATCGTGCCCGCCGATGCGTCGGCGCCACGCATGAAGCTCACCGGCCCGGAGGCCGTGCCCCCACCCTCCAGGGCTTCGAACGACGACCGGATCCGCGACAGGTTGACCCCCGCACCCGAGCCGCCCTTGAAGATGATGCCTTCTTCGCGGTACCAGTTCAGGATCGACGCCATCTCGTCGTCGACGGCGAGGATGAAGCAGGCGCTGGCCTGCTGGGGTACGCCCTGTACGCCGATGTTGAACCAGACCGGACTGTTGAACGCTGCGCGCTGCGTGACCAGGATGTACTTCAGCTCGTCGCCGAAGGCCTCGGCCTCGTCGTCGTCGAAGTAGCCGTCGGCGATGCCCCAATCGACGATCGAGTCCGCGATGCGATCGACGACCTGCTTGAGCGACCACTCCCGCTCGGGCGTGCCGGGCGTGCCCCGGAAGTACTTCTGGGCGACGATGTTGGTGGCGTTCTGCGACCACGACGACGGGAACTCGACATCGAGTTGCTCGAACGCGACCGAACCGTCGAGCCAGTTCGTGATGCGAGCGTCGCGTCGCTCCCACACCAGCTCGTCATAGGGGTCGACGCCCGCCGAGGTGAACAGTCGCCGCAGGCCGATGGTGCCGTCGGTGGTGCGGTCTGGTGCGAGCGACATGGCTGATCCTCCGGGGGTCGAGTGCCTTCAAACTACAGCGGTGTGGCGCGCCCCGGTCCCGACGCGAACCGCCGACCACAGCGCGCCATCACAGGTCGAGGGAATCCCCTAAGCGGACACCGCACTCGACATCTCGAAGGTGCTGGGGTGTCCGCCGTCTCATCCGTGTGTCGCGCCGTGGTCGGCACTGCGGGCACTCTACGGAAGTCCCCCTGTGTGGAGGAAGGGGACAACCATGTGTATTTCGGTGAATCCGGTGTGGACGCCAGGTGAACAACAAGGGGTTGTCCACATGGACACATCCGGATGCGACGGCGCAAGTCGAGAGCGCTCGTCGGCGCCCGGATCAGCCGGCGGCGGCGACCTCGACGGGGATCCCGTTGAGCACCGACGTCCCCGACAGCGGGTCGAGCGCCCGGTCGTCGGACAACACGTTGGAGTTGACCCCGGCGTGTTCGGCGGCCACCCGCAGCCGGGCCCCGGCCACGTCGTGGCCCCAACCGTGGGGCAGGCTCACGACGCCGGGGCGGATGTCGTCGGTGACCTCGACCGGCGCCGTGACCGAGCCGACCCGCGACGTGACCGTCGCCGCCGCCCCGTCGACCAGGCCGAGTTCGGCAGCGTCGTCGGGGTGCACCTGCAGCGTGCAGCGTGGCTTGCCCTTCACCAGCACGGAGATGTTGTGCATCCACGAGTTGTTGCTGCGCAGGTGACGGCGTCCGACCAGCACGAGCCCGCGGCCCTCGAGCTCCTCCACCGCCGCCGCCAGCCGGTCGAGGTCGGCGATCAGCGGCGCCGGCGCCAGCTCGATGCGCCCGCTCGGCGTGCGCAGGATCTCGGGCACTCGCGGCACGAGCGCCCCGAAATCACGTCCGTGCGGCCGGGCGAGGAGGTCGTCGAGCGACGTACCGTCGGGATCGGCACCGAAGCCGTCACCGAACGGCCCCGTTCGCAACATGAAATCGAGCATCCGTTCCGGTCCACCGCGCCCGTCCGCCGACAGCTCGGCGAGCAACTCGTCGGCATCTCGCCCGGCAACCGGTGAGTGCTCGCTGGCCACGGCACTGCGAACCAGCGCCTCGATCGCTGCGTCGTCGACCAGGCTCGGGTCGGCGTCGACACCGAGGCCCTGGGCGATGGCCGTGAGCTTGGCGATGATCTCCCACTCATCGGGCTGGTCGTCGTCGAGCGGGAGCACCGGCGGTGAGTAGTTGGCGACGTTGCGCACGGCGAATTGCAGCAGCAACAGGTCGTAGTGGCTGCGTTGCAGCTGCGACGGCGGCGGCAGGATCACATCGGCGTGGCACGTCGTCTCGTTGAGATACAGGTCGATGCTGACCATGAAGTCGAGCTCGTCGAGCGCACCGGCGAGTTGGTCGCTGTTGGGCGTCGACAGCACCGGGTTGCCGGCCAGCGTGACGAGCGCCCGGATCTGGCCGTCGCCGGGGGTCAGGATCTCCTCGGCGAGCACCGACACCGGATACTCCCCCATCACCTCGGGATGCCCGCTCACCCGGCTGTGCCCGCGCCCGACGGTGAAGCCGCGGCCGGAGCCGGGCTTGCCCCGTGTGGTCGCCCCGCCGGCCACGGGCGTCGGGAACATCGACCCGCCGGGGCGGTCGAGGTTGCCGCTCAGCACGTTGACGACGTCGATGAGCCACGATGCCGTCGAGCCGAACTCGGTCGTCGTGGTGCCGATGCGCCCGTACACCGCAGCGCTCGGCGCGGTGGCGAGCTCCCGGGCGAGACGGCGGATCGTGTCGGCATCGACGCCGGTCGCGTCGGCGACGAACTCGGGCGTGAACGGCGCCAGCGCCTCGCCCAGCTCCTCGACACCGGCGACGTGGTCGCCGAGGTGCGCGCCCGGATCAGCGAGCCCGTCGGCGAAGAGCGTGTTGGCGATGGCGGCGAGCAGGAGGGCATCGGACCCGGGTCGCACCGCCACCCATTCGTCGGCCTCCTCGGCGGTACGGGACAGCCGGGGGTCGATCACGACGAGCTTGCCGCCCCGGGCGCGCATGGCCTCGATCCGCCCCGGGAAGTCGGGAGCCGTGCACACGCTGCCGTTCGAGGCGTACGGGTTGGCCCCGATGATCACCAGGTGATCGGTCCGGTCCAGGTCGGGCACCGGGATCGCGACCGGCGAGCCGAACACGTAGCCCGACGCCACGTGGCGCGGCATCTGGTCGACCGTCGACGCACTGAACCGGTGCCTCGTGCCGAGCCCGGTCAGCAGCACCCGAGAGAACGACATCGCCGACAGGCTGTGGGCGGTGGGGTTGCCGACGTACGCGGCGAGCGATCCTCGCCCGTGCTGTTCGACCACCCGACCGAGGCGTTCGTCGACGATCGCCCATGCCTCGTCCCACGACACCGGCACATGGGTGCCGTCGCGCTTCACCATCGGCGTCCGCAGACGGTCGGGGTCCTCGTGCAGATGCTTCAGCGTGGAGCCCTTGGGGCAGATGAACCCCTTGGAGAACACGTCCTGGCGATCACCGCGGATGCGCGTGACCTGCTCGCCTCCGACGCCGTCGGGTTGCAGGGTGATCTCGAGACCGCACGTCGCCTCACACAGGGGGCAGGTGCGGATCGCGGTGCGGGTTCCGGACGTGTCGGTCGCCATGGATGCATCGTCGCAGAGACGTCGACGTCGCACCGCAGCCGAGCGTGCGCCATGATGCGGGGATGGATGCACCGATGCGCCGACTGCTGCCGGAGCCCGCCACCGACCTCGACGTCGACGGCGCCTACACCGGCCCGCTCGGACGTCGCGACGACCGCCCCTGGGTCACGCTGTCGATGGTCGCCTCGATCGACGGCTCGATCGTCGTCGACGGGACGTCGGGCGGGCTGTCGAGCCCCACCGACCTGGACGTCCTCTGGCGGCTGCGCGAACTCGCCGACGCGATCATCGTCGGCGCCGGCACGCTCCGCGACGAGGGCTACGGTCCGCCACGAAAGCAGGGGCAGCGCATCGGCGTGGTCACCAGGTCGGGACGGGTCGATCTCACCTCCGAGCTGTTCACGAGCGGTTCGGGCTTCCTCGTGACGACCGAGAACGCCGAGTTGGGCGACGTCGAGGTCGACGTGGTCCGCGCCGGCCACGACTCGGTCGACTTCGCGCTGGCGATCGAGCGCATCGGCGAACTGGTTCCGGGCTGCTCGGTCGTCCAGGCCGAGGGCGGCGCCCGGTTGAACGGGGCGCTGCTCGACGCCGACCTGTTCGACGAGGTCAACGTGACGACGTCGCCGGGCGCCGTGGGCGGCGACGGGCCCCGGTTGACGAACGGTGCGGGCGAACACTCCCGCCGATTCGAACTCGCCCAGCTGGCGCTCGACGAGCAGTCGTTCCTCTACGCCCGCTGGCTACGGCGCCGGAGCTGACTTCTCGAGCAGCTCGAGCTCACGATGGAAGTCGGAGGCACCGTCGAAGTCCTTGTACACGCTGGCGAAACGCAGGTAGGCGACCTCGTCGACCGAGCGCAGTTGATCGAGCACCGCGACCCCGATGTTCGCGCTCGTCACGGTCGATCCGAGCAGGCGCATGGAGTCCTCGACCCGCGTGGCGATCTCGTCGAGCTGCAACTCGCTGACGTTGCGACCCTTCGTCGCTGCGCTCAGCCCACCGATCAGCTTGGCGCGATCGAAGGGCTCGGTCCCGCCGTGGGACTTCACGACGGCCAGCGGCGCGTGGTCGACGCGTTCGAACGTGGTGAACCGACGCGCGCAGACGAGGCACTCCCGCCGACGACGGATCGCGGCGCCCTCCTCGGCGATGCGGGAGTCGACGACCTTGGTGTCGTCGGCGCGACAGGAGGGACAGAACACGCCTCGCAGGCTAGCTCCGGGCGCCACCAACCGATCGGCAACCGACGACGCTCGGGCGGGGTCGAGCGATGACCGTCACGGGAGCCGGACGCCCTGGCCCACCTCGAGTGCCGTCGAGCCCCCGTTGAGGGCGATCAGGGCGTCGAGGTAGCGATCACGGCCGACGTCGCCGCGGTAGCGATCGGCGATCGACCACAGCGTGTCGCCGGGCGCCGCGACGTGGACGGCGGGCGCACCCGTCGCGCTGGAGGTGACCTCGGAGGCCGCGGCAGGACGGCCCCCGAGGTCGGAGAACGCACCGACGACCTCGCCGACCGCGACGACCGCGGCGGCGAGCACGCACAGTGCGACGATCGCGACGGTGACCCGTCGCAGCAGGTAGTTGGGCACCTCGCCGGCCGCGTTCGGGACCGATGCTCGGACGAACTCGTTGTTGGGGTGGAAGGTTGCTGCCATCTGCGTGCTCCGCTCGCTGTGTTCGATTCGATCTCCGGATGCGCCGCACCACGCCCAACACGTGTTCGCAGAACGACTGTTCGCAGTCAAGCAGTCGAACGGACGTTTGTCAAACAGATGTTTGACCGACGGGCCGCGAATCCGTACACTGTTCGCATGGCCCCCACGATCAGCGCCCGTCAGCGAAAGATCCTCGAGTTCATCGAACAACAGATCCGCGATCGGGGCTATCCACCGTCGGTCCGCGAGATCGGCGACGCCGTCGGCCTCACGTCACCGTCGACGGTGCACAGCCACCTCAACACGCTCCAGCGACTCGGTTACCTGCGCCGCGACCCGACCAAGCCCCGCGCCATCGAGGTGCGCTACGACACCAACAGCGGCGCGATGATGGAACGTCGCCCCGTGCGCCACGTCCCGCTCCTCGGCGACGTCGCCGCCGGCACCGACGTGCTCGCCGAGGAGAACGTCGAAGAACTCCTCCCGGTCCCGGTCGACTTCGCCGGCGACGGCGAACTGTTCATGCTGCGCGTCCGCGGCGACTCGATGATCGAGCTGGGCATCCTCGACGGCGACTTCGTGGTCGCCACCCAGATCGCCAACCCGAACAACGGCGACATCGTCGTGGCCGGCATCCCGGGCGGCGAGGCAACCATCAAGACCTACAGCCGCTCCGGGGCCGAGGTCACCCTGACGCCCGCCAACTCGACCATGGCGCCGATGCAGTTCACCGCCGACGAGGTCGAGATCTACGGCAAGGTCGTCACCGTCATGCGGCGCTACTGATCGACCGACGGTGGTCCCCATCCGGGTGGCGCCGGCCGCGGCTCCGCGTCGTTCGACGGCGGAGCAGCCAGGGGCGGCCCGGCCGGGCCGGAGGTACCGGTCTGCGGCGGCGGGGCGGGGAAGCCGGGAGGGCCGGCCGGCCAGGTGAGCGACTGGCGGTCATCGGGCTGCCAGACCGTTGCCGGTGTCACCGCCGGTGAACGTCGACTGCCGACGACCAGCAACAGACCACCGGCAAGGAGCGCCGTGATCGCTGCCAGCACCGCCGACCATCGCAGCACGGTCACGCCGTCGTCGACGTCGGCGCCGACCGCCACGGCGAACTGCTCGCCGTCGGCGGCAACCGTCAAGACGTGGTCGCCCGTGGTCTCGATCTCGACCGTGCCGATGCGCTCCCCCACGAAACCGGCGGCATCGTAGGACGCCGCCGACGACTCGTCGATCGGCACCACGTTGCCGTCGGGATCGGTCAGATCGAGATCGGGATCGTCCACGGCGCCGCGGTCGACCTCGCTCGATGCCGAGCAGTCACCGGCGAGATCGTCGAGCGTGGCGACGGTCTCGACGTAGAGCGTGAACGCACCGGTCCGATCGAAGTCGAGCGTCGTGGCGCACCCGGACGGTGCCCGGGCGAATCCGGCAACGTTGTCGTCGAGGCGCTGACCGCTGGCGTACCACAACGCTCCGGCGGTGACGAGACCGCCGACCACGACGATCGCACCCACGATCAGCATCCAGCCGCGGCGGGCCCCGGCGGCGCTCATCGCGACCGGCCGGAACGGAGAAGGTGTCGAGCAGACATCGTCGATCGAACGGTCAGCCCAGACGATCGGCGACGAGCTGGATCCGCTCGTCTGGTTGTACCACGGCGACACGCACGAACCGCGCACCCTCGGGGCCGTAGAACTCCCCCGGGCTGACGAGTGCACCACCCTCACGGGCGAGCCGCTCGGTGAAGTCCCAGCCGTCGTCGACCGGGATCCACAGGTAGAACGCGCCGTCGGGCAACGCGACGTCGATCCCCGCCCAGGCCGACAGCACCGACGCCAGCAGCTCCAACCGTCCCCGGTAGCGCCCACGCTGCAGCTCGACGTGTTCGTCGTCGTCCAGGGCGGCGACGGCGGCGGCCTGGGCCGGCCCCGGCACCATCATCCCGGCATGCTTGCGGACCTCCTGCAGATAGCCGACCAGTTCGGCGTCTCCGGCGTAGAACCCGGCGCGCACCCCGGCGAGGTTCGACCGCTTCGACAACGAGTGCACGGCGACCACGCCGTCGAGGCCGGATTCGAGAATCGTGCGACCTCGGCCCGACCAGGTGAACTCGACATAGCACTCGTCGGAGAACACCGGGACGCCGTTCGAGCGCCCCCACGCAGCAGCAGCGGCGAGATCGTCGAGTGCTCCGGTCGGGTTGCTCGGGCTGTTGACCCACAGCACGAGCGCCCGAGCGGCGTCGGCCCCGTCGATCGCGTCGAGGTCGAGGCCTCCCGCGGGTGTCGTGGGCACCGGCACCGCTCGGCAACCCGCCAGTACGGCCCCCATCTCGTAGGTGGGATACGAGACCGCCGGGTACAGCACCGTGTCGCGCGACGGGTCCCGCAGCGCCAGCCACTGCGGCAGTGTCGCCACGAACTCCTTCGTGCCGATCGAGGCCCCGATGTGAGCCGGCGCGACGTCGACGTCGAATCGACGCCGCATCCACCGTCGAGCGGCCTCGCGGAACGGCAGCGTCCCGATGCTCGGCGGATACGACCGCTCCGAGCCGCTCGTGGCCAGCGCCTCGAGGACCGACGGCGGCGGCGGATCGAACGGCGTCCCGACCGACAGGTCGACGACGCCACCGTCGTGGGCGTCGGCGAGCGGCCGGTACCGGTCGAGGCGGTCGTAGGGATACGGCGGCGGGACGAAACCGGTCATCGGGCGCCGGGCTCCACGAACTCCGCCAGCCGACCGGCGGACGCGTCGGACAGTCGCGCCCGCACGGTCCAGGCCTCGGGGCCGTCTCCGACCGAGACGACCTCGCCCTCGCGGTGCACGGCGGCGAGGACGTCGCCGCGGTCGTAGGGGATGACGAGTTCGTACACGACGCTGAGCGACCGGAGCCGATCGGCGAGGGTGCGCAGGAGCAACTCGATGCCTTCCCCCGTGACGGCGCTGACCGCCACCGAGCCCGGATGATCGGCGACCAACTCCTTGGCCACACCGGGAGCGAGATCGGCCTTGTTGAACACGAGCAACTCGGGCACCGCGGCGGCGTCGATCTCGCCGAGCACCTCGCGCACGGCGTCGATCTGGCCGGCCGGATCGGCCGCGCTGGCATCGACGACGTGAACGAGGTAGTCGGCCATCGCCGCCACCTCGAGCGTGCCCTTGAACGACTCGACGAGTCCGTGGGGCAACCGGTTGATGAACCCGACCGTGTCGGACAGCAGCACCGGCTCACCCCCCGGCAACGCCAGCCGACGAGTCGTGGGATCGAGCGTCGCGAACAGCCGGTCCTCGGCGAGCACGCCGGAATCGGTCAGCCGATTGAGCAGCGACGACTTGCCGGCGTTCGTGTACCCGACGATCGCCACCGACGCCAGACCGCTGCGCGAGCGTCCCTTGCGCTGCAGCGAGCGGGTCTCGGCGAGCGAGTCGAGGTCTCGTTCGAGCTTGTTGATGCGCCGCATGATGCGCCGGCGGTCGACCTCGATCTTCGTTTCACCGCCGCCGAAGCGGGCGCCGACGCCGCCGCGCTGCTGGGAGAGCTTGGCCTCGGCACCGCGCCGCAGTCGCGGCAGCCGGTAACGCAGGAGCGCCAGTTCGACCTGGGCCTTGCCCTCGAGCGTGTGCGCGTTCTGGCCGAAGATGTCGAGGATCACCGCGGTGCGGTCGATCGCCGTGCGGCCCAGCAGCTTCTCCAGGTTGTACTGCTGGCCGGGTGAGAGTTCGTTGTCGAACACCACCGTGTCGGCGTCGACGGCCAGGCACAGCTGCCGCAGTTCTTCGGCCTTGCCCTTGCCCAGGTACCACGTGTGGTCGGGAGCGTCACGACGCTGCACCATCCGGGCGACGACGTCGGCACCGGCGGTGTCGACGAGGAGCGCGAGCTCGTCGAGGCTGGCGTCGACGTCGTGGTCGTCCTGGCCGGGCAGCGCGACGGCGACGAGCACGATCTTCTCCCGGATCGTCCGGTCGATCAGCGTTCCGGCGAGTGCCTCGCTGTACGGCGCGTTGCTCATGGTGCCGCCTCACTGATCGGGGACCCGGTGGTCGCCACGGTGATCGTGGCGACGTGGGTCGCCGGGCCGGTGAGGACCGCTCGCGTCGGGGCGTCGGCGGCGAAGCTCACCGTCGCCGTCCCGCCGTCCATGTGCACGACGACCTCGCGCTCACCGGCGGCGACGAGGCCCCACGAACGGGCGGCGAACGCCGCTGCGCACGCCCCGGTGCCGCAGGCCTCGGTGATGCCGGCGCCGCGCTCGTGGACGCGCATCGTGACCGCGTTCGGCTCGGGGCCGGGTTCGACGATCTCCAGGTTGACGTGGGGCACCTGCTCGCCGAGCGTCGCGAGGTCCACCACCGTCACGTCGTCGACGCCGACGACGCTGTGGGGGTTGCCGAGACTCAGGTGGGCGACGGGCCGGTCGGGGTGGCAGCCGAGCGCTGTCCACCCCTCGGGTTCGTCGATCGTCGAGACGTCACCCATCTCGACACGAGCGGCGAGTGTCGCCGGGTCCTCGGTGGCCTGCAACGTGACGAGCCGCTCGCCGGCGTCGGTCAGGATCAGTTGGTCGGCCAGGTCACCCCGGCGGGCAGCGAGGGCCTGGGCGAAACACCGGATGCCGTTGCCGCTCATCTCGGCGCGCGAGCCGTCGGCGTTGAGCAGCGTCATCCGGGCGGCGTAGCCCTCTGCCGTCTCGGCGACGAGGAGTCCGTCGGCGCCGACGCCGCGGCGGCGGTCACACAACCGTCGCGCCAGCGCCGCGAGGTCGTCGACGGCGGGGTGGAACACGACGAGGAAGTCGTTGCCGAGGCCGTGGTGCTTCGTGAGCGTGAGTGAGGTCATGTGTCGAGAGCGGCGAGAACGATCGGTGTGGCCTCGGCCACGGGATCGTGCTCGACTTCGATCCAGCGTACGCGGGGATCGCGGCGGAACCATCGCTCCTGGCGGACCGCGAACTGCCTCGTGCGGGTGATGATCGTGGCGATCGCCTCATCTTGGCTGATGCGCCCCTCGAGCGCCTGCACGAGTTCCTTGTAGCCGAGCGCCTGGGCAGCCGTGCGGGAGAAGCCGCCGGCGGCGACCAGCGCGGCCACTTCGGCGACGAGCCCGTCGGCGATCATCTGGTGCACACGCTCAGCGATGCGCTCGGCGATGACCGGGCGCGGCCATCGCAGGCCGAGCTGGGTCACCGGCGACGGCGGGTAGTCGTCGACACCGGGGCCGAACGAACTGAACGGCCGGCCGCTGCCGATGCAGACCTCCAGCGCTCGCACGACCCGACGCCGGTTCGTCGGCTCCATCTTGGCCGCTGCCACCGGGTCGAGCGCGGCGAGCCGGGCGTGCAGCGCGGCCGTGTCGGGTTCGGCGTCGAGTGCCGCCCGCACGTCGGGCCACTGGCCGGGCAGGTCGAAGCCGTCGACGACCACCCGATGGTGCAGGCCGGTGCCGCCGACGAGCAGCGCCCGGTGGCCGCGGGCTCCGATCGCGGCGAGCGCATCGTCGCAGGCGACGCGGAACTCGGCGACGGTGAACTCCACGGTCGGCTCGACGAGATCGATCAGGTGGTGGGCGACCTCGGCCCGCTCGGCCACCGACGGCTTGGCGGTGCCGATGTCCATCCCCCGATAGACCTGCATGCTGTCGACCGACACCAGCTCGACGTCGCCCAGCTCGCGGGCGGCGGCCATCGCCACCGCCGACTTGCCCGAGGCGGTCGACCCCACGAGCGCCACCCGCCGAGGCAGACGCGGGGTTGCAGATGACGACGGCGCGTTCAGAGGTGTTCGCCCTCGGCGATTCGCTGGTGGTGATGGATGACCTCGGCGACGATGAAGCGCAGGAACTTCTCGGTGAAGGCCGGGTCGAGGCCCGACTGCTCGGCGAGTGTCCGCAGCCGTTCGACCTGAATGCGCTCGCGCTCGGGGTCGGCGGCGGGAAGCTCGACGGTCGCCTTGTAACGCCCCACCGCCTTGGTGATCTTGAACCGCTCGGCGAGCAGATGCACGAGCGCGGCGTCGATGTTGTCGATGCTCGCCCGGTAGTCCGCCAACTGCGGGTCGACCTCACTCATCTCGTCGACGCTACTTCCCCGCCCGTACGGCAACGGGTCCACCCGCGCTCTCTGGGTCAGAGCGCGGCGACGGGGATCCGGAGCCTGTGGGTCGGCTCGGCGAGCAGCTCGACGAATCGACCCTCGAGGAAATGGGGCGCGCCGCGGATGATCTCGACGGTCGCGTAACTGCCGGTGCGCAGCGGAGACGGTGGCGTGAAGTGCACCAGCTTGTTCTGACGGGTGCGGCCACTGAGCACGGACGGGTCGCGCTTGCTCGGCCCCTCCACGAGCACCTCCTCGACGCGCCCCACGCGCGCTTCGTGCTTGCGCAGCGCCGAGCGCTCGACCACCAGACGAAGACGCTGGAAGCGCTCGCCGGCCACGGCGGGGTCGACGAACTCGGCCTGCATCGACGCGGCCTCGGTGCCCTCCCGGGGCGAGAAGAGGAACGTGTAGGCGTAGTCGTACTCGGCGGCGGCAGCGACTTCCAGCGTGCGCTCGAAGTCGGCCTCGGTCTCGCCGGGGAACCCGACGATGATGTCGGTCGACACCGCCAGATCGTCGATCGTGCGCCGGGCCTCGGCGAGCCGATCGAGGTAGCGCTCGGCGGTGTAGCCGCGATGCATCGACGCCAGCACACGGTCGCTTCCCGACTGCAGCGGGTAG
Source organism: Ilumatobacteraceae bacterium (assembly GCA_041685755.1). GTDB lineage: Bacteria > Actinomycetota > Acidimicrobiia > Acidimicrobiales > Ilumatobacteraceae > Sva-07. The sequence continues at coordinate 21,417 of JAWLFC010000028.1, forward strand.
TGCAGGTGCTCGCACACCGTCGGCGTCTCGGCCATCGCCGCGAACGTCTCGGGCCGCATGTCCTTGGGGTGTGGGCTGGTGTAGCGGACTCGCCGGATGCCCTCGACGGCGCCGACGTCGCGCAGCAGGTCGGAGAAGAGCGGACGCAGACGCACCGACTCGTCACCGGCCTGACGGGCGGCGAGCTGCAGGTCGCGCCCGTAACTGTTGACGTTCTGGCCGAGCAGGGTGACCTCGCTCACACCATCGGCGACGAGTTGACCGACCTCGGCGAGGATCTCGTCGTACGGGCGGCTGATCTCGGTGCCGCGCACGGCCGGGACGATGCAGAACGCACAGTTGTTGTCACAGCCGATCTGGATCGTCACCCACGCGTTGTACGACGTCTCGCGCCGCGCCGGCAGCGCCGACGGGAACATCGCCTGGTCGTCGATGACCGCCTCGGTCAGGATCTCGGTCACCGGACGGCCGGCGGTGCGCGCCTCGGCGAGGAGCTCGGCGGCCCGATGCACGTTGTGGGTGCCCATCACCACGTCGACGTGGCCGGCACGCTCGGCGACACGCTCCTGGTCCTTCTGGGCCAGACAACCCGACACCACGATCTGGCGACCTGCGCGCTCGGCCTTCCACGCCTTGAGGTGACCCAGGTTGCCGTAGAGCTTGTTGTCGGCGTTCTCGCGAATGCAGCACGTGTTGAGCACCACGACGTCGGCGTCGTCCTCGTTCTCGGCGCGCACCAGCCCGTCGGCCTCGAGCAGACCCGAGATCCGCTCGGAGTCGTGCTCGTTCATCTGGCACCCGTAGGTGCGCACGACGTAGCTGCGGGACATGGCGGCCCAGGCTACTGGCGAGGCCCGGGTGGACCGCCGCCGCTAACGTCGCCGCCGTGCTCGCCATCTTCCTCAACGAGAACCAGACCCTGGTCCGCATCCTCTATCTCGTCCACATCGTGACCGTCATCGGCGCCTTCGGGCCGTTGTTCCTCTACCCCCGGCTGCAACGCGCCGGACAGATCCAGACCGTGGCCGGCCTGCACATGAAGCTCGTCTTCCCGTCACTCGTCATCCTCTGGGTGGCAGGGATGGGGATGGCCGGCATCAACGAGTTCGATCTCGCGCGAACCTACTGGATCACGATCACCCTGCTGCTGTGGCTCGCCGCCGTCGTCGTCAGCTGGTTCATGATCCGACCCGCCATGACCGACACCTCCGATGCCGCCCGCTCGAAGATGGCCGCCGGGATCGGCATCACCCACGTGATCCTGGTCGTCAGCTTGTGGCTGATGATCTTCAAACCCTTCGTGGACAACGTCTACGTCTTCACGGACTGAGCGATGCTGCCGCCGACACCGATCGAGCCAATAGGCTCGCCGGATCGGCTCGACAACCATCATCAACGTGGCCGGATCTCCGTGACCCGCTACCTCCGCCCTCTCCTGGCACTCCTCGTCGCCGGATGCACGATCGCCGCGGTCGGGTCGAACGCCCAGGCCCACTCCGGCAAGCAGAGCTACATCTACCTCGGTCTGTTCGACGACGGCGTCGACGGCCGTGTCGAGATCCCGACCGCCGATCTCGAGTCGGTGCTCGGGCTGGAATTCGGGACGTCTCCGGACGCGGCCGCCGCCACCGCCGAGGAGAACGCGTCGCTGATCCGCAACTACGTGGGCGATCACTTCGGGCTCGGCGAGGGCTCGACGCGCTGGGATCTCGAGTTCGGCGATGTCGGCATCCTCCCGGAGGCGGGGAACTACGCCGTCGTGCCGTTCGAGGTCGTTCGCGACTTCGACTCGGCCCCACGTTCGTTCGTGGTCGAGTTCGATGCCATCATCCACGCCAACGACCAGAAGGACGCGCTCCTCCACATCGAGAACGACTGGGGAACGGGCACCTTCGCCAACGAGGACGACCCGATCGCCAACTTCTCCGTCGGTCGAACCGTGCAGGAGATCACGCTCGACGACGCCTCGATCGTGAGCTCCGTGCTCGGCGCTCGCGGCGTCGGCTCCGACGCCGTTCGCACCAACATCGACCAGATCCTCTTCGTGATCGCGCTGATCCTGCCGGTGGGCCTGGTCGTGCGTGGATCGACCGCGTTCGGTCGCGCCCCGTCGCTCACCGAGACCGCTCGGCGGCTGGGGGCTCTGCTCGGGGTCTCGATCGTGGCGCACTCGCTCACGCTGTGGATCGTCGGGCTCGGCATCGTCGAGCTGACAGCGCGCACCACCTCCATCCTGATGGCGGCCGCGCTGCTCGTCCTCGCGGTGTTCGCGATGTGGCCGCCGACCCGCCCTCGCGAGCTCACCGTGGTGGGGATCCTCGGCCTGGTGCAGGGCCTGGGCCTCGGCACGGCGTTCCTCGCCTCGAACCTCGACCGATTCGACGGCATCATGCCGCTCGTCGGGTTCCACCTCGGTGTCGAGATCGCCATCGCGATCGTCGCTGCGCTCACCATGGCGGTTCTGCTCCCGTTGCGCCGGACCGTGCTCGCCCCGGCCGTGCTGTACGGAACGGCCCTGGTGCTCTGCGGCTACTCGATCGGCTGGCTGATCGAACGCGTGGGCGACACCAGCATCAGCATGGAGGAAGTCGCCAACCCGCTGCGCGTCTGGCCGAGGAACTTCTGGATCGTGGTCGGCGTCGTGGTCGCCGCCGGCGCGCTGTACGGTTGGAGCGCCTCGCGCGGTCGCCTCCGTCCGATCGCCGAACCTCCCGCCGTGTCCGACCCGGAGACGACCGCCCGCGACGAAAGCCTGGTGAGCCCGTGATCCGATCCCTCCGTGCCGCGACAGCGGTCGGCATCGTTGCCGCCGTCGTCGTCGGCATCGCCCCCAGCGCCCTCGCCCACGAGTTCGGCCCGTTCGCCATCGACCGCTATGCCGGCATCCTCGTGAGCCCGGATTCGATCGAGCTCGACTACGTCCTCGAGCTCGCCGAGACGCCCACCCAGTCCGACGGGGATCGGATCGAGGCCGATCCGGTCGCCTACTGCGGCGAACTCGCCGACTCGATGACGTTCACCATCGACGGCGCACCCCTCGCGCTCGGGACACCCGGAGCGACGACGCTGCGCCAGGACGGCGACGGCGGGCTCACCGTGCTGCGCGTCGAGTGTTCCTGGACGGCACCGATCGAGACGACCGATGCGCAGCGAACGATCCTCTACGACGACGACAACTATCGCGAGCGCGTCGGCTGGCGAGAGATCGTGGTCGTCGGCGACCGGACCGAGATCGTCGGCGATGTCACCGACGAGTCGGTGACGACCCGGGCGACCGAGTTCCCCGATGCCGACGAGAACCCCGACGTGGCCACCGTCGAGTTCGCGTTCGCGGCCTCCGACACGGTCGGTCCGGCAGAACTCGACACGACCGTCCCCGGAGAGGACGACGGGTCGGGCGGCGACGCCTTCTCCGGCCTGATCGCCGACGCCGACGGGGGAATCTGGGCCATGGTGGTGGCGCTCGGATTCGCCGCCTTTCTCGGGGCACTGCACTCGCTGGCTCCCGGCCACGGCAAGACCGTGATCGGCGCCTACCTGGTCGGCACGAGGGGGACCAAGCTCCAGGCGCTCGTGTTGGCGACCGCCGTGGCGTTGTCGCACACCCTCGGCGTCCTCGTGCTCGGCATCATCACCTACATCGCCGGCGCTCGGTTCGCCCCCGAACGGGTCTATCCGTGGCTGCAGGGCATCTCGGCGCTGATCGTGCTGGCCATCGGTATCTGGCTGGTGGTCACCGCGGTGCGCGAACGGCGTGCCCGCCAGGCCGGCCGCGAGGTGCCCCACTCGCACCAGCTGCACGCCCACGGTGGACCGCACATCGACGACCAGGACGAGCCCGTCGATCTCGAACGACTCCACGGTCTGCCCGAGCACTCGATCGCACGAGTCGCCGCTGCCACCGTCGCCGCCGGCACGGCCGTGGTCGCCGAACCCGAACTCCGCCACGACCATGACCACCCGCACGGCGACCACGACCACTCGCACGGCGACCACGACCACGACCACGCCAACGGCCACGACCACGACCACGACCACGCCAACGGCCATGACCACTCGCACGGCGACCACGACCATGACCATGACCATGACCATGACCATGACCATGACCATGATCACGATCACGATCACGACCATGGGCACGACCACGGCGACGGGTGGCATCGGCACGGGATCTTCCCGCACACGCACCGCTACGACCTCGACGAACTCGATCTCAGCGGCAAGGTCAGCTGGAAGACGCTCGCGGTGCTCGGACTCTCCGGCGGACTCGTGCCCTCGACCTCCGCGATCATCGTGCTGCTCGGCGCGATCCAACTCAATCGCATCGCCTTCGGCGGCGTCCTCATCTTCGCGTTCGGCCTCGGCATGGCGATCGCCCTCGTCAGCGTCGGACTCGGCATGGTGGCTCTTCGCGACCGCGCGTTCGGGGCGATGGAGGGCAACCAGATCATCGACACCGCCCGACGGATCGTCGTCCCCGTCGCCGCGATGGCGGTGATGTGCATCGGCATCTTCCTGGTGGTGCGCGCCTATCTCGAGATCGTCGACCTCTGACAGCGCCGCCAGGCGCCGTCAGCCCATGATGACTCGGCCGTCGTCGTCGAGGCGGGCGTACGGATTGTGGGCCAGTTCCCACAGGTGACCGTCGAGGTCGGCCACGTACGACGAGTACCCGCCCCAGAACGCCGTGTGCGGCTCGACGACCGAGGTCGCCCCGGCGGCCAGCCACTCGGCGAACACGGCGTCGACCTCGTCGGTCGAGGCGAGGTTCATCGCCAACGTCACGCCACGGAACCCCGAACCCTCGGCGGGCAGCTGGGCATCATCGGCGAGCGCCGACCACTCGTACAGACCGAACACCGGCCCGACGGTGTCGAAGAAGGTGATCGAGGGCATCGAAGCGGCGGAACGGGTCCAGCCCAGCGACTCGTAGAACGCGGTCGCCCGCTCGAGATCGGCGACGCCGAACGTGACGATCGAGATGCGGTTGGGAACGGTCATGGCTGCCTCCTCGCTCGAGCCGACCCACGACGCCGGGGGCCGGACCCCCAGCGTTGCAGGTTCGTCGGCTGCGGGAGTCAGCCGAGATCGATGGGCTTCTCGTCGGCTGCGGTGAACTCCTCGGCGGCCTCGGCAACCTCGGGATCGTCGGACTTCTTGAGACCCGACACCGTGAGCACCTTGTCGCTGATCTCCATCATGACCTCGGGGTTCTGCTTGAGGTACTCCTTGGCCTTCTCCCGGCCCTGGCCGAGCTGCTCGCCCTCGTAGGTGAACCAGGCACCTGACTTCTTGACGATGCCCAAGTCGACCGACATGTCGATCAGCGACCCTTCACGGCTGATGCCCTGGCCGTACATGATGTCGAACTCGGCCTGGCGGAACGGCGGCGACACCTTGTTCTTGACGACCTTGACCCGGGTCCGGTTGCCGACCACCTCGGCGCCGTCCTTCAACGACTCGATCCGGCGGATGTCGAGACGCACCGACGAGTAGAACTTCAGCGCCCGCCCACCAGGGGTGGTCTCGGGCGAGCCGAACATCACACCGATCTTCTCGCGCAGCTGGTTGATGAAGATGGCGATCGTGCCGGTCTTGTGCAGGTTGCCGGTGAGCTTGCGCAGCGCCTGGCTCATGAGACGGGCCTGGAGGCCGACGTGGCTGTCGCCCATCTCGCCCTCGATCTCGGCCCGAGGGGTGAGGGCGGCGACCGAGTCGATCACCAGCACGTCGATCGCACCGGAGCGGGTGAGCATGTCGGCGATCTCGAGCGCCTGCTCACCGGTGTCGGGCTGGGAGATCAACAACTGGTCGACGTCGACGCCGATCGCCCGGGCGTACACCGGATCCATCGCGTGCTCGGCGTCGATGTAGGCGCACACGCCACCGTTGCGCTGCGCCTCGGCGACCACGTGCATGGCGAGCGTGGACTTGCCCGACGACTCCGGCCCGTAGATCTCGGTGACACGACCCCGGGGCAGACCACCGACGCCGAGCGCCAGGTCGAGCGCCAGCGCGCCGGTGGGCACGACCTCGATGTCGAGGTTGGTGCGCTCGCCCATCTTCATGATGGCGCCCTTGCCGAACTGCTTGTCGATCTGGGCGAGCGCCATGTCGAGGGCCTTTTCGCGGTCGTTGCTCATGTCGTGTCTCACTTTCGTGTGCGGCGGGCGGACCCGGTGCGGTTGGTGGTGTGCACCGTACGGAGGGGGTGTCACAGAGTTCGGAGGGGCGCTTGTCGGGGACGAGACGGTGGGAACGGACAGGTCGTCTCCGGCCGCTCGGCACGACCGAATGACACCACTGTAGTTGACGAACAGTCGTTCGCACAAGCACCGCGGGAGCGAACGCCCGCCAGCGCCTATCGTTGGGCTGTGCCCATCTTCGCCACCACCGTCGAACTCATCGAGCATCTCCGCCGACTCGCCGAGCTCGACTCCGACGAGGGCCTCGCGTTCAGCGAGCTCGATCACGGTCTGCAGACCGCCGCCATCCTCGCCGAGGCCGAGCCCGACGACGTCGAGTTGCAGGTCGCCGGCCTGGTCCACGACCTCGCTCACCCCTGGGACGGCCCCGGCCAACCGGAGCACCACCGACTCGGCGCCCGTGCCGTCGAGGCACTGCTCGGCACGCGGGTCGCCGACCTGATCGAGTCCCACGTCGACGCCAAGCGGTACCTCGTGGCGACCGACCCCGACTACCGCCGCGCCCTCTCCCCCGGCAGCGTGGCGACGCTGCGCGCCCAGGGTGGCCCGATGTCGACCGACGAGATCGCCGATGTCGAGTCCTCACCCGACTGGGCGGCTGCCGTCGCGCTGCGTCGCGCCGACGACCGCGCCAAGGTCCCCGGTGCCGTCGTCGCCGACCTCGAGCACTGGATCCCCGTCATCGAGAGCGTCGCCGAGCGCTGACATGGCCCGGCCCAACGTCCTGCTCGTCACGCTGGACCAGTACCGAGGCGACAGCCTGAGCTGCGCCGGCCACCCGATCGTGCGCACGCCGCACCTCGACGCCCTCGCCGACGACGGCGTCCGCCTCGCCAACCACTACGCCCAGGCCGCCCCGTGCGCACCCGGACGCGCCGCGCTCTACACCGGGACCTACCAGATGACCAACCGGGTCGTCGCCAACGGCACCCCACTCGACGAGCGCTTCGACAACGTGGCTCGACTCGCTCGACGCGCCGGTTACCGCCCCGCGCTCTTCGGCTACACCGACCAGGGCGTCGACCCGCGCACGGTCACCGCCTCCGACGACCCCCGGCTGTCGGACTACGAAGCGGGCATCCTGCCGGGCTTCGACGTCGGCCTCCACCTGCCCGGCGCCGCCGAGCCCTGGCTGGCCTGGCTCGCCGAGCACGGCCACGACCTCCCCGACGCCGAACGGGCCTTGATCACCGAGCCGGATCGCCCCGCCGAGCTGTCGCAGTCGGCCTTTCTCACCGAACGGTTGCTCGAGTGGATCGGCCGTCAGGACGAGCCGTGGTTCGCCCATGCCTCCTACCTCCGCCCCCATCCGCCCTATCGGGCCGCCGGGCACTGGTCGCGGGCCTACGACCCCGACGAGCTCCCGCCGCCGATCCCGGCGGGCGAACGTCTGCACGGGATCCACCGGGCGCTGCTCGCCAACCCCCGATCGGCGGCGCCGACCGACCCGGCGAGGCTGGCCAGGTGGCGGGCGCAGTACTTCGGGATGTGCAGCGAGGTCGACGACCAACTCGGACACGTCTGGCAGGAGCTGCGACGGCTCGGGCAGTGGGACGACACCATCGTCGTCGTCACCGCCGACCACGGCGAACAGCTCGGCGATCAGGGCCTGATCGAGAAGGCCGGGTTCTTCGAGGCGAGCTATCACATCGTCGGCATCGTCCGCGATCCCCGGCGCTCCGGCGGATCGGGCGGCGTCGTCGAGGACTTCACCGAGAACGTCGACATCCTCCCGACGATCGCCGACCTGCTCGACGAGGAGATCCCCAACCAGTGCGACGGGTTCGCACTGACTCCGTTCCTCGACGGCGTGCGGCCGGACCACTGGCGCAACGCCGCCCACTGGGAGTGGGACTGGCGCGACTCGATGCCCGTCGACGGCGACCGTCGCGATCTCGACCGGTGCAACCTCGCGGCGCTGCGCACCGCGTCACACGCCTACGTGCAGTTCGGCAACGGCTCGTGGCGGTGCTTCGACCTCGGCGCCGATCCCACCTGGCGCACCGAGGTCACCGACCCCGGCGTCGTCCTGCCGCTGGCGCAGGACATGCTGCGATGGCGCAGCGAGCACCTCGACCGCAACCTCACCGGGTTCCGGCTGCGAGACGGCGGTATCGGCCGCCGACCGTACTCGGCTCCGTCAGCTGGTTGAACCGTCGGCCGGTGTCGCGTCGACACCACGAGCTCGTTCCTCCACCGAGCAGAAGTCGTCCGGGGTCGGCTCGCGCATCAGGATGTCGACGGCCTGCCAGATGATGTAGGCCGACCCGTACAGCAGCAGCGGGAGCGCGACGGCGAGCACCACGAGCACGGCGAACATCGGCCCGACGGCGATGTCGGGCCAGGTGACGGCGACCATCGCTCCGAGGATCAGCATCAGTGGCCCGAAGGTGATGATGGCGGTGACGGCGGCGGCGCCGAGTTCGTAGCCGACGTCGTCACGGCGCCATTCGAGCCCGCACGTCTGGCAACACTCGGCCTTCTTGAACCAGCCGACGAAGAACGCTCCCTTACCGCCGCACCAGGGGCAACGACGGAACGCACCACGGATGAGCATCTTGAACAGGCTCGGTCGTCTCACGATTCAAGGTTATGCACGAGATTTGTCAGACTCTCAAACGTGCGGCGTTCCCTCGGAGGCCTGATGATGATCATCGCGTCCGTCCTCGTCGCGCTCGCGGTCGGTTCCTGGTGGCTCGACCGAGTCGCCTTCTCCCCCTCCGACGACCGCGAGACAGCCCGCGCGGTGCTCGGCAACGAGGACATCCGGGGTCAGATCGCCAGCATCGTGGCCGCCGCCGACGCCTCGGCGTTGGAACAGTCGCCGACGCAGCTCAAGGAGTTCATCGAGCAGATCGCCCTCATCCCCGACGGAGCGGCGCTGATGAGCACGATCGTCGCCGACGGCCACGCGCGGCTCATCGGCCAGACCGACGAGTTGGTGCTGATCACCGCCGACCAACAGGTCACGATCGTGCGCGACGAACGCGTCGGTGAGGCCGACCCCTTGACGCTGCCGGTGCAGCAGGTCGGTTCGATGTCGTTCCTCGACGACGCGATCGGGTGGGTGGCGATCACGCTCGCCGGTGTCGGCCTGTTGGCCCTGCTGGCCGGCATCGTGCTGCGACCCGAACGGGGTGAAGGAACCTTCGCGCTCGGTGCCGGGCTGGCGACGCTCGCCGGTTCGCTGCTCGTCTTCGGTTACCTGGTCCCCCTCGCGCTCCTGCCGGCGTTCTCCGACGACCCGTGGATGGGCGTGTTCCCCCGCCTCGCCGGCCACCACCGCAACCTCACCGTGCTGCTCGCGGTCACCGCGCTGGGCCTGGCGGCGCTCGTCGTGTTCGGTACGACCAGCCGTCGTCAGCGTCGTCAGAGCTCCACCCCGCTGAACGTGACCCGCTACCGCGAAGACCGCACCTGGAGCCGCTGACCGAC
>JAWLFC010000120.1:0-1142 GCA_041685755.1 Ilumatobacteraceae bacterium
TCGGCCATGTCGAGGATCACCGCTGCATCGGCGCCGGCGGGCAGCGGGTCGAAACGGGCAGCGAAATGCGGCGCCGTGTGGGCGTCGATCTCTCCGCGCAGCACGAAGACCGCGGCTTCCGGCGACGCGATGGACAGGCGGGCGGTGTCGTCGTCCATCCCCACGACGATAGCCGCCCGTGATCGTCGTCCGCGCCCCCGCGGCACACTCGACGATCCGATGGTGCTCGGCTGGCCGTTCGCCGACGCGGTCACGTGACGAGCCCTGAGCCGAGTTCATGCCGGCATCCGGTTGCTCTGCATTGCCGGGCGATACCCGTCCGACCCCCACCGCAACCCCGACCTGCGCGTCACGTGATCGGGCGACCGCTGCGATCCATACGGTGGAGTTCGAGGCCCTCGATGTCGGCGATCGCCTCGCGGGCGGCGTCGATGTCACCGGCGTCGTGGGAGTGGACCGACACCGCGACGAGTTCGACCGCCTCGGGGTCGACGAAGCTCTCGCGGTACGCCGGACTCTGCCCGGTGCCGATGACGTAGCCCCACATCGCGACCGAACCGGCGCCGAACAGCGCGCCACCGATCGCCCCGCCGATCACGGCCGGTGCACCACCGAAGAGCGCCCAGGTCAGCAGGCCGATGATCACGGCGAAGACGACCGCCCCGATGACGGCACCGATGAGCGCCTTGCGGGCCGCGTCTCCGGTCACCTTCTCGGCGTCGGCCGAAGGGGGCGGCACGCGCGTCCGAGAACCGAGGACGACCGTGCCGACCTCGGAGTGATGGGTGCAGACCCGTTCGAAGGCGAGCGCCACCTCGCGGCCGGTCGCCGGGTCAGGGGCGAACGTCACCAGGTTGTTCTCGAGCAGCACCGGGTCGGGGTCGGTGTTGACCAGTTCTTCGAGGTCGGGACGATGCTGTCCGATCCAGTCCGAGACGGCCATGGCCGGATGATCATCGCTCGGACGGCCCGATGCCGGAGTGGAAGACGATGAAGTGGAAGGCGAAGGATTGGTGGGTGTTCGTTCGGTGTCGGAGTCCATGACGTAGTGGTACCCGGTCGCCCGTAACGCCAATCGCCGGGGATTGACCTTCGTCGGGCGCGGGTACGAACACGTTCATGACCACCCAGCCCACGACCTC
>JAWLFC010000120.1:1242-7936 GCA_041685755.1 Ilumatobacteraceae bacterium
CCGTCGTGATCGTCACCGGTGGGTCCGGCCTGCTCGGATCGCGCCTGGTCGACGAGTTGCGCCACGACCACCAGGTGGTCAGCTTCGACCTCGAGGGCGACCCGCGCTCGGCCGCCGATGTCGAGTTCATCTGCACCGATCTGACGAGCGACGCCTCGGTGGGCCGGGCGCTCGATCGCGTGCAACAGCTGTTCGGGTGCGACATCTCCTCGGTCGTGCACCTCGCCGCCTACTACGACTTCGCCGGTGGCGACAGCCCCCTCTACGAGCAGGTGACCGTCGAGGGAACGCGCCGGCTCCTGCGCCACCTCGGCGGCTTCGATCTCGAGCAGTTCGTCTTCTCGTCCACCATGCTCGTACACCGTCCGGCCGAGCTCGGCGAGGAGGTCGACGAGTCGGCGCCGATCGAGGGGAGCTGGCCGTACCCGGCGTCGAAGGTCGCCACCGAGGCGGTGATCGACGAGCACTCGTCGGTGGCGACGTCCAACGTCATCGTGCGCCTCGCCGGCGCCTACGACGAGATGGGGCACTCGCCGCCGATCACCAACCAGGTCAAACGGATCGAGGGCCGCTGGGTCACGAGCCACTTCTATCCCGCCGACCTCCGGCTCGGCCAGGCGTTCGTGCACATCGACGACGCCGTCGACGCGCTCGCCCGCATCGTCCGGCGTCGCCACCAGCTGCCCGAATCGTTGGAGGTGCTCATCGGTGAACCCGAGACCGTCGGGTACGGCGACCTGCAGGACCTGATCGCGCACGAACTCCACGGCGTCGACTCCTGGCCGACGTTCGAGGTACCGCCCTCCCTGGCGAAGATCGGCGCCTGGGCGCGCGAGAAGAACCCGCTCGGTCCCGACCCGTTCATCAAGTCGTGGATGATCGAGCGGGCGACCGACCACTACGACCTCGACATCAGCACCGCCCGCGAGGCGCTCGACTGGGAGCCCGAGCACCACGTCGCCGAGGTCATCCCCGACATGATCGAGCGTCTCAAGACCGACCGCGAGGCGTGGTACCGAGAGAACGATCTGGAGCCCCCGCGCCGTGTCGCCCGACTCGCTTCGTGACGACGTCGATGCTCGTCTCGAGGGCGATGCCGAGGGGCGCCCACCGGGGTGGAGCGTCAACCCGTCGAAGTGGTCGCAACGCATCCCGATCATCGCGTTGGCCCTCGTCGGCGCCGTCGCAGCAGGGTGGTTGGCACTGTTCCAGCGAGGGACCGTCGACACCATCTGGGAGCCGTTCTTCGGCGACGGCACCGAGGAGATCGTCAGGGAGTCGGGGTTCTCGGAGTTCTTCGAGCGGTTCCCGATCGGCGACGCCGGGATCGGTCTGCTCGGGTACGTCGCCGACGCCGTGACCGGAGCCATCGGCGGCACACGGCGCTGGCGGACGATGCCGTGGATCGTGATCGTCTTCGGGCTGTTCGTCGGCCCGTTCGGCGTGATGAGCGTGATGCTGACGATCTTCCAACCGGTGCTCTACGACAGCTTCTGCACGCTCTGTCTGGTGTCCGGTGTGATCTCACTGGCGATGATCGGACCCGGCATCGACGAGGTGCTCGCCAGCCTCCAGCACCTGCGCCGTGTTCGCAACGACGGCCGCTCGGTGTGGTCGGCGTTCTGGGGGACGGCATGATCGCCCGCGTCGTCGCCATCGTCGTGGGAGTCTGGCTGATGTTCGCGCCGGCGGTGCTCGACTACGGCGACCCCGCCCAGTCGAACGACCGCATCTTCGGGCCCATCGCCGCTGCTGCGTCGTTCGTGGCACTGTGGGAGATCGCCCGGGCCCTGCGGTGGGTGACGTTGCCGATCGGGATCTGGCTGATCGTGTCGCCGTGGCTGCTCGGCTACGACGACGGCTCGGCGAGCGTCTCGACGATCGTCGTCGGCATCGTGCTCACGGTCACGACGTTCTTCGGCGCCACGTTGACGAACCGGTTCGACGGCGGCTGGATGACGGTGATGCCGGGCCGGGGCCGGTGGCGCGCCGACACGGGCTGACGTGGACATCGCACTGTTCGGCGTCGCTGCCGAGATCGTGTTCGGCGCCGGCGGCCGCATGGCTCGGACGGCGCAACTGCTCGCTCGCCGGCGTCTTGCGCAAGGGGGCAGGCGCCGACGAGGTCGACCTCGAGAACGTGGCGATCGTCGGAGTCTGGGTGGCGATGGTCGCCCTGCTCGTGGTGTGAGTCGACGTTTGCGCCGACGCGGCGACGGGCACCGCCATCTGCACTGGAGGACATCGTGGACGCAGCCATCCCGGCCATCGCCGAGCCGACGGAGATCGAGGTCGTCGGCCGTCTCCTCCTCGCTGCACTCCTGGGGGGCATCCTCGGCATCGAACGGGAACTCGACGGCCAGGACGCGGGGTTCCGTACGCACCTGCTGCTGGCCCTCGGCGCTGCGCTGTTCGGCGCCATCTCGGTGGGCGCGTTCACCGACTTCGCCGACGGTTCGGCCACGAACGTGCAGGTCGACGTGACCCGGGTGGCGTCGTACGTCGCCGCCGGGATCGGCTTCATCGGCGGCGGGGCGATCCTCAAGCACCGCGGCTCGATCACCGGGATCACGACCGCCACGTCCCTGTGGACAAGTGCCGCCGTGGGCCTCGCTGCCGGCCTGGGATTCTGGGTGGGGGCCGTGGCGACGGCCGTCATCGCCGTGACGGCGCTCCGGGTCTTCAAGCCGCTGTCGAACTGGCTGGCGCGTCGGGGGTCCGGCTCGTCATCGGACGAGTCACCCGCCGCGGAGTGATCCCGGAGCGTGCATGGACAGCGGATGAGGTGGGTAGTGCCGCCGACATGGACATCGTCGTGATCGTGCTGGGAGTGCTCGCCGCCGTGGTCGCCGTCGGCTGGTTCTTCCTCAATCGCCAGAACCCGGAACAGGCCTCGCGCCACGAGGAACACGTCACCGAGACCCGCTCGGAGCGGCTCTACGACGGCGCCGACCGCCCCGCCGGCCCCGACGCCGAACCGATGGATCCCGAACGGCTCGGCGGCGACCAGCGACCGCCGACCTCCTGACGGTCGACATGGACTTCCTCGACGTCGTCGCCGGTCGACGCACCACGAACGGGCCGCTGTCGCCGGAGCCGGTCTCACTCGAGCATCAACGGCTCCTCGTCGACGTGGCGGGGATGGCCCCGTCGCACTTCAACAGCCAACCGTGGCGGTTCGTGCTGATCGACGACCCCGACCGCATCGCGACGATCGCCGACATCAGCGCCCGCTCGATGCAGTCGGTGTTCGAGGAGGGCCGCTTCTTCGACCGCTACCGCCGCTACTTCCGTTTCTCCGAGAGCGAGATGGACGAACGCCGCGACGGCATCTTGTTCGACCAGCTGCCACGGGCGCTGCGACCGTTCCGGCGACTGGTGTTCAGCGACGGCGCCACGAAGCTGATGAACCGCCTGAAGGTCCCCGCGACGCTGGCCGACGCCAACCGCGACCTGGTCGGTGGTGCTCCGCTCGTGTTGGCCGCGTTGCTCGATCGAACCGAGTACCGACCGGGTGAGCTGTCCGGCTTCTACTCCGTGTTCGGTCTGGGCGCCGCGATCGAGAACGTCTGGTTGGCGACGACGGCGCTCGGCATGGGCATCCAGTTCATCTCGTTCCCGATGGAGGTGCCGGAGCAGTGGCGTCGCCTCGAATCGTTGCTCGACGTGCCCGACGATCTCGAGCTGATGGCCCTGTACCGGCTCGGCTACCTCGATCCCGACGCGCCACGACCGCCGATCGACTGGTCGAGCCGTCATCGCAAGCGCCGGTCGCAGTACGTGTTCCGCAACAGCTGCGCCCGACCGGAGGACGACTCCTCGCACGGCGATCCGTCGATGAACGAGCGCCGCGTCGAGGTGGGCGCGTGAACCCACCGGTGGCGCGGATTCGAGGCCTCGGTACCGCGGTACCTCCACACGTGGTCACGCAGCCCTGCGCGCGGGAACTGGCACGGACGCACTTCGGCGAGCAGCGTCGCGATGTCGACCGGTTCCTGTCGGTGTTCGACAATTCGGGGGTCGACCGCCGCAACTTCTGCGTCGCTCCCGACTGGTTCTCCCAGCCGCACACGTTCGGTGAACGCAACCGGCGCTACATCGACGAAGCGTTGGCGTTGTCGGCCGACGCCGCCCGGGCGGCCATGGTCGACGCCGGCATCGACGCCGACGACGTCGACGCCGTCTGCTTCGTGTCGTCGACCGGCCTGGCCACACCGTCGCTCGACGCCCGTCTCGTGCTCGAACTCGGCTGCCCACCCACGACGAGGCGCGATGCGACCTTCGGGCACGGCTGCGCCGGTGGCGTCGGCGGGCTGGCCCGCGCCGCCGCCCTCGCCCGCAGCCGGCCGGGGTCGAACGTGCTGCTGGTGGCCACCGAGTTGTGCAGCCTGACGTTCCGCTTCGACGACGTGTCGACGACCAACCTCGTCGCGAGCAGCCTGTTCGCCGACGGCGCGGCGGCCGTCGTGGTGTCGACGGCCGCCGAGGGCCCGGCGATGGTCGCCGACTCGACGACGCTGTGGCCCGACACCGCCGACGTGATGGGCTTCGAGTTCACCGAGCACGGCCTGGGCGTGGTGCTCGATCGCAGCGTGCCCGCCGTCGTGCGCCGTCACCTCGCTGCCAGCGTCGACGAGGTGTGTCGGCGGGCGGAGATCACCGTCGAGGAGATCGACCACTTCCTGCTGCACCCGGGCGGCGCCAAGGTGCTCGACGCCTACACCGACGCCCTCCCGGTCGACCGGAACGGTCTCGAGCGGTCGTGGGCGGTCCTCGGTGACCACGGCAACATGTCGGCGCCGACGGCGCTGTTCGTGCTGCAGCGGGCACTGCACGGACGGTCGTCACCACCGCCGGCCGCGGGCGACGTCGCCCTCGTGTCGGCGATGGGTCCGGGTTTCGCCGCCGAACACGTCCTCGTGAGATGGTGACGCCGGATCGTCGGCGCGTCCGGCTCGCCGTCGTCGGAGCGATCGCCGCACAACGCCTGGTCGAGCTCGCCTGGTCGCGGCGCAACGAACGTCGTCTGCGCGCCCGCGGCGCCGTCGAGCACGACCGCCGTGGCTACCCGGCGATGGTCGCGCTGCACGTCGGCTGGCTCGCAGCCATGGCGGCCGAGACGTCATGGGCGTCACCGACGGCTCGATCGTGGCGACGCCTCGGCGTCGTTGCCCTCCTCGCCGCCCAACCTCTGCGCTACTGGGCGATCTGGTCGCTGGGCGACCGGTGGACCACTCGGGTGTTGATTCCCCCGGACGAGCTCCCCGTGGCGTCGGGCCCGTATCGCGTCGTCGCCCACCCGAACTACGTGGCGGTCGCCACCGAGATCGCTGCGGCTCCGATGGCGATCGGGGCCTGGCGGACCGCGATCGTCGGCAGCGCCCTCGACGCGCTCGTGCTCCGCCGGCGGGTGCGCGTGGAAACCGCCGCCCTCGCCCCGAGCCGGAAATCGGAGCATCGCCGGACTGAACTGGTGAGCAGCGGGGCAGGACCGACGGCATGAACGAGCACCGTCGATCGTTGACGCCCCAGGAGCGGCGAGAGTTCGAGGAGATCCAGGCTCGGTTGTCCGAGGAGATGTCGAACGTCGAACTCGAACGCCCCGACCGGCAGCGCTGGCGGAGGCGCGCGCATCTGATGGCGGCGATCGTCGGACTCGGCCTGCTGGTCGCCGGCCTGCTGGTCGCGATCGTCGCCATCGCCTTCGTCGGCTTCGTACTCCTGCTGCTCGGCGTCTGGTGGATCAGCAACAGGCTGCACGTCGACGACTGGGCTGAGCGTGCTCGCTCGCTGCTGAGCCCGCAGACACGCACCGGTCGGGACGGGTCGTCGGGGCATCCGTGACGGTCTCCACGCCGGGACGACGTCGGGCGATCGTCGTCGAGCACCCTGCGTTCCGACCGAAGTCGGCGTAGCGGTTCGGCGTAGCGGTTCGGCGTAGCGGTCGGCCGATGCGGGAAGCATCGTCACATGAGCGAGCGATTGCGCCGATACCGCGACAAACGGGATCCGGAGAGGACGTCGGAACCCATGGACGAGGTCGGCGACGATGCACCCGAGGGGCTGGACCGTCCGGTGTTCGTGGTGCAGCACCACGCTGCGTCGAGCGAGCACTACGACCTCCGCCTCGAGCACGACGGGGTGCTCCTGTCGTGGGCCGTACCCAAGGGGCCGTCCACCGATCCGCGCGAGAAACGACTCGCCGTCCGGGTCGAGGACCATCCATTGGGGTACGCCGACTTCGAGGGCACGATCCCCGAGGAGGAGTACGGAGGCGGCTCCGTCATCGTCTGGGACCTCGGCACCTGGACGAACACCACGACCGACGACGACGGCGAGCCCGTCGACGTCGCCGACGCCCTCGACGGCGGACATCTCAGCTTTCGCGTCGACGCCGAGAAGCTCGGCGGCGGGTACACCCTGCAGCAGTTCCGGCCCGAGGAGGACCAGTGGCTGTTGATCAAGCGTGACGACGACGCTGCCGACGCCCGCCGCAACCCGACCTCCACCGAACCCGAGTCGGTGCGCTCCGGTCACACCGTCAGCGAGATCGCCGACCTGATGGCCGAGGCCGACGGCGACGACTCGGCGGAAGGGACGGCGTCGTGAGCAGTCCGGAGTTCGTCGAGCCGCAGCTGGCCACGCTCGTCGACGAGCCGGTCGACGGGCCCCAGTGGATGTTCGAGCGCAAGCT
>JAWLFC010000029.1:0-23469 GCA_041685755.1 Ilumatobacteraceae bacterium
ACTCGGCTCGAGCACGACGCCTGGACGAGCGTCCCGCCGGGCCGGACGAGGCGCAACGCGAGGTGGGTGAGGCGGGTGTAGGCGCGCAGAGCGCCGTCGACGTTCGCCTGGCGTTGGGCGAACGACGGCGGGTCGACGACGACGATGTCGAAGGTGTCGCGGGATCGACCGAGACGGGCCATGACCTCGAACGCGTCGCCGACCTCGGTGGTGAACTCGCAGGCGCGCACGGTCTCGAGGTGGTCGTTGAGCGCCATGTTGTGTTCGGCAGCGGCGAGCGTCGGTGCCGAGACGTCGACGGCATGGACGCGTCGTGCTCCGCCGGCGGCCGCGTGGACGCTGAACCCTCCGGTCGACGCGAACACGTCGAGGACGTCACGGCCAGAGGCCATCGCGCCGACGCGCAGGCGGTTGGCCCGCTGGTCGAGGAAGTGGCCGGTCTTCTGGCCGGCGCGCACGTCGGCGTCGAACCACAGTCCGCCCTCGGCGAATCGGACCGGGCCGGGCGGGACCACACCGGCGATCACGTCGCCGTCGGTGAGGCCGTACGTCTCGCCCCGGGCGACGTTGCGGGCGAGGCGGAGCACGACGCCGCCGGCGCCGGTGACGTCGAGCAGTGCCCGGGTGACGGCGACGAGGTGGGGGAACCAGACGGCCGAATACAGCTTGACGACGAGCACGTCGGCGTACCGATCGACCACGAGTCCGGGGACGCCGTCGTTCTCGCCGTTGAGGATGCGGTACGCGAGCTGATCGGCGTCGGGGTCGGAGGTGAACGCCGTGCGCTGTTCGAGGGCCCGTTCGATGCTCCGGCGCCAGAAGTCGTCGTCGACCGGTGTCGGCGTGCCGACGTGGATGACGCGGAAGCGGATCGGCGACTCGGGGTCGTGGAGTGCGAGGGCGACGAACTTGCGGTCGTTGTCGAAGATCACGGCGAGGTCGCCGGCCTCGGCCTCGTGGCTGACGGAGGTGACCGACTCCTCGAACACCCAGGGGTGACGGGCGCGCACGTGACGCAACGCGTCGGGCGTCACGCGGACGGCCAGGCGTTTCTCGTTCGGTCGCGGGACTCTCAGGAGCCGGCGATGGAGGTCGGGACGACTCATCCGTGGAACGACGCGATGATGCCGACGCTCGGCGGCACCTCACCGCCGTGGATCGCCGCCCACGCCGACGCGGGGCCGTCGGCTCCGAGGTGATGCTCGATGGTCATCCACGAACGGCTGCCCTCGACGAAGTCGCGGGTCGCGTCGACCATGCGCCGGTGGTACTCGTCCGCTCCCCAGCCGGCGACGCGCCGCTCGACCTCGCTCGGGGCGAAGAAGAACACCGGGGCCGGTCCGGGCAGGTCGGCCGCTCCGGCGGTCGGCGCCGCGTCGTGGTGGCTCTTGCCGATCATCATCGAGTAGCGCAGACGGTCGCCGAGGTGCCGGTGGACCGCGCCGAGGACGGCGGGGTTGCCGGCCATGTCGATCAGCACGCTGTCGACGTCGGGAATCGACGCGATGTCGTCGTAGGCCACGACGGTGTCGTAGTAGCCGAGCGACGCGACGAAGTCGGTGTTGGCCGCCGACGTGAGGCCGACCACGCTCACCCCGTCTCGCTGCGCAGCCCGCTGGGCGAACCCGATCGCCGTCTTGGACGAGGCGGAGAGCACGATCACCTGGTCGGCGCCGAAGTACGCGGCAGCTCCGGTGTCGGCCCCGCCTCCGGAATCGGCGAAGAACTCCTCGGCGAGGAAGCCGGTCAGGAACAGCACGCGCAGGATCGCGTGACGCTCCTCGCCGTCGGGCGCGTCGTCGTGGAACGGGTCGAGATCGGTGCGGGTGAAGGTGCGGTAGATCGGGGCGTGCGCCTGGCGGTGCTCGCCGTCGTCGCGGAAGCCGTCGCGTCGTGGCGTTGCGGTGAACGTGACGGTCTCGGCCATCGGGAACCAACCCTGGTAGCGACCGCCGACGGCCAGGTCGGGATGACGCGACTCGATGATCTCGGCGTAGCCGACCGCCGGCACACGTCCCCACTCCGGGGCGCCGGGCGACGGGAAGAAGTCCCAGTAGCCGAGCAGGTCGCCCGCTCCGGCGTAGCTGATGTTGTTCGCCGTGACCGCGAAGTGGTCGACGCGCAGACGGATCTGGCCGTCGGTCAACTCGGCGACAGGATCGTCGTGGACCTCGACCTCGCCGATCGCGGTGCGGCGGGTCTCCAGGACCCTGCCGCCGTTCGGGATGCTGGTGTCGCTGTCGGCCATACTCCCAGCATGACCGATACGAACGACCCACTCGCCATCAGCAATCTGTTCGGCCTCGACGGCAAGGTCGCCGTCGTCACCGGCGGGTCGCGCGGAATCGGGTTCATGATCGCCTCCGGCCTGGTCGCCAACGGCGTGAAGGTGTACATCACCGCCCGCAAGGCCGAGCAGTGCGATGCCGCCGCCGCCGAACTGTCCGAGCACGGCGAATGCATCTCGATTCCCGCCGACCTGTCGACCGAGGACGGACTCACCTCGTTCGTGGCGGCGCTGACCGCACGGGAGCAGCAGATCGACATCCTGGTCAACAACGCCGGCGCGGCGTGGGGCGCACCACTCGGCGAGTTCCCGGAGATCGGCTTCGACAAGGTCATGGCGATCAACGTCAAGGCACCGTTCATGCTGACCCAGGCGCTGCTCCCCCAGTTGAAGGCCGGAGCAACGGCGGACGATCCGGCGCGGGTCATCATGATCGGCTCGATCGACGGGATCCGCGTACCGATCGGCGACAACTACTCGTACTCGGCGTCGAAGGCAGGGATCCACATGATGGCGCGCCACATGGCGAGCCACCTCGTCGGTGAGCACATCACGATCAACTCGATCGCGCCGGGCCCGTTCGAGTCGAAGATGATGGCGTACCGCCTCGAGGACCCGAACAGCCGGGCGATGGTCGAGGCGAGCGTGCCCCGCAAGCGGATCGGCTCCCCCGAGGACGTCGCCGGCACCGTGATCTTCCTCGCCAGCCGCGCCGGCGCCTACACCACCGGAGCCGTCGTCCCCGTCGACGGTGGCATCTCCACGCTCTGAACGCCCGTTCTCGGGCGCCTGATCGTCGTCATGGCGATCGCCATGACGATGATGACCGCCGCCACGAGTTGGCCGGCGCGAATGCCCTCGCCGAAGAAGACCGCACCGATCAGGAACACGGTCGGCAGCTCCGCCGAGCCGGCCATCGCCGCGCCGGCGGCGCCGACGCGCTGCGCCACGGCGGCGTAGAGGAGCATCGGCACGAGCGCACATCCGACGCCGATGCCGACCAGCCACATCCAGCCGGCGAGCGTCAGCGGCACGACCTCCGACGGCGTCATGGTCGCCAACAGTGGGACGAGTGCCACCATGGCGCCGAGGGCGACGGCCCCCAGGCGCTCGAACGGGTCGAGCACGCCGAGTCGCTCGGTGAGCACGGCGATCGAGAAGCCGAACGTCGCCGGTGCGATGAAGGCCGTGATTGGCACACCGGCACCGGGCGCGCCGAGGGCGACCACGGCGGCGACGATCACCAGCCCTGCGGCACCGACCGACCTCGGCGAGGGACGGATCCCGAAGGCCAGGCGGGCCGCCACGAGCGTGAACATCGGAAACGTCATGTAGACCACGCCCGCCGTGGCGACGGCGCCGTTCTCGATCGCGTGGACGTAGGCGATCCAGCCGAGGCCCATCGCGGCACCGGACGCGAGACCCCACGTCGTCGCCCCGCGGCGAGGCCGGTCCCACGCGACCAGCGGCGTCAGTACGACGGCGATGATGGCGAACCGGAAGAACGCGACGGCGACGGTGGAGATCCCGGCATCGGTGAGGCGTCGGGCGAAGTAGCTGGCGAATGCCGAGCCGACCGAGGTCGCGGCGATGACCGCCGTGGCAAGCGCGGGAGCCGGCTGCCAGTTCCGGAGGAGATCGGTCGTTCGGCGGCGGTCTGCGAGGGGCACGGTCCCAGTGTCTCGCCACTCGACTGATTCGTCCAGCGCGTTGTATCGTGCATTTCGATGAGTTCAGTGCATGAATCGTTGGAGCGCGCCCACCTCGAGCTGCTGGCTGCGCTGCACCACACCGGCCACCTGGGCCGAGCGGCCGACGCGTTGGCCCTCAGCCCGTCCGCCGCCAGCCACCGTCTCAAGGAGGCCGAGCGGCGACTCGGCGTCGCCCTGACGACGCCGGACGGCCGCGGCGTCCGGCTGACTCCGGCGGGGCTGCACCTGGCCGAGGTCGGCGCCGCGGCCCAGGCCACGGTGCGAGCGGCCGAGGAGACCGCCCGCTGGATGGGCGCCGCCGACCGTCCGGCGGTCCGGATCGCGCTCGACTTCTACGACACCGCGCCGTGGTTCGGCCCGCTGATCGGCATGTCGACCCTGCCGTGCGATCTCGACTTCGTCCGGGTCGCCTACGGCTCGGTCGACGACGCCGTCCTGCGACGTCGGGCCGACCTCGGTGTCGTCGTCGCGCCGGCGGCGATCGCACCGATCGGAGAACCCCTTGCCGACGACGACCTGGTGGGCATCGTGCGCGCCGACCACCCCGCAGCGGCGCGTGGCGTCCTGCTGCCCGACGACGTCGGCGACGCGACCTACGTGACCGCCGGCGATCGCCCGGCCCACGGGTTCGAGCACCACGAGTTCTTCGAACCGGCCGGGGTCCGACCGCTCCGGCTCCGCAAGGTCGAGTCCCTCGCCATGATCCTCGAGCTGATGCGGGCCTTCGGCTCGATCACCGTGCAGCCGTCGCTCGCCGTCGCCACGGCTCGCCTGGACGGCCTCGCCGTCGTGCCACTGCTCGACACCCGGATCCCCGTGCGCTGGGAGGCCGTGCTCCGGTCGCCGGCGACCGACGACGAGATCGAGATGGTGGCGGCGATCGGCGAACTCCTCGACGGGCTCGGCCGCGGCGCGCGACCCTGACGCAATGAATCGAATCTTTGTACGGTTTGTGATTGTCAAACGTATGTATGTTTGATATCATGACTTCATGTTGGCCACCGTTGTCGACACGCTCCGGGAACTCGACGATCCGGCCCTGACCGACAGGTTCCGCCAGCTCGAGCTGGAGCGTCGGCGGATCGACGCCGAGATGGCCGCCGTCGTCGCCGAAGGGCAGCGCCGCTCGATCCACGTCGTCGATCACCACCACTCGATGACCGGCTGGCTGAAGGCGAACGCCAACTACTCCGGGGCGCAGTGCAACCGGCTACGGAAGCTGGCGCGCCTCGTCGACGATCTCGCCGACGTCGGCGAGGCACTCCACGCCGGACACATCGGCACCGCCCAGGCCGACGAGCTGGCTCGGGTGCGGGCCAACCCTCGGTGCGGCGATCAGCTCGTCGACTCGATCGACGTCCTGCTGGACCAGGCCGAACAGCTCAGCTTCGACAATGCCCGCACCTGCCTGCGTCGGTGGGAAGTCCTCGCCGATCTCGACGGGGCGCACGCCGACCGCGAAACCGACGTGCTCAACCGCACCGCCACCGTCGTCGATCTCGACGGCAGCCTGCACCTGCGGGCGTCGGGCGGTGACGCCCTCTCCACGGCCGAGATGATCGCGATCTTCACGGCCCAGCTCGAACGGGAGTTCCAGGCCGATGTCGCCGAACGAACCCGGCTCCACGGCGCCGATGCGCCCGCCTCGCTCCTCCCCCGCACCGACGCCCAACGCCGCTTCGACGCCGTCCAGGCGATCTTCCGGCAGTCCGTGATCGCTCCCGCCGACGGGCGCCGGCCGACACACCTCGTCAACATCGTCGTCGACCAGCGCACGTTCGAAGAGGGTCTCGCCGCCCACGGTCTCGTGCCCGTCCCCGACGACCTCGCTTCCACCGACTTCGCCGAGCGCCGGTGCGAGACCGACACGGGCATCAACCTGCTCCCCGACGACGTCGTGCTGGCCTCGCTGCAGGGCCACGTCCGGCGGGTCGTGATGAACTCCGCCGGCGTGGTCATCGAGATGGGACGCAGGCAGCGGTTGTTCACCGGTGCCGCCCGCGAGGCCGCCAAGCTGATGGCGACGAGTTGCGATCATCCCGGTTGCGGCGTGGCCGCGACCTTCGCTCAGGTCGACCACGTGACCGAGTGGTCCGACGACGGCCCCACGGATCCCGAGAACTCGTCGCTGGCGTGCGGGCGTCACAACCCGACGAAACACACCCACTACCGGGCGAAACGCACCGAACGCGGCCACGTGATCTACCACCGACGAGACGGCACCCCGATGCTCGCCGTCGGCCGCCGCCACCCCGACACGCTCCCCCCGAACGACCACCAACTGATCGAACTCGCCCGCCAGCGGGTCAGGGCGCTGCGGGCGGCCGACTGAGCGTCAGCCACCGGCGTCGAGTTCGGCGATCAGCGTCTTCGGAGCGGTGAGCCGGTAGGAGGCGTCGAGGAGTTCGCCGATCTCGTTCCAGTCGGTCGAATCGTCGAGGTCGAGGCCGATCCAACCCGACGGACCCAGGTAGGCGGGCACGTAGGTCCGGTCGTCCTCGAGCAGTGCCGGGCGGTCACCGGGGTCGGGCAGGATCATCAGCGAGTGCGGGTGCTGCACCCACTCGCCGTCGATCTTCACCGAGCCGCCGTAGTAGGCGAAGACCTTCTTGGTGAAGAACGCCGGACGGCCGTGCGACACCTTCAGATCGGCTCCCGGCAGCGCCTCGGCGAGCTCGCGGACTCGCCGGAGGTACGGGTCGTCGTCGTCGAACATCTGCGGATGCGACGCCATCAGACGAGCTCGATCCTCACGCCGCCGATCTCGTGGCTCTCCCCCACCCGACCCCGGTCGACCGCCCGCAACTCGATCCCGACGATGCCGTCGACCGGCGGACCGTCGTCACCCCGCTCGACGAATCTCACCGATTCGTCGATGCCGAGGTCGGCCCAGCGGGCGGCGAGCGCATCGGAGTCCGTGGCGGCGATCGTCGCCGCGGAGATCGCGTCGACCGCTCCCGTGGGACCGGTGGCCGCCATCGCCTGCCAGTCGGGGCCGCCCCAGCGCCAGCTGCCCGGCGGGTCCGGCTCGTCGATCGACACGATGGCGCCACCGACGTCCCGAGGATGCAGATGACGCCCCCGGATGCCCGGGAAGTCGCCCGACCAGACGATGCGGACGTCGCGGCCGGCGAGATCCTCGACGCGTCGGTCGAGGTCGTCGACCTCGTGGATCACCATGTAGCCACCGGAACCGCCCCGCTTGGCGAGCAGCCGTCCGACGGCGGTGTCGTCGGCGATCGGCGAGAGCACCTCGAGGAACTGGTCACCGACGAGCAGCATTGCGTTGCGCAGCCCGAACTCGGCCACACCGGGATCGTGGAAGCAGACCTCCAGACCGAGCGTGGACCGGAGATGCTCGACGACCGGGTCGAGGTCGGGTGCGATCAGTGCGATCTGGCGCAGGCGGATCATGCCTGCACTGTGTACTCCAGGTTCAGCGCTTGAACCAGGACTTCCTGGGCGCGGCACCGGCGGCGCCGCACTGGCAACGCTCGCTCTGGGGCACGTGCCCGAGGACTTGTTCGACGTGGGCCCCACAGCCGGCCCAGCCCGGGCGACCGCAGCTCTTGCAGGTGATCTGACGACACATACCCCGGAGGGTATCACGGATCACTCGTCGGCGGACAGAAAATCGATGATCGCCGGATAGGCAGCCCGGTCCTGCACCATGAAGTAGTGGCCGCCCTCGAACACGCGGAGTTCCGAGTCGGGGATCCGCTCGACGAGCAGTTCGGAGTTCTCGACCGGGGCGATCTCGTCGTAGCGGCCCGCACACACCAGCGTCGGCGCCGAGATCGATCCGAGACCAGCCACGACGTCGTGTCCCCGTCGCGCCGTCATCTGCCGTCCGAGCCCGGCCAGCTGCTCGCGGTCGAGGTCCGGGCGGGCGGCGATCCGTTCGTACATCTTCCCGAGGCCGGGGATCGGCTCGTCGGCGTCCGGGTCCCAACGCCGGTCGAGGAGCCGCATCCTGGTCGCGAACGCGACGTCCGGATCCATCGAGGCGAGCTCGTGCAACGGGTAGCTCGGAGCGTCACCGCCCGGAGACGTGCAACACAGCACGAGGCGGTCGATCACGTCCGGATGCCGGATCGCCAGGTTGAGTGCCACCATTCCGCCGAAGCTGGTGCCGAGCACGTGGCAACTCGCCCACCCCATCGAGTGGATCAGCGCCGCGGCGTCGTCGGCGTAGTCGGCCATCGAGTACTCCACGTCCGGTTTCGACGTCCGCCCCAGACCGCGCTGGTCGTAGTGGAGGGTCTCGAAGGCCCGGTTGACCGGGATCACCGACGCCGGGGAACGGCGGAGATCGTTGCCCGAACCGCTGATGTTGAGCAGTGGCGGACCTTCCCCGTGGAGTTCGAAGTAGACGTCGAGACCGTTGACGTGCGCGACCGGCATCTCCCCTTGATAGCCGCCCCCATCCCGGGATCTACGCTCGACCCATGCCACTGCACCACGTTGCCTACGCCACGCGAGACGTCGACGCGACGTCACACTTCTACGAGGACCTCATGGGCTTCCCACTGATCCACACCGAGGTGCAGGCGCTCGGCGAGAGCTGGATCCGCCACGTGTTCTACGAGATCACGACCGACACGCCGAGTGTCGACGGCCAGACCGAGTGCATTGCGTTCTTCCAGTTCCACCAGGTCGGCGAGCAGCCCGACTGGACCACCGACGTGTCCGACGGCGTCGGCCTGCCGTTCTGGGTCAACCACTGTGCGTTCCGGGCCACCGCCGAGCAGCAGGAGGCGGTCCGCGCCCGCATGGCTGCCGACGGCATCGAGCCGGCGATGGAGCAGGACCACGGCTGGTGTCACTCGCTGTACTTCATGGATCCCAACGGGATCATGGTCGAGCTGTGTCGGGACACGCCGGGCTTCGAACCCGACCCCACCGAAGCTCACCGGCTCCTCTCGGTCGATCCGCTCGTCGAGGGCGAGCGCCCGCCGATGCACCAGGACGCCTGACGTGCCGCGACTCCGTCAGGTCGGCAGGGAGGACGCGCATCCCCTCGGCCAGGCGATCTACTCGATGCTCTTCGGCGACCGCGACCCCGTCGCCGAGCCCGGCACCGCCTCGGGGACACCCGGCAACTGGTGGACGGTCTTCGCTCTCGTGCCCGACGCGTTCGACCACACCACCGCCGGCTTCCAGTTCTACCGCGACCCGAAACGAGCGCTCGACCCGATGCTGCGCGAGCTCGGCCAGACCCGAGCGGGTTTCAACGTGGGGAGCCAGTTCGTGTTCAGCCAGCACTGCAAGGCGATGCGCGACGTCGGTTTCAGCAACGAGCAGGTCGCGGCGATTCCGGCCTGGTCGGTCGCCGACTGCTGGTCGCCCGTCGAGCGGACGGTGCTCGCCTACACCGACTGCCTGACCCTCCAGTTCGGGCGAGTGCCCGACGCACTGTTCGACGAACTGCAGCGTCAGCTCTCCGACGAGGAAATCCTCGAGTTCACCTACATCACCTGCACCTATGCGATGCACGCCACCATGAGCAAGGCCCTGCGCCTGGAGTACGACGACGTCGACGAGCGGGTGGTCGAGGTGGCCGATCCGTCGGGCCGCATGGCGGGCCTCGACGTGATGGCCGCCGTCGACGATCCGGCCCTGAGCGACGACGTCGACGGCGGCTGAGTGGTGCTCGCAACCCTCGGCGACGTCGTCGAGGACGTGATCGTCCGGCTCGACGGCCCGGTCAACGTCGCGTCCGACACGCCGGCCACGATCTCGCGGCGGCGTGGCGGCAGCGCCGCCAACACCGCGGTCGCCGTCGCTGCCCGAGGCCATGGCGCCCGGTTCCTCGGCCAGGTGGGCGACGACGCCATCGGCGCAGCGATGCTCCGGGAGATGGCCGACCTCGGCGTCGACGTGACCCATGCGAGACGGGACGGTTCGACGGGGACGATCGTGGCGCTGGTCGACACCGCCGGTGAACGCTCGATGCTGACCGACCGCCGGACGTGCGTCCGGCTGACCGACCCCGAGCCGGCTTGGCTCGACGACGTCACCGTTCTGCACGTGCCGTTCTACTCCCTCGCCGTCGAACCCATCGCGACCACTGCGTCGACGGTGATCGACTGGGCGCGGGAGCGCCACGTGGCGGTGTCGATCGACCTGTCGTCGACGTCCGTGATGAGCGACTACGGCCTCGACGAGATGCGCCGACTGATCCGCGCCCTGGAGCCCGACGTCGTGCTCGCCAACCGCGACGAGACCGACGCGTTCGGCGCCGATGCCGCACGAGACCGCGCCCTCTTCGTCGAGAAGCGCGGCGCCGATGCCGCACTGCTCCACCGCCGCGGCGAGCCATCGGTCGCGGTCTCGGCCATTGCCGTCGACGGTGTCGACGACACGACCGGTGCCGGCGACGCGTTCGCCGCCGGGTTCCTCACCGCCGGCTGGCGCGACGACCCGGTCGACGCCTGCGAGTCAGGTCACCGCTCGGCGGCGGCGTTGCTCACCAGTCGAGCCAGGCGGTGATGTCGAACGCGTCGGTCGGCACCGCCAGCTCCAACGGCTGATCGCTGGTCGTCATGTCGAGCACGGTCGCCACGGACTGCCCCGCCACGTCGAGCTCGAACGAGGCCCGCCGCAGTTCGTTGTCGGCGGTGACCCAGACGTCGTAGACGACGGTGTCGGGAACGTCGAGCTCCGGGAGCTCGCCCAGGTCGGGGAACTCGTCGGTCGGAATCGCCGCCAGCGCACCGGCGACATCGACGGTGACCTGGTAGTGCCTGGTCTCGACGCCGTCGATGGTCTCGGCGCCGATCTCGGTGACGTCGTCGGCATCGAGCAGGAGCCGTGCCGTCTCGGTCGGGTCGATGAAGGTCTCGGCACGCAGCTCGTCGAGCGACACACCCGCCTGCTCGGCGAGCACGCCCAGGTCGGCGGAGATCCACGGTGTGTCGGCGCCGAACAGCTCGCCGAAGCCCGAGGCACCGATGTACATCGTCGCCGTCTCGCTGTCGAAGAGCAGCTCGACCGATCCGCCGTCCATGGGGAGGGCATCGTCGATCGGCAGCAGGCCGGACAGATCGCTCGACACGCTCATCAACCCGGCCTCGTTGTCGACCGCACCCGACACCGTGACGGCACCGAGACCGGCGGCATCGACCGTCAGGTCGAACTCGACGGTGCGGGCGGCGAGCGTCGCCTCGGCTGCAGCGGCCAGGGAGTAGGCATCGACGGTCGGCAGCGCCACGTCGTCGCCGCCGGCGCTGTCGAGCGCGACGAACGCGCCGACGCCGAGCGCCAGCAACGCGAGCACGGCGACGACGAGGAAGCCGGCTCGGCGTGGAGTCGAGGGCGTCGGATCCGACGGCGACCCGGCAGGCACCGGCTCGGGTGGGCTCCAGGCCGGCGGGCCGGTGGGGGGAGCGAACATGGTCGACATGTGTCCAGGCTACGACCGCCCGGACGACGCGTCACGTCAAGACTTCGTCCGATACCGTCGCGGCGGTGGACACCGACCAGCACCCTGCCGAGGCACCGTACGTCGACGTCTTGATCGTCGGCGCCGGCCTGTCGGGCATCGGCCAGGCGTATCACCTCCAGACCGAGGCCCCCGATCGCACGTACCTGATCCTCGAGGGTCGCGACGACATCGGCGGTACGTGGGACCTCTTCCGCTACCCCGGCATCCGCTCCGACAGCGACATGCACACGCTGGGCTTCGAGTTCAAGCCGTGGAAGGCAGAGAAGTCGATCGCCGACGGCCCGTCGATCCTGGCCTACCTCCGCGAGACCGTCGCCGAGAACCACATCGACCGCCACATCCGATTCGGACACCTGGTCCGCCGTGCGGAGTGGTCGACCGACACCGCCATCTGGACCGTCGAGGTCGAACTGGCCGGGACCGGCGAGCGCGCGTGGTACCGCTGCAACTACCTGTCGATGTGCTCGGGGTACTACTCCTACCGCCACGGCCACACGCCCGACTTCCCGGGACGGGATCGATTCCAGGGCACGATCGTGCACCCCCAGTACTGGCCCGACGACCTCGACGACACCGCCGAGCGCGTGGTCGTGATCGGGTCCGGCGCCACGGCGATGACGCTCGTGCCGGCGATGGCCGCGAGCGCGGGCCATGTGACGATGCTCCAGCGCTCCCCCACCTACGTCGCCGCCGGACCGGATGTCGATCGCATCGCCAACGGCCTGCGCAAGGTGCTCCCCGACTCGCTCGCGTACCGCATCACCCGCTGGAAGAACACGACACTGCAACAGCTCCTCTACAAGCGGATGCGGGCCAAGCCGGACCAGGCGAAGAACCTGCTCGTCGGACGTGTGCGCAAGGCGCTCGGCGACGACTACGACGTCGAGACCCACTTCACGCCGTCGTACGCACCGTGGGACCAGCGCCTGTGCCTCGTCCCCAACGGCGACCTGTTCGACGCGATCAACGCCGGTACCGCGTCGGTCGTCACCGACCGGATCGCCACGTTCACCGAGACCGGGATCGAACTCGAATCGGGTGAGCACCTCGACGCCGACATCGTCGTCACGGCGACCGGGCTCGAGATGGTCACGCTCGGCGAGGTCGACGTCGTCGTCGACGGCGAGGCGGTCGACTTCTCCCAGCGGTGGGCGTACAAGGGGTTCGCCTACTCCGACGTGCCGAACCTCGCCTCGACGTTCGGGTACGTCAACGCCAGCTGGACGCTGCGCGCCGATCTGATCGCCACGTACGTCTGCCGACTGCTCGAGCACATGTCCGACACCGGTACGGCCATCTGCGTCCCTCGGCTCCGGGCGTCCGATGCCTCCATGGCCGCCCGGCCGATGCTCGACCACCTCAGCTCCGGCTACGTCCAACGTGCCGCCGACCGCCTCCCGAAGCAGGGTGACCGCGAACCGTGGCTCAATCCGCAGGACTACGCGAAGGACAAGAAGATGTTCCGCAGCGCACCCGTCGACGACGGCGTCATGCAGTTCGAGCGACCCGGTGCGGGGAGCCGCTCATCGGAACTCGTCGGCGGCTCGACGGCCGGACAGGTACGCGCCGTGCACCGTGCCGAAGTACTCCGCCACGGTGTGCTCGCCGGCGAGGACGACCTGGGGCGACTGGCGTCCGGCGAGCGCCCGCATGTCGTCAGCTGATCCACCGACCGGGATGTAGGAGTACGAGCCACGCGCGAACGGGTCGTTCGTCCAATCGGTCGCGTACGACGCGATCGGTTCGGGCACCTCGCCGACCATCGCGCTGAGCACGTCGAGCGCCTCCGCGATCCGATCGGAGCCGTACTCGACCAGCGTGGGGTTGTGGAAGGCGACGAGCGTGGGCACGCCGGAGTGCGCGGTGATGTCGACCCAGTCGGTGAAGCGCCGGTCGTCGGAGACGAAGGCCAGTCGCCGGACGTTGTCGGGCCAGCAGCGGCGATCGAACCGGAGCACGACCTTCTCCAGGTTGCCCATCGCCAGTCGAGAGGCCGCGCGCTCCACCGCTGCGAGCGGTGGGGTGAACGCGATCGAGCCGGCGCGGAGCACACCGAGCGGCACGGTGACCACGACCTGATCGGCCTCGTACCGACCGGCCTCCGTCGCCACGACGACGCCCCCGGGACCGTGCTCGATCTCGTGTACCGCCTCGCCGGTACGAACGTCGAGTCCCGCAGCCAGATGGTCGACGAGACGTCGGTAGCCCCCGTCGAGCGCCACGTTGCCGCCGCCGTGCTCGACGTAGCCCGCCACTCCCGCCAGGGAGACGCGCTCGGGTGGCCCGGCGATGTTCAGCCCGGCGTCGCCGAACCGGATCCGCTGGTCGACGACACGACGCACCGTGCCCGAGTGGCGCCGGTCGTCGAGGAACCAGGCGACCCCCTCGTCGTAGGAGCCGTCGCCGCCGAGCGCAGCCGCCGCCTCGGCAGGATCGAAGTCGAACTGGGCGACGATGGCCGTCGCGGTGTCGGGGCCGTCGAGCGGCCCGACGCCGTCGACGTGGACGAGGCTGGCGCCGCCCCACGCGCCGTCGTTGTGCCAGCCGAGGCCGGCCTCACGGACGACCTCGGCCAGCGGGTTCTCGAACGGTCCGTGGATCCACGACCCGCCGAGATCAGCCGGAGCGCCGCCGAGGTCGACGGTCCAGGTCCGCCCACCGATGCGATCCCGGGCTTCGAGGACCACCACCTCGTGGCCGAGCCGGGTCAACTCACGCGCTGCGGTCAGCCCCGACACGCCGGCACCGACGACCACGATGCTCATGGACGAGTTGTCGCAGATCTCACTTGCCGAGCAGCTCGCCCGGCATCCGATCACCGAAGTTGATCCCGAGGTCGCGCGCCGTGAGGATCGTGTCGCCGTCGAGCGGCACGGTCTTGAGACGACGGGTCGCCTCGTCGAGCGGGACGTAGATCACGTCGGGCGGCTGGAGCCCGACCATGATCCCGTTCTCGCCCTCGTCGAGCGCCCGCACCGCTGCGGCACCGAACCGCAGGCCGAGCAGGCGGTCGAGCGCCGTCGGCGAGCCGCCTCGCAACAGATGGCCGAGCACGACGGTACGGGTCTCCTTTCCGGTGGTCTCGGCGATCTCCTGGGCGACCTTGGCCCCGACGCCGCCGAGTTGGACCGCCTGGCCGACTGCCTGGCCGATGATCGTCCGCTCACCGTCCACCGGGGCGGCGCCCTCGGCGACGACGATGATCGTGAAGCGAGCCCCATTGCGGTCGCGCTGCAGGATCGTCTCGGCCAGCGGCTCGATCCGGTACGGGATCTCGGGGATCAGGATGCAGTGCGCACCGCCGGCCATGCCGGCGTGGAGCGCGATCCATCCGGCGTCCCGGCCCATCACCTCCACGACCATCACCCGGCCGTGTGACGTCGCCGTCGTGAACAACCGGTCGATGCACTCGGTGGCGAAGCCCACAGCGGTGTCGAAGCCGAACGTCGCCGAGGTCTTGTCGAGGTCGTTGTCGATCGTCTTCGGCACGCCGATCACGCGCAGGCCGGCCTGGTGCAGATGGTTGCCGATCGTCAGCGACCCATCACCGCCGACCGTGATCAGTGCGTCGACGCCGGCCTCGCGGAACCTCTCGATCAGTTCGACGGAACGGTCGACCTCGACGTAGGTGCCGTCGGGTTGCAGCACCGGGTAGCGCGTGGGATTACCACGGTTGGTGGAGCCGAGGATCGTGCCTCCCGTGTGCTGGATCCCGCGGACCGACTGGCGGTCGAGATCGACGAGTCCGCCGTTCGGATACTGATCGGGGTGCAACAGCCCGTTGAAGCCGTCGCGGACGCCGACGACCGACCATCCACGGTTGCGGGCGGCGAGCGTTGCCGACCGGATCACGGCGTTGAGGCCGGGGGCGTCGCCGCCGCCCGTACTGATGGCGATTCGGGAGATGTCGTTCACGGAGCGCCAGGGTAGGCGAGCTGGTCGGGGCCGAGTACCGGGTTCGACGAGCTGTCATCGTCCGTTCACCTTCGGCCGGGCCGGCACGGTGTGGTTGCATGCCCGCATGGATCAGATCGCGCCCACCGTCGACCTCTCCGGGCAGGTCGCCCTCGTCACCGGAGCCTCGTCCGGCCTCGGTCGCCGTTTCGCGGCGCTGCTGGCCGCGAACGGCGCCCACGTCGTGGCGACGGCGCGTCGCACCGACCGCCTCGAGCAACTGGCCACGCAGATCGCGGCCGCCGGCGGCTCGTGCCTGCCGCTGGCGCTCGACGTGACCGACGCCGAGCAGCTCGCCGCCGTCGTCACCCGAGCCGAGGCCGAGGCCGGGCCCGTACAGATCCTGGTCAACAATGCCGGCATCCCCGACGCCCAGTACGCGACCCGCATGGAACTCGACCTCGTCGACCGCGTGCTCGACACGAACCTGCGGGCCCCGTTCGTGCTGTCGTGCGAGGTCGCCCGCCGTCTGATCGCACTCGAGCTGCCGGGACGCATCGTCAACATCTCCTCGGTCGGCGGCTTCAACTACGGCGGCGGAGGTGCGGCGCTGTACTCGATCACCAAGGCAGGCGTGAACCGGCTGACGGAGACCTTGGCGGTCGAGTGGTCGAAGTTCCACATCAACGTCAACGCGATCGCACCGGGGCTGTTCTCGTCGGAGATGTCCGACGGGATGATCGAGCGGATGGGCGACCTGACCCGGGCGTTCCCCCGCAAGCGGATCGGGCAACCGGAAAATCTCGACAGCACGCTGCTGTACCTGGTCTCGCCGGCGTCGGAGATGGTCACCGGCACGGTCATCAAGGTCGACGACGGCCAGGGCCCGCGCTGACGGCCAACTCAGGCGTGCGGGAGCACCACGGCCTTGTCGCCGGTGGCCATGCGACCGTACCGGGCGACGTTGGCGGGGTCGACGGTGTCGGCGAGCGACAGGCGCATGCCGTAGCTGCTGGAGAAGGTGGTGGTGATCTCGTCGGCGACCCGTTGGCGGAGCCGGTCGGCGCGCTCCTGGCCGATCCGGGCGAGGAACGGGGTGAGCAGCCACCCACCGATCCCCCACGACATCCCGAAGTCGCGCCGCAGCATGGTGGGCCCGCGGTCGAGCCCGCCGTAGACGTACACCTGCTTGTGGGTGTCGGAGCCGTACCGGCTGAAGTCGCCCGCCTGTTCGTTCGCCACCTTCTCCATTCGTGAGAGCAGGGTGCTGGCGAGGTCGCCGCCGCCGATGGCGTCGAACGCGATCGTCGCTCCGGTGGCACGCAGCGCCTCGGTCAGGTCGTCGACGAAGGTGTCCGCACTGGAGTCGACGACGTGTTCGGCGCCCTGCTCGTGCAGCAGCGCCACGTGTTCGGGTCGCCGAACGATGTTGACGAGGCCGACACCGTCGTCGAGGCAGATGCGGTTGAGCATCAGGCCGAGGTTCGACGCGCCGACGGTGTGCACGAGTGCGCGGTGCCCCTCGATCCGCATCGTCTCGACCATGCCGAGCGCGGTGAGCGGGTTGACGAACGCCGCGGCGGCGTCGACCGGATCGGTGCCGTCGGGCATCGGGAGGCACTGGCTGACGTGGAGGGTGCGGTACTGGGCGTAGGCGTTGCCCGACAGGAACCCGACCACCGTGCCGAGCAGCGCCTGGGCGGCGGGCGACGACCCGGCGGCGACGACCACGCCGGCGCCTTCGTTCCCGGTCGGCATCGGCCGACCGATCCGGGCCGCCTGTGCGGCCAGCGCAGCGGGGCCGACCGGCACGGCGACGGCGTCGAGCGCCCCGTCGCCACCGGCGACGCCGGCGCTCGTGTCACCACCGGCGAAGAGCATCCCGAGGTCGGACGGGTTGATCGGGGCGGCCTCGATGCGCACGACGACCTGCTCGTCGGACGGCTCGTGCACGGCAGTCGATCGCAGGGCCAGGGTGACGATGCCGTCGTCGGCGAGCGTGGAGCGCAGTTCGAGACAGTCGGTCGGCAGGTCGGTGGCCATGGCGCCACCTCATCACATGGCGAGACCGCCCGGCGAGGCGGACCCGCTGCCAGCGTTAGGCTCGGCGGCGATTCCGATGCCTGCGAAACCTCCTCTGCCGACCTCAGGGCGCAAGCTGGCGCGGGGCGCGGTGATGGTCGCCGTCGCTGCCCTCCAGGACGAGCGGGTCCGGGCCCAGCTGAGCAAGGCGCCCGCTGCGGTGCGCTCGTGGGCGCTGGCGCGACGCTCCGCCGAACGGGAGGCGTCCCGCCTGGAGCAGCTCGACCCGACGCAACGATTCGGCCAACGCGGCATCGAGCGACGACTGCGGGCACTGCAGCGGAACGCCGACCAGGTCTTCCCCGATCGAGGCGCCGAGCCCGGCTCGTCGATGCACACGGCGATCGATGAGCTGAGCCGGGCGGCGTCGATCTCGGCGACGATGCCGTTGAACGAACGCCGTCGGGCCCGTCGGCGGATCACCTCGGAGCTGACCCGCCTCGAACTCGCGCTCGTGGACGCGGTGCTCCCACCGACCTGAGGCGACCCCCGGTGCTCGTCGATGACGATCGGCGAGCCCCGGTTGGTTAGCGTCGCTGCCGCTCGACACGTCCGATCTCTTCGAGGAGTCCACCATGCGCGAAGCAGTCTTCGTTTCCTATGCCCGTACCGGTCTCGCCAAGGCGGGCCGTGGTGGCTTCAACATCACGCCGGCGATGACGATGGCGGCCCACGCCATCTCGAACGCCGTCGACAGAGCGGGGGTCGAGCCCGAACTCGTCGAGGACGTCGCGCTCGGCAACGGTGCACACGGTGCTGCGAACCTCGGTCGTCTCGCCGGGCTGCTCGCCGGGCTGCCCGTCACCACCGGCGGCAACACGATCCAGCGCCACTGCTCGTCGGGTCTGAACTCGATCGCCGTGGCGGCCAACCACATCAAGGTCGACGGGGCCGACTGCGTGGTCGCCGGCGGTGTCGAGTCGATCTCCATTCCCAGCCCCGGGTTCGGCGGCTCGGTCAACATGGACCCGCAGCTGACCGAGATGTATCCGGCGATCTACATGGCGATGATCGAAACCGCCGACATCGTCGCCGAGCGCTACAACGTGTCTCGCGAGTACCAGGACGAGTACTCCCTCGAGTCGCAGATGCGCATGGCGCGCGCCCAGGAGAACGGGCTGTTCGAGAACGAGATCGTCCCGATGGACACCAAGATGAAGCTCGTCGACCGCGAGACCAAGGAGGAGTCGATCGTCGACTACACCGTCACCGGCGACGAGTGCAACCGTCCACAGACGACGCTCGAGGGGCTCCAGAAGCTGCAGCCCGTGCGCGGCGAGGGCAACTACGTCACCGCCGGCAACGCCAGCCAGCTGTCCGACGGCGCCGCTGCGGTCGTCATGATGTCCGACGAAGAGGCGTCACGTCAGGGCATCGAGCCGCTCGGCGCGTTCAAGGGCTGGGCGGTCGCCGGGTGTGAGCCCGACGAGATGGGCATCGGCCCGATCTATGCGGTGCCGAAACTGCTGAAACGCCACGGCCTCACCGTCGACGACATCGACATCTGGGAACTCAACGAGGCCTTCGCCAGCCAGTGCCTCTACTCGCGTGACACCCTCGGCATCGATCCCGAGAAGTACAACGTCAACGGTGGCTCGATCGCGATCGGCCACCCGTTCGGGATGACCGGCACGCGCTGCGCCGGCCACGTCCTGCTGGAGGGCAAGCGACGCGGCGCCAAGCTCGGCGTCGTGACGATGTGCATCGGCGGCGGCCAGGGCGCAGCGGGCCTGATCGAGATCTACTGATCCGCTTCGCGGCGGCGGGGTCGTAGCTCCTACGATCCCGCCGATGCGTCGACTCTTCGCTCTCGCCCTCACTGCCGCCCTGATCGCCGCGGGGTGCGGAACGGACTCCGACTCGGCGGCCGACACCACGGCGGCGCCCACCACGGCTGCCACCGACACGACCGAGCCACCGCCGGAGACGACCCCGGAGACGACCGAGGCACCCGCGACGACCGACGTGCCGGCGACGACCGAACCGGCGGCGCCCGAGGTGGGCGCCGCCGATCTCGCCGCTGACGGCCCGTATGCCGTCGGGGTCGCCACCCATACCCTGCCCGAGGGCGGGTTGGTCGAGATCTGGTACCCCGCCGACGAGGCGGCTCGCGGTGGCACCGACACCTACGAGGTGAGCAACTTCCTGCCGGACGGCGTGGCCGCGTTGATCTCCGGCGACATCGACGACTCGTTCACGATCGAGGCCACGCGTGACGCCGCACCCGCGTCCGACGGACCATTTCCGGTCGTGCTGTTCAGCCACGGCGCCGCGTCGTTCCGCTTGCAGTCGAGCGAACTCGCCCGACACCTCGCCTCGTGGGGCATCGTCACGGCATCGACCGACCATCCCTCCCGTGATCTGCTCAACCGGTTCGGGGGCACCGCCGAGGGCCAGCCGCCGGCGATCGAGCAGATGCGTTCGATGCGCAGCTACCTGACGACACTCGACGACGATCCGGTGCTCGGCGGGGCCTTGGACAACGACCGCGTGGCGCTCGGCGGGCACTCCGCCGGCGGCGGCACGATCGCCGAGATGGCGTCCGACCCCGGGATCCTCGGCTACGTCTCGTACGCCTCGGGGCTCGGTGACACCGCCCCGGCGGTGCCGTCGCTGTTCATGGCGGGGGCGCTCGACGCCATCGTCGACCCGATCGAGCGCACCCGGGCGGCGTTCGAGGCGGCACCGGCGCCGTCGTGGTTCTGGAACTTCGATGCGGCCGGTCACCTGGCCTTCTCGGACCTGTGCGCCATCGGTGGCGGCGACTCCAACCTGATCGACCTCGGTGAGCAGGCCGGCCTCGGCGACTTCCTCGACGAGGGGATCCGCCGCCTGGCCACCGACGGCTGCGACGAACCGAACCGGCCCGTGCAGGAGGTCTGGCCCGGGATCCATCAGGGCGCGACCGGTTTCTACCGCTGGGTGTTCGGCATCGATGCCGAGCCGGTCGGGCTCGACGAATCGGTCGTCACCGACGGGGTCACGATCACCAGCACGTGAGCAGCGACTCAGTGGCCGGTCGCCGGGGCAGACTGCACGCATGAACGACGAGCGTGCCGTCTTCGATCCACCGGATCCGTCCCTGCGCGTCGGCATCGAGCCCGGGGAGCGGGTCGTGTCCGACCCCGACGCCCCGGTGATCATCGGGGTGTCGTTCGATCGGCTCGTGCTCGCCCAGCAGTACCTCTTGGCGATGGGTGGCCTGCGCGAATCCGGTGTCCTCGAGCTGAAGGACGCCGTCGTGGTCACCAAGGACGACGACGGCTCGGTCAAGGTCGTCGAGACGATGGATCCGACGCCGGGGCGGGCGGCGCTGAGCGGCGCCGTCTGGACGAGCCTGCTCGGACTCGTGATCGGGGGTCCCGTGGGGTGGCTCGCCGGGCTCGGCATCGGCGCCGCATCCGGGGCGGTGACGGCGAAGATCGTCGATCTCGGCATCCCCGACGAGTGGGTCGCCTGGTTCCGTGAGGCGGTGGAACCGGGCACGTCGACGGTCGTCATCCTCGCCGATCACGTGCACGTCCGCTACCTGGCCGAGGAGGCTCGCCGGTTCTCCGGGGCCGAGCTGCTCTACACCTCGATGTCCGACAGCGCCGATCGGCAGCTGCGCGAAGCTCTCGAGCGCTGACACCGTTCTCATCGGCACCGTGCGAGACTCGGCACCGTGAGCGCGAACGGTACCGATGTCGTGATCATCGGGGCAGGTGTCGCCGGATTGGCAGTCGCCACCTCGCTCCACGAACGCGGCGTCGACGTGCGGACGTTCGAGGCACGTCAGCGTGTCGGGGGGCGACTGTTGTCATCGGCCCCGTCCGGTCAGCGACGCCTCGATCTCGGCGCCACGTGGTTCTGGCCGAACGAGCGCCGAGTTCGTGCCCTGGTCGACCGACTCGGCGTCGACGTCTTCAGCGAGCACCCGTTCGGCGACGCGCTGTACCACGCGCCCGGCGGCACGGAGCGCCTCGACGGCAACCCGCTCGACGCGGTGAGCTTCCGGTTCGGCCACGGCGCCGACTCGCTCGCGCTGGCGCTCGCCGATCGTCTTCCCGCGGGGAGCGTCGTGTGCGGGGCAGCGGTGCAACGCGTCGAGGCGCGTGATGGGCAGCTCGTCGTCGTCGCCGGTGATCACTCGGTACGGGCCGCCCACGTGGTCATCGCCGTGCCGCCGGCACTTGCGATGTCGACGATCGACGTCGTTCCCGGACTCCCCGATCCGATCGCCCGAGTCGCGGCCGCCACCCCGGTGTGGATGGGAGCGATCACCAAGGTGGTCGTGCGCTACCCGACACGCTTCTGGCGAGACCGCGGCCTGGCGGGCTCGGCGATCAGCCACGTCGGCCCGATCCGTGAACTCCACGACATCAGCGGCCCGGGCGGTGATCCGCCTGCACTGTTCGGGTTCGTGACCGGACCGACCGGCTCCCGCACCGTCGACGCCGGCGACGTCATCGCTCAGCTCATCGAGATCTTCGGACCCGACGCGGCGAACGCGACCGACGTCGCGATCCAGGACTGGCGACGAGAGGTGTGGACGTCACCTCCCTCGACCAGCCGACTCGACGACTACCGTACGTACGGGCACGCCGTGTACCAGCAGCCGTCGGCGGGCGGCCGCCTGCACTGGTCGTCGACGGAGACGGCGACCGATGCCCCGGGCCACATCGAAGGGGCCCTCGCCGCCGCCGAGCGGACCGTCGACGCGATCCTGGGTGCAGCCGACCCGGTGGAGTGACGGCGTGTCGGTCCGGTTCGTACGCTCGATCGTCACGAACGCTTCACGACGGCCCGGCGGCGACCACCGGTCTTCCACGGTCGCTCGGGGTCGGGGGCTGCCAGGGCGAGGCCGAGCAGGACACCGAGAGCGATGCCGACCATCGACGTCAGTGCGGTCGTGAGCGCGCCCGTCGCTGCGAAGCGGTCGTCACCGATGATCCGGGTCACTCCTTCGAGACCGAGCGCACCGGGGACGAGGATCCAGAACCCGGGGAAGAAGGTCACCAGGGTCGGCGGCCCGAGTCGCTGTCGTGCCAGGAGCACCGCCACCGGCGTCATCACCACCGCTCCGAAGAACGACGACAGCGCGCTCCCGACGAACACGCCCCCGACCACCTGGCCGGCGTACGCAACGTAGAGCACGACGAGGATCGGTGGGATCGACGCCTGGCGGAGCCCCTGTGACCAGACGACGCCGATCCCGAACACGGCCACGCCGACCCACGGGCCCGCCACGGCGACGGGCCCCACGGGCGCACTGCCGACCGCGGAGGCGGGGACACCGACCACCTGCGCACCGGCGACGATGCCCAGTGCGAGCAGGACGAGTTGGAACCCGCCGGACGCGAGCCGGGACGAGCCGGCGAGGATCTGTCC
Source organism: Ilumatobacteraceae bacterium (assembly GCA_041685755.1). Taxonomy (GTDB): domain Bacteria; phylum Actinomycetota; class Acidimicrobiia; order Acidimicrobiales; family Ilumatobacteraceae; genus Sva-07. The sequence goes on from JAWLFC010000029.1 coordinate 22,793, forward strand.
CGTCGCCAGTTCCAGCACGGCGATCGTCAGCAGCGCGCCGGGCAGGAAGGTGATCAGCGGCGCGACCAGCACCGGAAATGCGACGATGTCGGCAAGGCGCAGCGCCGTGAACGTCGTCGCCGCCACCACGAACGACGCCAGCAGCGGCCAGAACGGCCGGTACAGGAACCGAGCCGACGCCGTGACCTGATTCATCATGCCGACGAGCGCTCCGAGCACCGCGGCGAGCATCGCTTCCGACACGCCGCCGCGCAAGACGAGCGCGAGGCCCGCGGCAGCGACCGCCGAACCACCGAGCTGCACGGCGACGGAGTAGGGATGGCGCCGGGCCCGGATCGCGCGCAGTTCCCGGCGACCGTCGGCGGGCGAGAGCTCGCCCTGCTCCGCCCGCTCGACCACGTTCATCAGCGACTCGATCTGGTCGAGGCGCAGCTTCGACCTACCGGCGACCGCGACGTCGGTCGTCTCGGAACCGGCACCCGGAATCGAGATGATCAGCGCCGTCGGGAGCACGATCGCGCCGAGCCCCTCCTTGCCGTTGACGCGGGCGACGCCCTCCAGGGTGCGCGTCACGTTGTGGACGGCGTCGCCGGCGTCCACGAGCGCTTCGCCGAGCTCGAGGAGGAAGCCGAGCGTGGTGGTGTCGAGCGTGGTGGTGTCGAGCGTGGTGGTGTCGA
>JAWLFC010000029.1:23569-30835 GCA_041685755.1 Ilumatobacteraceae bacterium
CGAGCGTGGTGGTGTCGAGCGTGGTGGTGTCGAGCGTGGTGGTGTCGACAGCCGCCGGAGGTGGCGGGGACGGGACGGGCGCGCTGGGAACCGGCGGGCTCGGAACCTCGGGACTTGCGACACGGCGCCGCGACCAGATCCACCAGGCCAGCACGGCGACCGCGAGCACGGCGACGGCGAGCACGATCGATGCCGGCGCGATGTTCGTGGTGCGAACGGTCGGCTGGGTTCTCGGCGGCGCATCGCCGTTGTCGACGTCGGGTTCCTCTCCGGGGCCCGAGTCACCGTCGCCGGGGACCGTCGTCTCGACGTCGTCGGGCACCGAGTCGCCGACCGGGACCGACGGCTCGCTCGCCGGCTCCGGCTCACCCCGGGCGGGTGCGATCCCGATGGTGGTGGACGTCGTGGTGGAACTGGCAGTGGAAGTGGTGGTGGCCACCGACGACACGCGGTCCGGCGAGAACGCGAACCCCTCGGCGACGCCCAGAAATGCGACCGCTCCGGCGAAGCACGCCGCAGCCAGGACGACGAATGTGGCTCGGATCGACACGGCTTCCGACGGTAGGCGCTGGCCACCCGCCGGGGCGGTCACCTCCGATCCCGAGCGACCGTGTAGAACAACATGGGTGGGGAGGTCTTCCGATTGGCTGCCCGGGCTGACGATGGCCCGCACGTACGAACGGCGATGGCTGCGCGACGACATCGTCGCCGGGCTCGTGCTGACCACGATCCTCATCCCTGCGGGCATCGGCTACGCCGAGGTCTCCGGCCTGCCGCCGGTGACGGGTCTGTACGCCACGATCGTCCCGCTGCTCGTGTACGCACTGGTCGGACCGTCGCGTGTGCTCGTGCTCGGACCGGACTCCGCGCTCGCACCGATCATCGCCGTGGCCATCACGCCGCTGGCGGCCGGCGATCCCGACCGCGCCGTGGCGCTCGCCGGGTTGCTGGCGCTGATGATGGGCGGCCTGCTGCTGCTCGGCGGCATCTTCCGCCTCGGGTTCGTGACCGACCTGCTGTCGAAGCCGATCCGGTTGGGCTACCTGAACGGGATCGCGCTGGTGATCATCGTGAGCCAGTTGCCCAAGCTGTTCGGGTTCTCCGTCGAGAGCGACTCCGTGATGGGCGATCTGCGGGGATTCGCGACGGGTGTCTCCGACGGTGACGTCGAGGTCCTGGCGGCCGTGTTCGGCGTCGCCGGGCTCGTCGCGATCATCGTGCTGAGCACGGTGTGGCAGCGCGCCGGAGCGATGGTCGTGGTCGTGGCGACGTCGATGGTCGTGATCGCCGTCGCAGGGTGGAGCGACGACATCCCAGTGGTCGGCACGTTGCCGTCGGGACTCCCGAGCCCGGCCCTCGGCGGGCTGTCGTGGAGCGACGTTCGATCGATGATCGGCCCCGCATTCGGGATTGCGCTGATCGCGTTCACCGACACCAGCGTGCTGTCGCGCGTGTTCGCCGGCCGCCACGGCGTACGTGTCTCCGGCAACGACGAGATGCGAGCGATCGGGCTGTCCAACCTGGCGTCGGGAGCGATGGGTGGCTTCCCGGTGTCCGGGTCGTCGTCGCGGACCCCGGTGGCGGAGCAGGCCGGGGGGCACACGCAACTCGTCGGCGTGGTCGGCGCGCTGGCGCTCGTCGTCTTCATCGTCGCCGTGCCCGGCCTGACTCGCCTGCTGCCGTCGGCGGTGTTGGCCGCCGTCGTGATCGTCGCCGCCTCGTCGCTGGCCGATGCGGGGGCGTTCGTCCGCCTCCTGCGAGTCGACCGCCTCGATGCCGCGCTGAGCGCCGCCGCGTTCCTCGGCGTGATGCTCGTCGGCGTGCTCGAGGGCATCGTGATCGCCATTGCGCTGTCGCTGGTCGCGTTCGTCAATCAGGCCTGGCGCCCCTACCGGGCGGAGCTCGGCCGACGTCCCGGCGTCCGCGGCTACCACGACCTCACTCGCCATCCCGAGGGCGAGCGCATCGACGACATCGTGATCCTGCGTTTCGATGCGCCGCTGTTCTTCGCCAACGCCGGCATGTTCGGTGAGTGGGTGCGTTCCCGCGTCGATGATCGAGATGGCATCCGGTACGTCGTGCTCGCTGCCGAGCCGATCACCAGCCTCGACTCCACTGCGGTCGACGAGCTCGTCCGGCTCGACGACGCACTCGACCATGCCGGCATCGAGCTCGTCATCGCCGAGATGAAGGGACCGGTCAAGGACGACCTCGAACGTCGGGGCCTCGGCGACCGGTTCGGACCCGAGCGGTTCGCTCCCACCGTCGGCGCGGCAGTGGATCAGATCCTCGGTCACGAACGCGACGACATCGGTCGACCGTCCGACCGCAGCTGACGTCGAACCGCACGCCCGAGCGTCGTCGACAGGTCCGACGCTCGGGACCTTGAGCACTATCCCGCACCCCATCGACGTCCAGAAGATGGAAGCAGAGCGAGAGGAGTATCTGTGATGAAGCATGTCCTGGTAGGAGCCGACGGCTCGGCGGGCGCTGCCCATGCGATGCGCTGGGCGTCGCGCGTCGCGGCACAGCACGGCGCCGAACTCATCGTCGTGACCGGGTTCGAACCCGTCGACTCCGAGCTTCGGCCCGGTCGGCTCGAGACTCTCGTCGCCCGCCAGGAACAGGAGTTGTCCGGCTGGTGCGAGGCGGCGCAGCTCGATGACGTCCCGGTGAGGACGATCGTCGAACTCGGGGAACCCGGACCCGCCATGCTCGCCGTCGCCGAGCGCGAAGGTGCTGATCTGATCACCATCGGCCGTGTCGGCCGTTCCGCAGGGCCCGGTCTGCTGCATCTCGGGAGCATGGCCGAGTGGCTGGCTCACCATGTCGATCGTCCTGTCGCCGTCATCACCGACGACGCCGGCCTCACCATCGGCAACGTGCTCGTCGCCGTCGACGGATCCGATGGTTCGCGCGCCGCGGTGGCGTGGGTACGGGATCTGGGTGCCGACGCCGACATCCGTGTGACGGCAGCGTCGGTGGACGAAACCGTCGACACGTGGACTCCCGAGGACCGTCGAGAGGACCAACGCCGGGACCGCGAACGTCTCATCAGCGACGACTACGCCGCCCAACTGGCGGGAACCGACATCGACCTCGAGACCGCCGCATTGCACGGCGCCGATGTCGCCGAGGCTCTCCTGCACGCAGCCCAGGAGCGACAGAGCGATCTGGTCGTGGTCGGCGCGCGGGGCCTCGGAGGTGTGACCGGTCTTCGCATCGGGGGCGTCGCCCTCAGGACCCTGCACCTGGCCGACCGGCCGATCGTGCTCGTTCCTCCCGCCTGAGCGGTCCGGTCAGCGCCGATCCCTCGAGCGCATCACGGCCTTCTCCACCTCGACAGCGGCGAAGACGCCGACTCCGATCATGCCGGGGATGATCCACCCGAGTGGCCCGACCGGTGCGGTCTCGAACGTCGTGTTCATGAACGGCACGTAGACGAAGCCGAGCTGCAGCAGCGTCAGCACGCCGACCGCTCCCCAGGCGACGGGATTCGCGAGGAGGCGTGACGGCAGATAGCTCGCCTCACGGAGGAAGCGGGCGCTGAACAAATAGCAGACCTGCCCGAACACCAGGGTGTTGACGGCGATCGTTCGTGCGACGTCGATCTCGTCGCCGGTGCGGTCGGAGAGGCTGAACACGATCATCGTGGCGCCGCCGACGAGGATGCCGACGAAGGTGATCCGCCACAGGAAGTAGCGGTCGAGGATCGAGGACCCCGAGGCTCGTGGCGGCCGGTGCATGATGCCGGGTTCGGGAGGCTCGAACGCCAGCGCCAATGCGAGGGTCACGGCGGTGACCATGTTGACCCAGAGGATCTGGGTGGGGGTGAGAGGCAGCTGGAAGCCGACCACGACGGCGACCATGATGACGAGGGCTTCGGCAGCGTTGGTCGGCAGGATGAACAGCACCGACTTGCGCAGGTTGTCGTAGATCGTGCGCCCCTCCCCGATGGCCCGCTCGATCGACGCGAAGTTGTCGTCGGCGAGGACGATCTCGGCGGCTTCCTTGGTCGCCTCGGTGCCCTTGATGCCCATGGCCACGCCGACGTCGGCCCGTTTCAGGGCGGGTGCGTCGTTGACGCCGTCGCCGGTCATGGCCACGACCTCGCCGTTGGCCTGCAGCGCGGTCACCAGCCGGAGCTTGTGTTCGGGACTGGTGCGGGCGAACACGTCGTGGCGGCGCACGATGTCGCGCAGCTCGTCGTCGGACGCAGCCTCGAGTTCGGCGCCCGAGACGGCGGACCCTCCGTCGATTCCCATCTCGCTGGCGATCGCGGTCGCCGTGCCCGCGTGGTCGCCCGTGATCATCTTCACGTTGATCCCTGCCCGGCGACAGGTCGCGATCGCCTCGATGGCCTCCGGTCGAGGGGGATCGACGATGCCGACGACCCCGACGAAGACGAGTCTCTCGATGTCGTCGAGCGACAGCTCGACGCTCGTCTCCGATGTGTCGCGCCGGGCTGCGGCGAGTACCCGGAGTCCTCGAGCGCTGAGCTCGTCGATCTGTCGCTCCCACCACGTGCGGTCGAGCGCCTGGATCGTCCCGTCGGCACCGAGTTCGTGTGCCGACCGGTCCAGCAACTGGTCCGGCGCTCCCTTCACGAGGACCACGTGACGCCCGTCCGGAGTCTCGTCGGTGGTGGCCATGAGCTTGTGCTCGGACTCGAAGGGCACGACCGCCACTCGCCGGTACTCCGACGAGTCGAAGCCCGTCTTGAGCGCGAGCGTCTGAAGTGCGCCTTCGGTCGGTTCACCATCCACCGTCCACTGTCCTGCGTCCTCGACGACCTCGGAGTCGTTGGCGACCGCCATCGCCTCGACCAGGCTGGCGAGGTCGCACCGCTCGTCGAGTGTCACGCACCTACCGTCGAGGCTCACCTCACCGTCTGGTGAGTAGCCGGTTCCCGAGATCTCGTAGGACCCGTCCCGGGTGACGGCACGTCGAGCCGTCATCTCGTTCTTCGTCAGGGTGCCAGTCTTGTCGGAGCAGATCACGGTGACGGATCCGAGCGTCTCGACGGCGTCGAGCCGGCGGGTGATGGCGTTGCGACCGGCCATTCGCTGGACGCCGATCGCGAGCGTGATCGTGAGGATGGCCGGAAGACCCTCGGGGATGGCAGCCACGGAGAACCCGATGGCGGCGAGAAACAGCTCTGAGATCGCGGTGTCGTGCAGCAAGAACCCGGCGAGGAACACCATCACGGCGAGCACGACGATGGCGGCCGACAGCTGCTTGCCGAACGTGGCCATCTGACGGGTGAGGGGTGTGGCCAGCGTTTCGACCTCGCCGATCATCGTGTTGATGCGACCGATCTCCGTCGCTGTACCCGTGGCCGTCACCACCCCGACGCCCCTGCCCGACGTGACGAGCGTCCCGGAGAAGGCCATGCCCGAGCGATCGCCGATGCCGGCGTCCTCGTGGACCGGGTCGGGATGCTTGTGGGTGGCGAGCGACTCGCCGGTGAGGGCCGACTCCTCGATCTGCAGATTCGTCGTCTCGAACAACCGGACGTCGGCCGGTACCCGATCGCCGGACTGCAGGCGCACCACGTCCCCGGGCACGATCATCTCCGCGTCGACGTGCATCCAGTGCCCATCGCGTCGGACCTGCGCGTCGAGCGACAGCATCTTGCGGATTCCCTCGAGCGCCTCTTCGGCCTTTCCCTCCTGGACGAATCCGATGACGGCGTTGATCAGTACGACACCGAAGATGACGGCTGAATCGATCCAGTGACCCAGCAGAGCCGTCACCACCACGGCCACGAGGAGGATGTAGATGAGCACGTCGTTGAAGTGCTTCAGGATGCGGACGAGGAGATTCTCCTTCTCCGCGTCCGGGAGGCGATTCGGACCTTCCTTCTCGAGGCGCCGAACCGCTTCCTGCGAGTTCAGGCCGTCTCGGTCGACACCGAGCCCCTCGAGGACCTCGTCGACGGACGTTGCGTGCTCGCTCACCAGTGCTCACCACTGGACATGTGTTCCCGCTCCTGCCGTTCGGCCGGCACTCGGTTCTCCTGGAACATGTCCCCATCTTTGCCTGGGCACACAACGAATCCTCATCCAGCGCGAGTGACCCACGGAGTCGGCCTCGCCGGAGCCTCCGGCCGGGACGTTCTTCCCTGGAAGACGGCGTCGAGTGCCGCCAGACTGGACGTCATCATGGTGACGATCGTGGTTCCCCTCGACGGGTCGGCCTATGCGGAGCGAGCCCTGCGGCCGGCGTTCGCCATCGCCGCTCGCCTGGAGTCGGCGCGGGTTCTCCTCCTGACCTGCTCGCCCGAGGACATCGACGGCGCGCAGCAGGAGCTCGACGACCGTGCGCGGCTGTACTCCGATGTCGCCGACGTCGAGACCCGGCTCGTCGCGAGCGGCGATCCCGTGGAGGTGATCGATGCGACCGTTGCCACGGAGCCCGACGCGACGCTCTGCATGGCCACCCACGGCAGAGGCGGCATCCGGGCCGCCGTGATGGGCAGCGTGGCCACCCAACTCGTCTGTCGATCGACTCGGCCGGTGATGCTGGTGGGCCCGCGCTGTCGGACGGCGCTCCTGCCGGCCGAACGCGGCCGCATGCTGGTGAGCTCGGACGGGTCCTCGTTCTCCGACAGCATCGTTCCCTTCGCTGCGACCTGGTCCGAGCGACTGCAGCTCGAGCCGTGGCTCACGGAGGTGGTGGGGCCCGACGAGAACCCGGAGCCCGCCGAGCGACCGGTCCCGAACCGCGAGGTGGAAGCCGCCAGCGCACGGCTCGACGCACTCGCCGGCCAGTTCTCGACGGCGAACGGCGCAGCGCGAACCCGGGTGCTCCACGGCGCACCGGGCTCCTCGATCGCCTGGTTCGCCGAACGCCTTCCCGCTGCGCTCATCGCCATGGCGACACACGGCCACAGCGGGCTGACGCGCCTCACGATGGGCAGCGTCGCCAACGAGGTCGTGCGCCACGCCCCGTGTCCGGTACTGATCACACGACCGACGGACGACCCCGCGTGCACCGCTGAGTGAGCGCTACTGCGGCGCTCGTCGCCCGCGCCAGAAGTAGGCGATCGGGCCGACGACGTTGACGGCGATGACGGCTGCCCACGTCTTCTTCGAGCCGTTGACCAGTTCCGACGGTCGTCGGGCGAGGTCGGCCCACGCCGACACGGCGAGGGAGATCTGGACCGACGTGGCCAACATGACGAACACCTTGCGCGGGGCCGAGAGCTCGTCCCAGCGGCGTGATCGCTTCACCATGCGATCATGGTACGGCAACCTCGTGGAC
>JAWLFC010000121.1:0-7914 GCA_041685755.1 Ilumatobacteraceae bacterium
GATGGTCGCGGCGAGCGACGAGTTGACGAGCCGCGACCGGACGCCGCGTCTCACCCCGGCCGCCGGCGTGCTGCTGCGCACCGACGTCCCGGTGATCGCTGCCGTCAACGGCGCCGCCGTCGGTTGGGGGATGGAGCTGGCGCTGATGGCCGACATCCGCGTCGCGTCGGAGCGGGCGAGGTTCGGTGAGCTGTTCGTCAAGCGGGGGCTCTGCTGCGACGTCGCGGGCCTGGCCCGGCTCGTCGAGTTGGTCGGTCGAGAACACGCCGCCGAGCTGCTGTTCACCGGCCGGATCGTCGACGCCGCCGAGGCCCGCGACCTCCGGCTCGTGTCGCGGGTGGTACCCCACGACGACCTGCTGCCGACCGCCGTCGCGCTCGCCGCCGACATCGCCGCCAACCCACCCTTGGCGGTGCAGGCACTGAAGCGCGGCCTGCGCACGGCGCTCGATCCCGACTGGGACGAGCTCGGGCGATGGGTGTCGTCGACGCTCGCCGAGTTGTTCGCCACCGACGACCACCGCGAGGGCGTGCGTTCGTTCCTGGAGAAGCGTCCGCCGACCTTCACCGGCCGCTGATCGACCGCCCCCGAGGCGTCGGCTACGGTCTCGTCGTTCGGCGCCGGGCGCCGCGGGAGGGGGACAGAATGAAGGACCTGCGAGGGGCGACGGCGGTCGTGACGGGTGCGTCACGGGGCATCGGCGTGTACATCGCCCGGGCGCTCGCCGAGGAGGGCGCGAACCTGTCGCTGGCGGCACGGTCGGAGACCGAGCTCGAGAAGGTCAGGATCGAGATGGAGGCGCTCGGCGTCACGGCGATCGCCACGGCGTGCGACGTCGTGTCGGCCGATGACCGGGCCCACCTGATCGAACGCACCGAGGCCGAGCTGGGCCCGATCGACATCCTGGTGAACAACGCCGGCATCGAGCGGATCCGTCGCTTCGAGTCGGCACCGGAGTCCGACTTCACCGAGACGCTGGCGATCAACCTCGAGGCGCCGATCCTGTTGACCCGCGCCATCGTGCCCGGGATGTTGGAGCGCCGGCGTGGCCACGTCGTCAACATCGCGTCGGGTGCGGGCAAGGTCGGCGTCGCCTACAGCACGTCGTACTGCGCCAGCAAGCACGGCCTCGTCGGGTTCACCCACGCACTGCGCTCGGAGTACGAGCGCGAGCCGGTCGGCTTCTCGGTGGTCTGCCCGGGCTTCGTGACCGACGTCGGCATGGTCGCCCGCTGGGAGCAGCAGGGTGTCCGCACGCCGAGGATCGCCGGCAGCTCGTCGCCCGAGAAGGTCGCCGCCGTGACGGTCGACTGCATCAAGCGGAATCGTTCCGAGGTGCTGGTCAACACCCCGCCGGTGCGGCCGCTCGTCGTCATCGGCAACATGTTCCCCAGGCTGATCCCGACGCTGCTGCGCCGGTTCGGCTACACGACGTCGTTCGAGCAGGTGATCGCCACCGGCGTCGAGTGACGATGGCGTGACATGTTCAGCGGCTGCGGAGGTGCGTGATGCCCTCGAGGAGGAACTCGACGGCGCGGCCGAGCGGGTCGGCGGTGGCGTCGAGTTCGTCGTAGCCGACGACGGCGCCGAACGGGGCGTTCCAGTAGTCGGGCGAGCCGGGGCGCTCGGCGTCCCACGGTCCGACGTAGAGGTAGGGCTGCTCGGAGAAGCCGTCGCCGACGGCGGCGCCGAGGTTGGCGCGCACGCCGGGGCGGGCGGCGAGGTCGATGCCGTGATCGAAGTGTTCGGGCCACAGCCGCCCGACCGAGGCGGCGGCATCGGGGATCGAGGCGACGACCTCGTCGATCGCCCGTTGGCCGAGGAGGTACCACTCCCCCGCCACCTGCGCCGACAGGCTGTCGAGGGCGATCATGGCCTCCGGGTCGCCGAGCGGCGGGGTGTCGCCACCGACCCAGAAGCCGGGGTCGGGGTCGAAGCCGATGGCCCGGCAGAGCCCGGCGATCGAGTTACCGGCGACGGTGACGACGGCGGTGGTCGCCACGGCGTCGTGGATGTCGGCGCCGACGACCCGCTCGACGAACATCGACCCGCCGACGAGTCGGACGCGTTCTCGTTCGGGACCCACCGGCGGCGTGCCGAACCCGCCGGGGAGCGGCACCAGGTCGAACAGCGAGTCGTGGCGGAACCGTGCCTGGGCCAGCACGTGGGTGGCGATGCGTTGCAGCGTGTCACGCTGCGCGTTCCAGTCGTCGGGCAGCGGATGCAGGTTCCCCATGCGCCGTAGTCTCCCACCCAACTGTCACACCGTGCCGGGTCAAACGTGACGGTTCGCCGATCGTCACCTGGATTCGAGGGCGATGCGCTTCTTGGTGGCGGCGAAGGAACAGATGGGGCAGGCGGTGAGGTCGTGGCGCTTCGCCGGGCAGTAGTCGCGGCCGAACCAGATGATCTGGAGGTGCCGGTCGTTCCAGCGGTCCCGGGGGAACACCGCCTTGAGGTCGGCTTCGGTGCGCTCGACGGTGGTGCCGTTCGAGAGACCCCAGCGGGCGGCGAGGCGGTGGATGTGGGTGTCGACCGGGAACGCCGGCACGCCGAACGCGTGAGCCATGACGACGCTGGCGGTCTTGTGGCCGACGCCGGCGAGCGACTCGAGGAAGGTCCAGTCACCGATCACCTCGCCGCCGGCGTCGACGATCTGGTTGGCGGCGGTCCAGAGGTTCCTCGCCTTCGTGGGTGCCAGGCCGACTTCGCGGATCAGCGCCAGGATCTCGTCGGGGTCGAGCGCCGCCATCTTCTCGGGAGTGTCGGCGACGGCGAACAGTGCCGGGGTGACCTGGTTGACCTTCTTGTCGGTGGTCTGCGCCGAGAGTGCGACGGCGACGAGGAGCGTGTAGGGGTCGGTGTGGTCGAGCGGCATCGGCGGGTCGGGATAGAGGTCGTCGAGGATCTCCCCGATCCGGTCGGCTTTCTCCTGGCGTCGCATCGGCCCCGACGGTACCCGAGAACGTTTGTGGCGCAGTGTTGTTGATCCACCCCAACGCAAACGCGCCGCAAACGGAATGGGTTGGGGGGCGCCGGCCGTGTCAGGCGTACTGGCGTGACTTCGAGCTGGCGCCGAAGTAGCTGCCGAGGTCGACGAGGAACGCGAAGGCGACGATCACCCAGCCGAAGCCGCTGATCGGGTCACCCCACTGGTCCATCAGGACGTAGGCGAGGGTCGTGTACGGCAGGAACAACCAGCCGGCGAAGCCGATCCAGAAGCTGTCGAACGCCGTGTCGTTCCAGTCGGAGAACAGCTCCAGCAGCACGATGGCGGTGCGGGGGAACACCGCCCCCAGCAGGATCACGAGACATCCGCACACGCTGTCGACCTTAGGCGGTCCCGCGACGCTGCCCGTACGACGCCAGGTCAGCCGGCGGCGATCGAGAGCCACTCGTCGTCGGACCAGTGCCGGCGCAGCTCGCCGCTGACGAAGTCCGACGTCCAGCGGACCATGTCGATCCACGGCAGGTCGGCCGACGCGATCTCGGTGTAGGCCATGCCGTCGAGCAGCAACGCCGCGTCGTCGATGCCGAGGGTGACCTGGGCCGACTCCTGCGGGCCGCGACCGACGTCGTCGACACCGAGCGTGATCCCGAGCCGCGCCTCGACCTCCATCAGACGGCCGATGTCCCAGCGGGCGTGATCGCCCGACATCGCCTGGTCCGACATGATCCCGAGGATCTGCGCCAACGCCATCCGTGCGTCGGCCTCCAGTTCGAACTCACGTGGGCAACGCATCGCATCTCCGTTTGCGGCGCGGTTCGGTTGGACCACTCCAACCAGACCGCGCCGCAAACGCTGTGTGCTGTGTGTGCGGTGTCCTCAGGCGAGGTCGAAGCGGTCGTTCTCCATGACCTTGACCCAGCCGGCGACGAAGTGACGGACGAAGTCCTCCTCGCCACCGGCAGCGGCGAACTCCTCGGCGAGCGCCCGCAGCTGGCTGTTGGCGCCGAACACGAGGTCGACACGGGTGGCCTTCCACTTGAGCTCGTCCGACGAGCGGTCGCGACCCTCGAAGACGTCCTCCTCCTCACCGACGGCCGACCACTTGGTCTTCATGTCGAGGAGGTTGACGAAGAAGTCGTTGGTGAGCTGACCCTTGCGGTCGGTGAGTTCGCCGTAGCCCTCGTCGCCGACGTTGTTGCCGATCACGCGCAAGCCGCCGACGAGCGCCGTCATCTGCGGCGCCGTCAGGTTGAGCATGAACGCCTTGTCGATCAGCAGGTGCTCGGTCGGCACGGAACCGAACTTGCGGACGTAGTTGCGGAACCCGTCGGCGTTCGGCTCGAGCCAGCTGAACGACTCGACGTCGGTGTCGTCCTGCGACGCATCGGTGCGACCCGGCGTGAACGGCACGGTGACGTCGTGGCCGGCAGCCTTGGCGGCAGCTTCGACCGCGGCGCTGCCGCCGAGCACGATCAGGTCGGAGAGCGACACCTGGGCGCCACCCTTCGCGTTGAAGGCCGACTGGATCTCCTCCAGCTTGGCGATGACCGGGCCGACGCCGGACTGGACGTTGGCGTCCCAGTCGTTCATGGGCGACAGACGGATCCGGGCGCCGTTGGCGCCGCCGCGGTAGTCGGTGCGACGGTAGGTCGACGCCGACGCCCATGCGGTGCGCACGAGCTGGTCGGTGCCGAGGCCGGAGTCGAGGATGGTCGACTTCAGCTCGGCGATCTCGGCGTCGCCGATCATCGGGCCCTCGTGGGCGGGCACGTTGTCCTGCCAGAGGAACTCCTCGCCCGGCACCTGCGGTCCGACGTAACGGATCGCCGGGCCCATGTCGCGGTGGAGCAGCTTGAACCACGCCTTGGCGAAGGCGTCGGCGAGCTGGTCGGGGTTCTCGCGGAAGCGCTTCGAGATCTCCAGGTAGGCCGGGTCGGTGATCATCGCCATGTCGGCGGTCGACATCGTCGGCGGGTTCATCTTGCCCTCGACGTGGGCGTCGGGGACCATGAATCCCTCCTTCACCTCGCGCGGCTGCCACTGCTTGGCGCCGGCCGGCGACTCGACGAGCTCCCACTCGTGGGAGAAGATCGTCTCGAGATACGTGTTGTCCCACTTGGTGGGCGTCGGCGTCCAGGCACCCTCCAGCCCGGAGGTGAGCGTGTACTGACCGAAGCCGGTCTCGTGCTTGTTGACCCAACCGAGGCCCTGGTCGGCGAAGCTCGACGCTTCGGGCTCCGGGCCGTGCATCTCGGGCGGCACGGCGCCGTGCATCTTGCCGAAGGTGTGGCCACCGACGGTCAGCGCCACGGTCTCCTCGTCGTTCATCGCCATGCGACCGAACGTCTCGCGGATGTCCTGGGCCGACTTCATCGCGTCGGGGATGCCGTTGGGGCCCTCCGGGTTGACGTAGATGAGGCCCATCTGCACGGCGGCGAGCGGGTTGTCGAGGGCGCGGCTGCCGTCTTCCCAGCTGCCGGTGTAGCGCTCCTCGTTGACCGAGAGCCACTCGTTCTCCGGGCCCCAGTAGATGTCGTCCTCGGGCGCCCAGATGTCGTCGCGGCCGAAGGAGAACCCGGCGGTGGTGAAGCCCATCGTCTCGAGCGCCCGGTTGCCGGCGAAGACGAACAGGTCGGCCCACGAGATCCGCTTGCCGTACTTCTGCTTGATCGGCAGCAGCAGGCGACGGGCCTTGTCGAGGTTGCCGTTGTCGGGCCACGAGTTGAGCGGGGCGTAGCGCTGGGCGCCGGTGCCGCCACCTCCGCGGCCGTCGTTGACGCGGTAGGTGCCCGCGGCGTGCCAGCTCATCCGGATGAAGAACGGCCCGTAGTGACCCCAGTCGGCGGGCCACCAGTCCTGCGAGTCGGTCATCAGGGCGTCGACGTCGCGGGTCAGCTCGTCGACGTCGAGCTTGGAGAAGTTGTCGCGGTAGTCGTACTCGCCACCGAAGGGGGTCGAGTCGGGATGGTGCTGGTGGAGGATGCGCAGATTGAGAGCGTTGGGCCACCACTTCTCGTTGGACTGGAACTCACCCGAGGTGAGCGAGCCCCATTCTGCGTTGTGTGCTTTGCTGTCGGTCATCGTTGCTCCTCAGAGGGTGTGGCGGGTGTGCTGGGTTGGTTGGATGTTGGCGGCTCGTCGACAGTCGGGGCAGACACCCCAGTAGATGACTTCGGCCTCGTCGACGACGAAGTCACCGGAGTCGACCGGAACGAGACAGGGGACCTCGCCGACGGCGCAGTCGACGTCGACGAGGCGATCGCAGCGGCGACACACCAGGTGGTGGTGGTTGTCGCCGACGCGGTCCTCGTAGCGCGCGGACGACCCGGCCGGCTGGATGCGGCGCAGGACGTGGCGCTCGGTGAGCAGGGTGAGCGTGTCGTACACCGACTGGCGCGAGATGGCGCCGATCTCGTTGCGCACCTCGTCGGCGAGCTCGTTGGCCGTGCCGTGGGGGTGGGCGGTGACCGCTCGGAGTACGGCGAGGCGCTGCGCGGTGACCTGGAGATCGTGATCTCGCAGGGTGACCACATGATCGACGACATGGTCGGGCATGTGGTCGGCGGCGGGCTCGTCGGACATCGGGTTCAAGACTCGCGTGGATTTTGGACTGTGTCAAGAGTTGCGCCGGGTTTCGGGGCGCGCTCGTTCGTCGCCCGGGGACGTTGGGCTCTGGCGAGATCGTCGCCACCGGGCGAACCTGGCAACGTGATGCACGACGAGTTGTCGATCGAGGTCGACCACGTCACGAAGCGCTACGGCGAACGGGCGGTGGTCAGCGACCTGTCGTTCGAGGCCGTGCCGGGTCGGGTGACGGGGTTCCTCGGCCCGAACGGGTCGGGCAAGTCCACGACCATGAAGATCATGTTGGAGCTGGCCACCGCCGACGGCGGTCAGGTGCGGATCGGCGGCCGCCGCTACCGGGACCTTCCCGACCCGTCGGCCACGGTCGGCGCGCTGCTGGAGTCGAACGCGTTCCATCCCGGCCGCAGCGGGCGCAACCACCTGCGGATCCTCGCCGATGCCGAGGGAATCAGCCTGGGTCGGGTGGACGAGGTGCTCGAGATCGTCGGACTCACCGACGCCGCCGACCGTCGGGTCGGCGCCTACTCGTTGGGGATGCGTCAACGGCTGGGGTTCGCCGGCGCGCTGCTCGGCGATCCGCCCGTGCTCGTCCTCGACGAACCGGCCAACGGGCTCGACCCGATGGGGATCCACGAGATGCGTGACCTGCTCCGCGCCCGCGCCGCGATGGGCCACACGGTGCTGGTGTCGAGCCACCTGCTGGCCGAGGTCGAGTTGCTCGCCGACGACGTGGTGGTCGTCAACCGGGGGCGCCTGGTGACGAGCGGTTCGCTGGCCGAGCTGCAGGAGGCCGCGGTGCTGGTGCGGTCGTCCGCGGACGAGACGCTGGATCGACGGCTGCGCGACGGCGGCGCGATCGTCGAGGCGCAGGGCGACGCGCTCATCGTTCGCGGCCCGCCGATGGAGGAGATCGGGCAGCTGGCGTTCGACAGTGGGATCGTCATCCGCGAGCTGTCGCAGCACAGCGGGTCACTCGAGGAGCGGTTCCTGCGGTGGACGAGCGCCGACGACGAGCCGGTGGAGGGCGAGCCGTCATGAGCTGGGCCCGACTGGTGCGCGCCGAGCTCCGCAAGCTCACCACCACGAAGATGCCCCTGGCGTTCGTGGCCGTGCTGGCGGCGATCGCCGCCATCAATGCCGCTGCCGTGATCTGGGGGACCGACTTCGACGGCTCGAAGGCGTTCGTGTCGACCG
This sequence comes from Ilumatobacteraceae bacterium, assembly GCA_041685755.1. GTDB lineage: Bacteria > Actinomycetota > Acidimicrobiia > Acidimicrobiales > Ilumatobacteraceae > Sva-07. Next base: position 7,730 of record JAWLFC010000121.1, read on the forward strand.
CCGCCGACCAGCGCTCGCTGGTCGCCTTCGCGGGCAACGCCATACTGGGGGCGGGGCTGTTCGGCGCGATCGCGGTCTCTCGCGAGTACGGCCACGGCACGGTCATCCCGACGTTCATCGGTTCTCCGCGCCGCCACCGGGTCGTGCTCGCCCAGCTGACCGCGGTGGGGATCGGAGGTGCCGTC
>JAWLFC010000030.1:0-30660 GCA_041685755.1 Ilumatobacteraceae bacterium
CTGTGGGGCGTCGGCCCCTCGGCCGAGGACCTGCTGGAGCTGATCCGTTCCAACGGTGGCCTCGACGACCCGGTGCTGCGCGATCGGGCGGCGCGACTGCACATCGAGTCCGAGCTCCTGCGCCTCAACCGGATGCGCAGCCTCAGCGCGACGCTGCAGGGCAAGACGCCCGGACCGGAGGCGTCGATCCAGAAGATCATGGCCGACGAGCACGGCCAGCACGTGATGGCGCTGGCCAAGGAGGTCGCCGGCGCCGACGGGATGCTGACCGGCTCGGGCCCCGCGGGCACGATCGCGTCGTCGTCGCAGAACGGCCCGACCGAGAACAACCTGAAGTCGACCCGCCAGTACCCCGGCATCGACCCGGTCTGGCACTACGGCTATCTGTTCAGCCCGGCGCTCACCCTGGGCGGGGGCACCTTCGCCGTGCAGCGCAACATCGTCGGCGAGTTCGTGCTCGGCCTGCCCCGCGAGCCGAACCTGGAGCAGGGTCTGACCTGGGCCGAGGCCCGTCACCTGCACTGATGTCGACGGGGTTCGCATCGTGACGACACGCGGGTACGGCATCGACATCGGGGGCACGGGCATGAAGGCGGCGATCGTCGACCTCGACACCGGCGACCTCGTCTCCGAGCGTCACCGCATCGCCACGCCGCAACCGGCCACCCCGGAGGCGATGGCGGCGGTGGTGGGCGACCTCGTCGAGGGCCACCGCTGGGACGGCCCGCTCGGGGTCGCGTTCCCGGCGATCGTCCAGCACGGGGTGGTGAAGCTCGCCGCCAACATCGACGCCAGCTGGATCGGCGTCGACGCCGACCGGCTCTTCAGCGACGTCACCGGCCACGATGTCTCCCTCGTCAACGACGCCGACGCCGCCGGCATCGCCGAGATGCGCTTCGGGGCCGGCCGGGACCGGCGCGGCGTCGTGCTGATGCTCACGTTCGGGACCGGCATCGGCTCGGGGCTGTTCGTCGACGGGACGCTCGTGCCCAACACCGAACTCGGTCATCTCGAACTCGACGGCCACGATGCCGAGACACGCGCCTCGGCGCTGGTGCGCGAACGGGAAGGGCTCGGCTGGGACGAGTGGACGCCCCGGGTGGAGCGCTACCTCCGCCACGTCGAGATGCTGTTCTCGCCCGACCTGATCATCGTCGGCGGGGGCGCGTCCAAGTCGGCCGACGACTGGCTGCCCCGGATCACGATCGACACCGAGATCGTGGCGGCGGAGATGGCCAACAACGCCGGCATCGTCGGCGCCGCCCTCGTCGCCGAGCGCGCCTGAGCGGCTACGACGCCGGCGTGTACGGCGCCCGCCCGCGGTTTCGGGCCCACACCACCATGATCGTCACCGCCACGAGCGGGATCACGACGAACGTCATCACCGTGCCGTAGGCGTCGCGAATGCCATGGTCGTTGGCGTCGAGCACGAGCCACGTGAGGTAACCGGCGTACAGCGCCAGGAACACGATCCCCTCCCAGCGGTGCAGGATGCCGTGGCTGGCGAACGCCGGCAGGCAGACCACAGCCACGGCGACCATCACCGGGATGTCGATCGTGACCGCGCTCGAGGCGACCGGCAGCGCATTCGGCGACACCACGGCGGTGATGCCGAGCACCGCCATCAGGTTGAACAGGTTCGAGCCGATGGCGTTGCCGACGGCGAGGTCGCGCTCGCCGCGTATCGCCGCCAGCACCGACGTGGCCACCTCGGGCAGCGAGGTGCCGATGGCGACCACGGTCAATCCGATCACGAGGTCGCTGACGCCGAGCGCGCCGGCGATGTCGCTGGCGGACGTGACGAGCGCCTGTGAGCCGACGACCAGGAACGCGAGCCCGGCGACGAGGAACCCGACGTCGACGACGACCGGCGATGCCGCCAGTGCCTCGGGGTCGAGCGCCTCGTCGTACTCGGCGACGACCGCGGGAGTCGATCCCCTGGTGGCCGCAACGACGGTCCAGGTGATGTAGGCGACGAGCAGCAGGACGAGCACGAGCCCCTCGACGCGTCCGAGCTCCTCGTCGAGCACCAGCACCCACAGCAGCACCGAGACGCCGATCATGATCGGCACGTCGAGGCGGACGATGCGCTGGGCCACGAAGAGGGCGCCACCGGCGGCGGCGGCGATGCCGAGCACGAGCAGGATGTTGGCGATGTTCGACCCGATGACGTTGCCGATCGCGATCGAGCCGGCCTCCGGCCCACCGCGGATCGAGTCGCCGACGCTCACGGCCAGCTCGGGAGCGCTGGTGCCGAACGCCACGACGGTGAGGCCGATCACGACACTCGACATGCCCGTGCGCGCCGCGAGACGGGCGGCGCCGCGGACGAGTCCCTCGGCGCCGAGCACCAGTGTCACGAATCCCACGAGCAGCAGCAGGACGGTCGTGGCGCTCATCAGGCGCCCGAGGCTAGGCCGTCATCGGGTCGTCTTCGACCCGATGCGTCGGGCCAGTTCGCTGCGGTAGGCGGCGGCACGACGCAGCTTGAGGTGCTCGTAGCCGCGGACCCGATCGGGGAGCCAGGCGATCTCGACGGCCTCGTCGAGGCCGTCGAGGTCGAGGCCGGCGCCGAGACGTTCGACGGCGGCGACGTACTCGGGGATCATCGCCCGTTCGACGCGGCGGACCTCGGCCCAGCGGAACGGGTCGGCCAGCGTGCCCCGCAGACCCGTCGCGGCCCGCAGCACCCGCATCGTCGGCACCGCCGTGCGCCGCAGCTCGAGCTTGCGGTCGAACCCGAGCGCCCGCAGCATCGGCGGGTGGAGGTGGTAGGTGACCGTGGTGCGCGGACCGCCGACGGCCCGGTACGCGTCCTGGGCCTCGTCGGCCAACAGCAGTCGGGCGACCTCGTACTCGTCCTTGTACGCCATCAACTTGTGCAGGTTGCGGGCGACCGCCTCGGTGAATCGCGTGGAGGCGGGGTCGACGCGTTGCTCGGCTCGGCGGGCGTCGGCGACGACCGCTCGGAAGCGGGCGGCGTACGTGTCGGACTGGTAGTCGACGAGGTCGTCGGCCAGCCGCTCGATCAACTCGTCGAGGGTCTCGGGCGCGTGCGTCACCGGAAGGTCGGCGGCTCGCTCGACCGACGCGGGATCGGCCGCCCAGGCGCGGCCCCAGCGCAGTGCCGCCAGGTTGGTGTCGACGGCGACGCCGTTGAGCTCGATCGCCCGCTCGATCGCATCGACGGGCACCGGGACCGCCCCGATCTGCACGGCGGCGCCCAGCACCATGATGTTGGCGGTCGTCGTCGAGCCGAGCAGTGCCTCGGCGAGGCCGGCGGCGTCGAGGTACCGGTTGTCGGCCGGGCGCGACACGTCCTCGACCCGGGTGACGAGCTGCGAGCCGGAGGGGGGCGCCAGATCGGGATGGACCACCATCTGGCCCGTCGGCACCGAGTCGGTCGAGGCGACCACGACCGTCCGGCCCGCCCGGCACTCGTCGAGGTTGGTGTCGTTGGCGCCGACGAGCAGGTCGAACGCCAGCACGACGTCGACACCGCCGGCGTCGGCGTGGTTGGTGTCGCTCGGCGTGCCGCCGGTGATCCGGACGTCGCTGACGACCGGGCCGGCCTTCTGCGAGAGCCCGGTCTGGTCGAGGCCGCGGACGTCGCGTCCGGCGAGCATCGCCGCGGTGCCGAGGATCTGGCTGACGGTGACGACACCGGTACCGCCGATGCCGGTCATGCGGACCGTGACGTCGTGGGCGTCGACGATCGCCGGGGCGGGCGCGGGGAGGTCGCTCGGCGGCTCGGGGCGGGAGCGGCGCTCGCGGGCGTCGTCGGCGGAGTCGGTCGTGACGGTCGCGAACGACGGGCAGTCGCCCTGCAGGCACGAGAAGTCGAAGTTGCAGCTCGTCTGGTGGATCCGGGTCTTGCGGCCCCACGGCGTGTCGACCGGCTGCACCGAGAGGCAGTTGCTCGTGTCGCCGCAGTCGCCGCAGCCCTCGCAGACCCGTTCGTTGATCACGACGCGGAACCCCGGCGTCGGGATCGTGCCCCGGGCCCGGCCCCGCCGGTTCTCGGCGGCGCAGGCCTGGTCGTGGAGCAGCACGGTGACGCCGGGGGTGGCGGCGAGCACCCGCTCGGCGTCGGCGAAGCGCGATCGGTCCCACACCTCGACCGCGTCGGGGAACGCCGAGCGCGGATACCGGTCCGGGTCGTCGCTCGTCACGATCACCCGGCTCACGCCCTCGTGGAGCAGCAGGCCGGTGACGTCGGGGACCGACATCTGACCCTGCGGATCCTGTCCGCCGGTCATCGCCACCGTGCCGTTGTAGAGGAGCTTGTAGGTGATGTGCACGCCGGCGGCGACCGCGGCCCGCACCGCGAGCGACCCCGAGTGGAAGAACGTGCCGTCACCGAGGTTCTGCACGAGATGGTCACGTCCGACGAACGGGGCCATCCCGATCCACTGGGCGCCCTCGGTGCCCATGCACGTCAGCCCCACGAGGTCGCCGACGCGCTCGGGTTCCATCATCGCCACCATGGCGTGGCAGCCGATGCCGCCGCCGACCAGCGTGCCCGGCTCGGCGCGGGTGCTGCGGTTGTGCGGGCAGCCCGAGCAGTAGAACGGCGCCCGGTCGACCGTGAGCGGGATCCGCTCGCGGCGTGGTGCCGTCAGCTCGTCGAGGCGGCGCAGACGATCGCCGAGGCGGGCAGCGAGGCGGGCGTGGAGCGGAGCCAGCAGAGTGTCGACGTCGAGCGTGCCGTGGCCGGGCACGAGCAGCGTGCCGTGCTCGTCGCGCCGCCCGACGACACGGGGGTGGTGGGCGCCGTCGTAGAACGACGCCTTCAGCAGCTGTTCGAGCGTCGGGTTCTTCTCCTCGACCACCAGCACCTCGTCGAGTCCCTCGGCGAACTCGCGGGCCTGGGCGGGGTCGAGCGGCACCGGCATCAACAGCTGGAACAGTCGGACACCGGCGGCGCGCAGATCGTCGTCGGACGACAAGCCGAGCAGACCGAGGGCCCGGCGGACCTCGTGATACGTGTGACCGCAGGCGGCGATGCCGAGCCAGTCGTCGACGGTGCGGGTGACCACCCGGTTGAGGTGGTTCTCGACGCCGTAGCGGCGGGCGAGACCCCAGCGGACCTCCTGGAACTCGCGTTCCATGTCGAGCGTGTACGGCGTGATCAGCCGCCCGCTGGGGTGGGGGTGGAACGGTTCGCCGTCGACCTCGACGACCGGCGCCGTCGCCCGCACACGGTCGGGGTGAACGTCGACGGTGCCGGTGCCGTCGGCGACGGCGGTGACGAGCTTCAGGCCCGACCACACCCCGCACGACCGCGACAGGGCGACGGCGTGGCGGCTCAGGTCGAGCGCCTCCTGGACATCGCCGGGGAACAGCACCGGCATGTGGAGATCGACCATCGTGGCGTCGCTCGACGACGGCAGCGTCGACGACTTCGCCGCCGGATCGTCGCCCACCACGGCGACCACGCCACCGTGCATCGACGTGCCGGCGAACACGGCGTGGCGGATGGCGTCGCTGCTGCGGTCGAAGCCCGGACCCTTGCCGTACCAGACCCCGACGACGCCGTCGTAGCGGGCGTCGCCGAGCGTCATCGCCAGCTGGCTGCCCATCACCGAGGTGGCGGCGAGCTCCTCGTTGACCGCCGGCTGGATCACGATCGGCAGGTCGGCGACGGTGCGGGCGGCGCGCCGGAGTTCCTCGGTGAACGTGCCGACCGGTGAGCCCTGGTAGCCCGAGGCGAACGCAGCGGTCGTCAACCCGAGGCGCCGATCGAGGCGCAGCTGGTCGACCGGGAGCCGGGCGACGGCCTGCACGCCGGTCAGGAAGACCCGGCCGTCCTCGAGACGGAACCGGTCGTCGAGTTCGTAGCCGCGCACGACCCGGTCGTGATCGATGCCCCCACTGTCGATCGTCATCGGCCCTCCTCGTCGGTGCGCCCCCTCCTTTGTACCCCATCACGGCACCCCGAACCACCCCACCCCACCTGCGCGTCCGGACCCGACCCCGACGCGCACCTGCGCGTCCGGACCCGACCCCGACGCGCAGGTGCTCAGACCAGGTAGCGGCGCACGGCGAGACGTTCGGCGGAGTCGTCGCCGGGCACCGGCAGCTGGGCGACGACGCGCAGCGACGGCCACTCCGCCGGGGTGAGCTGCTGGTACTCGAACGTCAGCTCACCGGCGGCGGGATGGCGGAAGCGGCGCAGGCGGGTCTCGAATCCCGACACGTCGTGCTCGCTCCACCAGGCAGCGAAGTCACCGCTCTCGCTCGACAGCAGGGCGACGAGCTCGACCATCGCCGGATCGTGACGGACCGGGGTGGTGGCCGAGCGGAACTCGGCGAGCGCCTGGCGGGCGTGGATGTCCCAGTCGACGATCAGCTCGCGCGTGGCCGGGTCGGCGAACAGCACCCACATCAGGTTCCGCCGCGGCGGCTCGAGTTCGGCGATGCGGGGATAGAGCCGGGCCTGGGCGGCGTTCCAGCCGACGAAGTCCCACACCGGGCCGAGCACGTACGCCGGCGCCGGCATGAGGGCGTCGAGCAGTCGGACGAGCGCGTTCGGTGCCTCGGCCGGCGCGGCGACGGTCGCCGTGCCGGGCTCGGTCAACGACAGCAGGTGATCGACACCGGCGTCGTCGAGGCGCAACGCCCGCCCGATCGAACGCAGCACGTCGTGCGAGGCGTTGATCCTGCGGCCCTGCTCGAGCCACGTGTACCACGTGAGCGACACCCCGGCGAGCATCGCCACCTCCTCGCGGCGCAGCCCCGGCGTGCGCCGACCCCGGCCGCTCGGCAGGCCGACCTGTTCGGGGCGCGTCGCCTCCCGGCGGGTCCGCAGGAACTCCGCGAGTTCCCGGCGATGGTCCGACGTGGTGGCCATGGCGACAGTCAAGCAACTCCCACTCACGCCACCGACCCGATCGCTGAATCACGTGATTCAGCGTGCGGTCATCTCAGGCCAGCTGGGTGGCCGCGAGGAGGATGACGAGCCCGGCGACGAACGCCCCCGTCGTCTCGAGCTTGTCGCGGGTGCGTTCCTCCGAGGTGATCTCCGGGAGCAGGTCGGCGGCGGCGATGTACACGAAGTTGCCTGCCGCGAACGGCAGCAGGTACGCGACCTCGACGTGTTCGGCCATGGCGTACGCGACCAGGGCACCGACCAGGAACGTCAACGCCGAGACGAAGTTCCACAGCAGCGCCGAACGTCGCTGCCAGCCGCTGTGCATCAGCACACCGAAGTCGCCGAGTTCCTGGGGGACCTCGTGGGCCGCGGCGACGAGCCAGGCGACGATGCCGACTCGCACATCGACCACGAAGGCCCCGCCGACGGCCAGCCCGCCGATGAAGTTGTGCAGGCCGTCGGCCAGCAGGATCAGATAGCCGAGCGGGCGGTGCGTCGTGTGGTCGGCGCGGTGGCAGTGATGCCAGTGGAGGAACTGTTCGAGGACGAAGAACACCAGGAATCCCGCCACCAGAGCGACGTAGACCCCGAGGCGATTGCCGATGGCGTCGATCGCCTCGGGGAGCATGTGGAACAGCGCGCCACCGAGCAGGGATCCTGCTGCCAGCCCCACGATCGGGAGCAGGACCCGATCGAGCGTCGCCGGCGGCATCAGCACGCTGACGGTGCCGACGAGCGCCAGCGAACTCATGGCGAGTCCCGCCAGGACGATCCAGGCGAGTGTCGACATCGCCGGGCCCGATCAACCGCCCCGGTGTCGGCGGCGTCCCAGGTGGACGGGTTCGACCGGGTGGATCCGGCCCGAGTGTCGTTCCATCACCTGGCGAACCGCGTCGGGGTGGCCGTGGGTGCACACCACCACCAGCACCTCGCCGGGCTCGAGCGGGGTGAAGGTGAGGTCGTGGTGGGCATTCCACCCCTCGTCGCCGGCGGCGGCACCGACGTAGGCGCCGACCATCCCTCCCCAGAGCGCCGACGCCCCGGCGAGAGCGAACATGCCACCGAGGCCGATCAGCCCGATACCCGGCACGACGAGCCCGGCGAGCGCGACCCCGGCGATGGCGCCGATCGGTGTGCCGACGAGGGCGCCCACCTCGGTGTCGCGCACGAGATCGAGGTCCTCGTCGTGTTCGAACACCACCGAGTCGTCGCCGTGGACGGCGACACCGAGATGCTCGCTGCCCAGCCCGAGCGCCAGCAGCTGCTCGATCGCCGTGGTCGCCGTCTCACGATCGGGGAACACCGCGGCGAGATGGTCGTGCTCGGCGTGGGCCGCGATGTCCTCGGGCGAGAACGGTCCGCTGTCGAAGGTGTCGTCGGTCATGGTGCCTGCTCCTGTCTCGGTGTACGACTCGAACGAACCACGGATCGCTCCGGCCGCCCAGGGCCCAAGGACATGGGCATCGCCAACGCGAGCGCCGGGCAATACGGTGGGGCCGTGAGTTCGCCGCCGATCGATTCGCCGACCGTTCCCTCGCCGTCCGTCGACGCGATGCTCGACGACCTGCGCACGTTGGTCGAGATCGAGTCGCCATCGCTCGATCTGGCGGCGCTGCGGCGCTCGGCCGACGCCCTCGCGGCGATGATCGAACGGTTGCTCGGGCGACCGGCCACGCTGATCGACAGCCCGGCCGGGCCCCACGTGCACTGGTCGGGTGGTGGCGCACCGACGGTGCTGCTGCTCGGGCACCACGACACGGTCTTCCCGATCGGGGCCCTCGCTGCCCGGCCGTTCGCGGTCACCGACGGGCGGGTGACCGGGCCGGGCGTGTTCGACATGCTCGCCGGGATCGTGCAGGCGCTGCACGGCCTGGCGGCACTCGATGACCTGTCCGGTGTGGAACTGCTGTTCAGTGCCGACGAGGAGGTCGGCTCGACGGCGTCGAGGGCGCTGATCGAGGAGCGGGCGCAGGCCTGTGGCGCGGTGCTGGTGCTCGAGCCGTCGGCCGACGGCGGTGCGCTCAAGACCGGCCGCAAGGGGTGCGGCACCTTCGACGTCGTCGTCGGCGGCCGGGCAGCGCACGCCGGCCTCGAACCCGAGCGCGGCGTCAACGCGCTCGTCGAGGTCGCCCATCAGGTGTTGGCGATCAACCGGCTGGGCCGCCCCGAGGTCGGCACCACCGTGACGCCGACGGTGGCATCGGTCGGGACCGCCGACAACGTCGTACCGGCGCAGGGACGCATCAAGGTCGACGTCCGCGTCGAGTCGGCCGAGGAGAAGGACCGTGTCGAATCGGCGATGGCGGCGCTGCGACCCGTCGACACCGAGGCGACGGTCGAGGTCACCGGGGCAGTCAACCGTCCGCCGATGCCGGAGTCGGCGTCGGCGACGCTGATGCCGCTCGCCGAGGCGGTTGCGCCGGGCATCCAGGGCCACGCCGTCGGCGGCGGCAGCGACGGCAACTTCACCGCCGCGATCGGCGTCCCGACGCTCGACGGTCTCGGCGCCGTCGGTGGCGGCGCCCACGCCGACCACGAGTACGTCGTGGTCGACACGATGCCCGAGCGTGCCCGTCTGATCGCCGCCCTCGTCGCCGCGATCTGCGCCCCCTGACCGCGCTCCTGCGCGTCGGGGTCGGGTCCGGACGGGCAGGAAGCGCGTCGGGGTCGGGTCCGGACGGGCAGGAGGGGTGTCAGCGGTCGAGGGCCGGGGTGACGTCGCCGGCGCCGAGGGAGCCGACCTTGCGGTACACGTCGAGCTTGTTGCGGGTGTCGACGATGTCGAGGTTGCGCATCGTCAGCTGGCCGATCCGGTCGAGGGGGCCGAACGCCGCGTCCTCCACTCGTTCCATCGACAGTCGGTCGGGCTCGTAGGTCAGGTTCTCGCTGACGGTGTCGAGGATCGAGTAGTCGTCACCGCGGCGCAGCCGCAGCGTGACCTCGCCGGTCACCGCCGATCCGACCCAGCGCATCAGCGGCTCGCGCAGCATCAGGCTCTGCGGATCGAACCAGCGGCCCTCGTACAGCAGGCGACCCAGGCGGCGACCCATCGTGCGGTAGTTCTCGATCGTGTTCTCGTTGTGGATGCCGGTGACGAGGCGCTCGTAGCAGATGTGCAGCAACGCCAGCGCCGGCCCCTCGTAGATGCCCCGGCTCTTCGCCTCGATGATCCGGTTCTCGATCTGGTCGCTCATCCCGAGCCCGTGACGCCCACCGATCGCGTTCGCCTCGATCACCAGCTCGACCTGGCTGTCGAAGGTGCGCCCGTTGATCGCGACCGGCCAGCCCTCCTCGAAGCGCACCGACACGTCCTCGGCGGCGATCTCGACGTCGGAATCCCAGTGGGCGACACCCATGATCGGCGTGACGATCTCCATGCTCGTCGCCAGCTCCTCCAACGACTTCGCCTCGTGGGTCGCCCCCCAGATGTTGGCGTCGGTCGAGTACGCCTTCTCGACCGGGTCGCGGTAGGGCAGGTCACGGGCGGTGAGGAACTCGCTCATGCCCTGGCGGCCGCCGAGTTCGTCGACGAACGTCGGGTCGAGCCACGGCTTGTAGATCCGAAGGTTCGGGTTCACCAACAGCCCGTAGCGGTAGAACCGCTCGATGTCGTTGCCCTTGTAGGTCGACCCGTCGCCCCACACGTCGACGCCGTCGTCGGCCATCGCCCGCACCAGCAGCGTGCCGGTGACCGCACGCCCGAGCGGGGTGGTGTTGAAGTAGGTCCTGCCGGCGGTGGTGATGTGGAACGCGCCGCACTGCAGGGCGATCAGGCCCTCACGCACGAGCTCGTCGCGGCAGTCGACGAGCCGCGCCTCCTCGGCGCCGTACACCTTGGCCCGGTCGGGCACGGTGTCGAGCTCCGGCTCGTCGTACTGGCCGAGATCGGCGGTGTAGGTGTAGGGGATGGCGCCGCGGTCGCGCATCCAGGCCACCGCAGCGGACGTGTCGAGGCCGCCGGAGAACGCGATGCCGACGCGCTCGCCGACCGGCAACGACATGAGAACCTTGGCGTTCGAGGCGGTGGAGGATGCAGCGTCGGACATGGGCGACGACGCTACCGTTCGGGTCTCGCCGCGGCCGCCCGGTACGTGCCCGTCGTCGCCGCCAGCGACACGAGCGCGACGGCGCCGGCGATGACGAACTCGACGATGGCCAGGCCCGTCGACCGTGACAGGTCCGGCACGGCGATCGCCGCCAGCACGACGGCCCCGGCGAGGCTGATCCACGGCATGCGGCGCACGTGGTAGCCGGCGAGGACGACGAACACGGTGGCGACGGCGAACGGTACGAGACGCACCACGACCGGCTGGGGCGTCGACCGGGGTCCGAGCCACCACGTGCCGATGCCGATCTCCTGGCTCGCCTTCCACACCCCCATGTAGGCGAGGAACACCCCGATCCACGTGACGATCAGCGCCACTCGCCACGCCGCTGTCGGCTCACCGGGGCGGGGCCGCCGGGCTGCCACCGACGCAAGGGGCGAGTCCGGAGGCGCGACGGGTGGCGGGAGCTCGGACACGGTGAGGAACACTACGGGCCCACGCCTCGGTTGCGTGGCCGGTACCCTGCCGCGGCAATGTCCTTCGACGACACCGCCGACGACACCCTCGCCGCCTCCCTCGACGACACGCTGGGCGCACCCTTCGAGAAGCTCTCGATCTTCTACCCGATGTGGAACGAAGAGGAGTACATCGACCGGGCACTGGTGGCCGGTCGACGGGCCTGTCAACGGCTCCTGGCCCGCGGCGACATCGGCGACTACGAGTTGATCGTCGTCGACGACGCCTCGACCGACGCCACCGGCGAGATCGCCGACCGTCGGGCGGCGGAGGATCCACGGGTGCGAGTGGTCCACCATCCGGTCAACCGCAAGCTCGGCGGGGCGATGAAGACCGGGTTCGCCAGCGCCACCGGCGACCTGATCCTCTACACCGACGCCGACCTGCCCTTCGACATGTCGGAGCTGCCCCGCGCCGTTCGCCTGCTGCGCGAATACGACGCCGACATCGTCAGCGCCTACCGCTTCGACCGCACCGGCGAGGGCTACCTGCGCTCGGTGTACACCTTCGTCTACAACCTGCTGATCCGTTCGCTGTTCCACGTCAAGGCCCGCGACATCAACTTCGCGTTCAAGCTGTGCCGGGCCCGGGTGTTCGATCACGTCGAGCTGCGCAGCGAGGGGTCGTTCATCGATGCCGAACTCGTGATCCGAGCGACGCGGCTGGGCTACGAGATGCTTCAGTTCGGGGTCGACTACTTCCCTCGCACCCGCGGCGTGTCGACGCTGAGCTCGCCGGCGGTGATCACCACGATCCTCAAGGAGATGCGGGAGCTGCGCGGCGACCTGGAGGACATCGAGAAGATCGTCGAGCGCCGGTAGATCGGTGCCCGTGGCGGAAATCTGAACAGGCACGAACACGCGCCGACCCGCGGTCGGGGGCGGGCCTCGCGTTGGTAGTCTGACGCCCGTCAGCCACCGGACGGCTCCGTGCCGCCACCCCCTTCCCACGTGAACGAACGCCCCCGCCTCTCTCCCGAAGCCCGCCGTTGGATGCCCGCTGCCGGTGCCGCCGGCCTGCTCGCGGTCGTCGTGGTGGCCGGCGTGGCCATGGGCGGCGGCGGTGGCGACGAGGGCACGGCGCCGACGGGCGCGGCCAGCCCGGCGGCCTTCTCCGGTTCGATCCCGCCGTCGGTTCCCGTCGTCGAGACCGTCGAGACGAGCGAGCCGGTCGCCAAGTCGCAGCTCGATCGCACCCTCGCCAAGGGGACGGCGGGCGACGACGTCGCCGAACTCCAGCAGCGCCTGACCGATCTCGGGTTCTGGCCGGGGCCGATCGACGGCTACTTCGGCGACGAGACGCGCCGTTCGGTGTGGGCCTACGAGAAGCTCGTGCTCGACGTGCCGTTCAACGAACCGACCGGTCAGATCACCCCCGAGATGTGGGACGACATGCAGGATTCGTTCGTGATCCAGCCGCGGCGTCCGAACTCCACGCCGAACCACACCGAGATCTACCTGCCCGAACAGGTCATCGCGGTGTTCCACGACGACGTGCCCGTGATGATCAGCCACATGTCGAGCGGCGACAACGAGGAGTGGTGCGAAGAGGTCACGATCAGCCCCGGCGAGTGGAACAACCCGGGCGACGAGCCGCTGGTGCGTGGCGAGTGCGGCAAGTCGATCACCCCCGGCGGCGTCTTCACCTTCGACCGCCAGGTCGAAGGGGTTCGCCAGAGCTCCCTCGGCGGGCTCTGGGACCCGGTCTACTTCAACTACGGCATCGCCGTGCACGGCGCACTCAACGTGCCGCTGCAACCGGCCTCGCACGGCTGCGTCCGCATCCCGCTGGCGCTGTCGCCGACGTTCCAGGACCTCGTGTCGCTCGGCGACCAGGTCTTCGTGTTCGACGGGGTGAAGGAACCCGAGGAGTACGGCGAACAGCTCCCGTACTTCAACCGGATCGACCCCGACTACTCCACGACGACGACGTCGACGACCACCACGACGACGACCACGACGGTGCCGCCGACGACCCTGCCGCCGACGACCCTGCCGCCGACGACCCTGCCGCCGACGACCACGACCACACGCGCGACGCCGCCGTCGACCACGACCACCGAGCCCAGCTCCGAGCCGCTCGACGAGTCGGCCGACCCCTGAGCGTCCGCGTTGGCCGCAGCAGGCGGTTCGTGACAACCTCGCCCGGATGAACGCCTACGACGAGTTCGGGCTCTTCCACGAGAACATCGACGAGTTCGATCTCGACGTCGCCGAGGTACCGCCGGTCGCGCGGGTCGCCACCGTCGTCGACGATGGGCGAGCCGTGAGCGCCCTGCGCTGGGGGAGCGACCCGGTCGACGTCGTGTTCCTCCACGGCGGCGCCCAGAACGCCCACACCTGGGACACCGTCGTCCTCGCACTGGGCCGTCCGGCGCTGGCGGTCGACCTGCCCGGCCACGGCCACTCCGACTGGCGCGCCGACGGCGCCTACAGCCCGACGAACCTGGCCGACGACGTCGCCACGGTCGTCGCCGCCCACGCCCCCCGGGCCCGCGCGGTCGTCGGCATGTCGCTCGGCGGACTCACGGCGATGGAGCTCGCCGCCCGGCACCCCGACCTCGTGGCGTCGCTCGTCATGATCGACATCACCCCGGGCGTGAACGCCGCCAAGACCAAGGCGATCACCGACTTCGTCGACGGGCCGCAGGAGTTCGCCAGCTTCGACGACCTCCTCGCCCGGACGATGGAGCACAACCCGACCCGGTCGGAGTCGTCGCTGCGGCGCGGGATCCTCCACAACGCTCACCAGCGCCCGGACGGATCGTGGCAGTGGCGGTACGACCGGGGCAGCCGGGCCCGCAGCGCCGACGCCGGTGCGACCCCCGACGACCCGACCGACTCGCGCGACGAGACGGCCGCGGCCCTGTCGCCCCTGTGGGAGCACTTCGAGTCGGTCCGGTGTCCGCTGGCGGTCGTGCGGGGATCGCTGTCGCCCGTGGTCGACGACGACGACGTCGCCGAGGCCCGTCGCCGCCGGCCCGAGGTGGTCGTCGAGGTCGTCGACGGCGCCGGCCACAGCGTGCAGGGTGACCGCCCGGTCGAACTCGCCGCCTTCGTCGCCGCCTGGCTCGAGCGCCGCTGAGCCGACCTCGACGGCGGACGTTCAGAGCTGGGCGAGGCAGGCGTCGGTACCGTCGATGACACCGGTGCGCAGGGCGGCGATCTTCTCGAAGGCGTCGCCGACCACGTCGTCGTCGCTGCCCGGGTCGCTCACCATCAGCACGGTCTGGATCGCCTCGTCGAGGTCGCCCGGCGACACCGACGCGGTGCGACCCTCGGCCCGGGGACGGGGCAGGTCCGTGCCGCCGCCCGGCGTGTCGACGGCGATCACGGTCTGGACCCAGCCGCCGGCGAGGCAGTCGTTCACGAGCGCCCTCGCCTCACCCGACAGCGGTGAGCCGAGCGCCTCCTGGACGGCCTCACCCCAGGCCAGACCGAGCAGGTAGCCGACGGAGAAGTCGCCCATCGACCGGTAGAGGTCGAGCGCCGCCCGCTCCTCGATCAGCACCTCGTCGCTCGACGCGCAGAGCGCGATTCCGAGGGCCAGGTCGCCGCGCAGGTCGGCGCAGGCGACGCCGTCGCCCGAACCGACGACGACGAGCCGCAGGGGTCGCAGGCCGGGGACCGTGTCGTCGAGTTCGACGTCCCAGTACAAGTTGAGGTCCTCGGGGAGGAAGCCCAGCAGTTCGTCGTCGCCGTAGCCGAACGGCGCGTCGCCGCCCGTGGACTGCTCGGTGAAGCTGCTGAACCGGTTCGGCACCAGCGGCAGCGGCTCGTCGAGGATCTCGGCGCAGCGCGCCGGGCCCTCGACGAAGCCCACCTGGAACGCGCCCACCCGGTCGAATCCCGATCCATGGCCACCGTCGAGGAACTGGTCGATGCCGACCGGATCGCTGACCTTGGTCATCGCGATCAGCCCGGCGCGGACGTCGGCGTCGGTGTAGACGACCGTGTTCGTCTCGCCGCGCGAGGCCCGGCCACTCCAGGCGCCGGCGAAACAGTCGGCCTGCTGCTCGGTCAGGATCGTGGGGTACCTGCGATCGAGCGCTCCCGAGCGCAACTGGATGGCGTGACCGAACTCGTGAGCCAGCACCGTACCGATCGTTCCCGGGCCGTACTCGCGGGCGAGCTCGGCGAGCAGCCCGTCGTCGCCGTCGTCGTAGACGATGAAGTCGCCGACGCCGCAGTAGAACGCCACGTACAGCTGCACGTCCTCGTACGCAGTGCTCGGAGCGCCGCAACCGGGGATGTCGTCGGGACGGCCGGGATAGGCGGCATACACCTCGCCCTGCAGCGGCAGGTACGCCTCGCCGTAGATGACGGGGTACTGCTCGGCCCACCAGACCTCGAGGTCGGTCATCACCGCCAGCAGGAACTCGTCGTAGGCCTGCGGGGGCTTGTCGGGGCCGAAGTCGATGGCGTTCGGGTCGGTGGGCGCGTTGCTCGGCGCCGGTGGGAGCGTGGTCGGCGGTGGCGTCGTCGTCGACGGTGGCTGGGCGACGGGGGCGGGCGGTGCGTCGACGGTCGGGTCGAACACGACGAGATCGGCGCGCTCGGCGGTGACGTCGACATCGGTCCCGCACGCAGCCAGCAGGGCCGCGCCCGCGGTGACGAGGGCGACGGCGCGGCGAGAAGCCATGGGGGGAATGCTAGGTGGCGGGGCCGTCGGGTGGCTCCCGGGTCGGCAGCCGTCACGAAGCTCTTACATCGCGAGCCACCGCGGGAGATGGACTTCTCCCCGGGCGGCGACACTGCTACCGTCTCGGCCCAATGTGACCGTCGGCACCAGGCCGGAGGAACGAAGGGGGAGGGACACAGCTTGGCGCTCTTGGAAGTCGACGACGTCACCGTGCTGTTCGGCGGCATCACCGCACTCGACGGGCTCACCTTCGACATCGAGGAGGGCCAGATCCTCGGTCTGATCGGACCGAACGGGGCGGGCAAGACGACGATGTTCAACGTCGTCAGCCGCATCTACGACCCGACCCGCGGACGGGTCCGCTTCGACGGTCACGACCTGCTCGAGGCGCCTGCGCACGACATCGCCGGCCTCGGCATCGCCCGCACGTTCCAGAACCTGGCGCTGTTCCCGACGATGTCGCTGCTGGCGAACACGATGACCGGCGCCCACCACCGCGGCGAGATCAGCTACGCCAGGGCGATGCTGCGTCTCGGTGCCGGCAAGGAGGAGAAGGCGCTGGCCGCCGAGGCGTTCGGCATCCTCCACCACCTCGGCCTCGCCGACCTCGCGTTCCGTCCGGCTGCGGGGCTGCCGTTCGGCACGCTGAAGCGCCTCGAGCTCGCCCGGGCGCTGGCGTCACGACCCAAGCTCCTGCTGCTCGACGAGCCCGCGTCGGGACTGACCCATCACGAGGTCGACGAGCTCGGCCAGGTGATCCGGTCGATTCGCGACGCCTACGGGCTGACCGTGCTGCTCGTCGAACACCACATGGGCATGGTCATGGGCATCTCCGACCGGGTGGTCGCCATGGAGTTCGGCCGCAAGATCGCCGAAGGCACGCCGAGCGAGGTGCAGCGTGATCCGCTCGTGATCGAGGCGTATCTCGGGACGTCGGCATGAGCGGCGCACCGCTGTTGTCGGTCTCCGGCCTGCGCGCCGGCTACGGCCCCATCGAGGTGCTCCACGGGCTCGACTTCGCGGTGTCGGAGGGCGAGATCGTCGTGATCCTCGGGGCCAACGGCGCCGGCAAGACCACCACGATGCGTGCCGTGTCGGGGCTGATCGCACGTCAGGGCACCATCGACTTCGCCGGTCACTCGATCGGCCACGCCAAGCCCGACGCGATCGTGCGCGGCGGCATCTCCCAGGTGCCGCAGGGCCGGGGCACGTTCACCGACCTGACGGTCGAGGACAACCTGCTCGCCGGCGGCTACACCGTCGGCGGATCGCTCGACGAGGACCTCGAGCGCTGGTACGGCGTCTTTCCCCGCCTCGGTGAACGCAGCGACCAGAAGGCGGGTTCGCTGTCGGGCGGCGAACAGCAGATGCTGGCGATCGCCCGGGCGATGATGAGCCGGCCCAAGCTCCTGCTGTGCGACGAACCGAGCCTCGGTCTCGCCCCGCTGATCACCAAGGAGCTGTTCCAGGTGCTCGGCTCGCTGCGCGACGAACACGGCATGTCGCTGCTGATCGTCGAGCAGAACGCCGGGCTGTCGCTGGAGCTCGCCGACCGTGCCTACGTGCTCGAGACCGGGTCGATCGTGGCGACGGGTACCGGTGAGGAACTGCTCGCCGACGACACGGTTCGTGAGGCGTATCTCGGGGTCGTCAGCTGATGTCGCTGTTCCTGGAACGGATGGTCAACGGCCTCGCCGACGGCTCGATCTACGCCCTGGTGGCCCTCGCCCTCGTCGTCGTGTTCCGCTCGACCGGGCAACTCAACTTCGCCCAGGGCGAGATCGGCACCACCGGCGCCTTCGTCGTGTCGACGCTCACGCTGTCGGGATGGCCGGTGTGGGTGTCGATCGTCGTGGCGATGGTGGTCGGCCTGCTGATCGCGGCGTCGGTCGAGCGGGTCGTCATCCGGCCGATCGAGCACCGCAACCCCGGTGCGGTCATCGTGGCGCTGATCGGCGTGTTCCTCGGCGTCAACCAGCTCAACGCCATGATCTGGGGGGTCGACGCCCGGCGCCTGCCGAGCGTCTTCCCCGACGGCGCCGACGACTTCGTCACCGTGTTCGGTACGCCACTGCGCGTCGCCCGCCTCGGCGTGATCGGCGTGCTGGTCGTGCTCCTGGTGCTGCTGTTCCTGCTGTTCACCCGCACCAAGATCGGCCTGGCCATGCGAGCGGTCGCCAACAACCAGGAGTCGTCGAACCTCGTCGGCATCCGCGTCGGCGGTGTGCTCGTGCTGGGGTGGGGCCTCGCCGGCGCCATCGGCGTGCTCGCGGCGGTCATGCTCGCCCCGTCCGCCGGCCTGAGCACCACCTTGATGCTGAGCCCGTTCCTGTTGGGCTCGGTGGCGGCGGTGCTCGGCGGGCTCGACTCCCCGGTCGGGGCGGTCGTCGGCGGTCTGATCATCGGTGTCACCGAAGCGTTCATCGTCGGCTACGTCGACTTCCTCGGCGCCGACATGCTGCTGCCGGTGATGCTCGTCATCCTGCTGGCGGTGCTGCTGCTGCGGCCGTCAGGTCTGTTCGGTTCCGAACGAGTGGAGCGTGTGTGATGCAACTGCCGCTGCGTTACGCCCGGGGAAGCTGGCAGCACTGGGCCGGACGGGTCCTGCTGTTCGGTGGTGTCGGGCTGTTCATGTACCGCGCCGTCACCGAGTGGAGCCGCTCCGGGCTCGGCCTGCTCGCCGACGCACTGATCATCGCCATCGCCGTCACCGGCTTGAACCTGATCACCGGCTACACCGGCCAGCTCTCACTCGGCCACGCCGGCTTCTTCGCGATCGGGGCCTTCGTCGCTGCGATGCTCGTCACCGGCAAGGTGTGGACGCCGTTCCTCGACGACAACCTCTGGACGCCGGGCTGGACGCTGCCGGTCGTGGCGGTGGTCTGCTTCGCGGTCGGCATGGTCGTGGGCATCCCGGCGCTGCGGTTGAAGGGCATCTACCTGGCACTCGTCACCCTCGTGTTCACCGAGGCCGTCCGGGCGTTCTTCAAGTACGACCGCTTCGAGGGGGTGACCGGCGGGGCGACCGGCATCAAGGGCTTCAACTACCTCCCGCCGTCGTGGACCGGCCTCGACGGCCGCGCCGACCTCGTCAAGTGGTTCTTCTGGCTGGCGCTCGGCATCTTGATCCTCGTGTCGATCCTCGTGTCGGGTCTGGTGCGCAGCCGGATCGGTCGGGCGATGATCGCCGTGCGCGACAACGAGACCGCCGCTGCGGTGATGGGCGTGAACCTGTTCTCGATCAAGACGGTCGTGTTCGGTCTGTCGGGTGCGATCGCCGGGGTCGCCGGAGCCCTGTTCGCCCTGAAGCTGACCCTCGTCGAGGCCGACGTCCCCATCTTCGGGTTGTTCGGATCGGTGACGCTGCTCGTCGCCATGGTGGTCGGTGGTGCCGCGCAGAGCTGGGGCCCGCTCGTCGGCGCGATGTTCTACGTGTTCGTCAACGACTTCGCCCGCAGCGTGGGCGAGGACCCGTCGAACGCCATCGTGCTCGGGTGGTTCGTCGACGCCGGCACCCAGCTCAACGGTCTCGGCGGTGTCGTGTTCGGCATCCTGCTGATCCTGTTCGCCCGGTTCGTGCCGCTCGGCGCGGTCGGCACCGCCAAGATCTGGCGTGCCAAGGCCGTCGTCGTCGTCCCGAAGATCGCCATGCCCGCCGTGGCCGGTGCCGCGACGGGCGCTGGGACCGGCGAGGGCGCTGGGACCGACGAGACCGAGGCAGCTACCATCGCATCGACCGATCCCGAGGCCGACGAGGCAGGGACGGCGACGTGACACCGAAGCGCAATCAGCCCACCATCATCATCACCGGCACGGTCATCCGACCACCAGTCACCACATCACCAGAGGGGGAACTCTGATCATGATCAGGACCAAGAAGCTGCTGGCGTTCGCCGCAGCCGGAGCGCTCGTACTCGCCGCCTGCGGCGACGACGACGACACCGCCGACACCACGCCGGACGGCACGGAAGCGCCGAGCGCCACCGATGCCCCCGACACGACCGACGCGCCCGACAGCACCGACGCGCCCGACGGCACCGACGCGCCCGACACCACCGACGACGCTGGGTCCGGCACCGAGTTCGTGATCGACACCTCCGTCTGCGACGACCCCGACGCGGCGACCGCCCAGATCGAGGGTGGCCTCACCATCGGCACGTCGATCCCGCTGTCCGGCGGCCCGGCCGTGCTCTTCGCGCCGCTCGGCGCCGGGCAGCAGGCCTACGTCGACTGGTACAACGAGACCAACGGTGGCCTCAACGGCGAGCCGCTCGAGTTGATCATCAAGGACGACCAGTACACCGCGGACCTCACCAAGGCCAACGTCGACGAGCTCGTCTTCGACGACGAGGTCGACATCCTGTCGGGCATCATCGGCTCGCCGAACAACCTCGCCGTGCAGGCCGACCTCAACGCGCAGTGCATCCCGCAGCTGTGGGGAGCGACCGGCGCGCCCGACTGGGGCAACATCGACGAGTACCCGTGGACCTCGGGTCTGCTCGTGCCCTACGCCATCGAATCTCGCGTGTGGGCCGAGGACGCAGCTGCCGAAGGCGGTACCACGACGGCGCTGTTCTACGTCAACAACGAGTTCGGCCAGTCCTACGCCGACGCCTACGAGGAACTGGCGGCGGAGAACGGCCTCGACATCATCGCCGAAGAGGTCATCGACCCGGCCGACTCGGGCGCCCCGAGCGGTCAGATGACCAACCTCGTGGAGGCGAACCCCGACTCGATCCTGGCGGTGCCGCTCGGCGCGCAGTGCGCGGCGTTCATGACCGAGCTGGGCAATGCCAAGGCGGCCAACCCCGACTTCAACCCCCGGGTGTACGTCACCGCCACCTGCGCCAACCCGCTGTTCTTCGATGCGCTCGTCGACAACGGTGGCAGCGACGGCGTGTTCACCTCGAGCAACGCCAAGTTCGCCACCAGTGAGGAGTACGCCGACGACGAAGGGGTGCAGATCTTCCTCGAGGCCATGGCGGCCTACGCCCCCGACACCAACCCCTCGGACCAGTCGGCGTTGGCCGGTTGGCTGTCGATGGAGCTCGCGGTGCATGCCGCCGAGCAGGCGTTGGAGGCCGGCGACTTCAGCCGGGCCGGCATCATGAACGCAGTGCGGAACATCGACTACGTGCCTGCACTCGTCGTCGACGGCGTCACCGCCTCGATGGACGCCGAGGACGCCTACTATCCGGAGTTCACCCAGCTGGTCCAGTGGGACGACACCGCCAAGGCGTTCATCCCTGCCGGCGACGTCGTCGACTACAACGGCTCGCTCGGGACCTACACGCCCTGATCATCGCCGGGCACTGATCGCCCACGAACACCGATCACCCACGAACACCGCAGCGCCGGTGCTCCTCGCCGCAGGTCGGCGAGGGCGCCGGCGCTGCGCGTCGGGGGGTGGTGTCTAGGGGCGGTCGGTGACGCTGACGACCAAGCCGTTGTCCTCTTCGATGGTGACCTCGAAGCGCCAGGTGGCGCCGGTCCGATCGGTGGCCGTGCAGGCGAACCGGGTACCTGGTTCCTGGTCGTCGGGCTCGTCACAGTCCGCCGAGGCGAACGTGACGTCCTCGGCGGGGATCGTCACCTCCTCGACGATGAACCGCTCGGCCTCGGCGCGGTAGTCGGCGGCCGTGGTGAAGCAGCCCGAGAGGGCGACGGCGAGGGCGCTCAGCGATACGGCGAGTGCTCGTCCCGACATGGTGGCGACGGTAGCTCACACCGCCATGACCGACGGGGTGGCCCGGCGGTGGGTGGCGATGCGGTCCCACATCACGATGACCAGCGCCACCCACACGAACCCGAAACCGACGAGGCGGTCGGCGGGCATCGGCTCGTCGTAGATCAACCAGCCGAGCCCGAAGTTGATGACCGGCACCAGTAGGTTGAGTGGCCCCAGCAGCGTGAACGGCACGGCCTTGGCGGCGGCGGCGAACAGCATCAGCGGCACGGCGGTGATCACGCCGGTGCCGAGCACGAACAGCCAGTCGGCCCCCGACGCCGTGCGGGCCACGCTGTCGGCCCCGGACGAGAAGGCGATCACCGCGACGACCGCCGGCGCGAACAGCACGAACGTCTCGCCGGCGAGGCTGTCGACGGCTCCGAGCGGTACGCGCCGTTTCGTGAGGCCGTAGAGGCTCCAGGAGCCGGCGATCACGAGGGCGATCCACGGGGGACGGCCGTAGGAGACCGTCAGGATCACCACCGCCACGGCGGCGAGCGCGAACGACGCCCTCTGGGCGAGCGTCGGCTGCTCCTTCAACACGAACACGCCGATCGCCATCGTCGCCAGCGGGGCGATGAAGTAGCCGAGCGCGGTCTCGATCACCCGATCGTTCGTCACCGCCCACACGTAGCTGCCCCAGTTGAGCGTCAACAGCACCGAGGACACCGCCAGGGCCCGGGCGACGGCGGGGTCGCGCAACGCGGCGACGATCGTCGGCCACGTCCGCCGGGCCGTGACGATCACGGCCATGACCGCGCCGGCGCACACCATCCGCCACGCGATCAGCTCGAACGCGTCGAACGCGTCGAGCTGCTTCCAGTAGACGGTGAGGAACCCCCACAGCAGGTAGGCGCCGACGGAGAGCTGCACGCCGCGACGCACGCTGCGGCCCTCGCCCGCACCCGCCGCCGGGCCCACCCCGCGAACGTCGGCGTTCGACCGGTCGGACATCGCCTCGTACAGTACGGAGTCACGACGACAGCACGAAAAGTGGTTCCATGACCGACATGAATCCGACAGCGCAGAACCCGCGGCAGCGGTGGCGGGAGGCCGACGAGGCGGCCCCTGCCCGGGACGTGCCGTTCACGACGATGTCGGGGATCCCGCTCGAGGCGGCCTACGGCCCCGACGACGGCGAGTTCCCCGGTGAGTATCCGTACACGAGGGGGCCGTACGCGTCGATGTACCGCTCGAAGCTGTGGACGATGCGGATGTTCGCCGGGTTCGGGACCGCCGACGACACGAACTGGCGGTTCAAGGAGATCATCCGCGCCGGCGGCGACGGGCTGTCGACGGCGTTCGACATGCCGACGCTGCTGGGGCTCGACTCCGACGACCCGATGGCGCTCGGCGAGGTCGGGCGGTGCGGGGTGGCGATCGACTCGCTCGCCGACATGGAGGACCTCTACGCCGGCATCGACCTCGGCTCGATCACGACGTCGATGACCATCAACAGCCCGGCGGCGCCGATCTTCGCGATGTTCGTCGCCCAGGCCGAGACGGCCGGTGTGCACCGTTCTGCTCTGGGTGGGACGTTGCAGAACGACATCTTGAAGGAGTACCAGGCCCAGAAGGAGTTCGTGTTCCCGCCGCGGCCGTCGATGCGGCTGGTGCGCGACACGATCGCGTTCACGGCGGCGGAGATGCCGCGGTGGCACTCGGTGTCGATCTCCGGCTATCACATCCGCGAGGCCGGCTCGACCGCGGTCGAGGAGCTGGCGTTCACCCTGGCGAACGGGTTCGCCTACGTCGAGCTCGCGTTGCAGGCCGGCCTGCCGGTCGATGCGTTCGCGCCGCGGTTGTCGTTCTTCTTCAACGCCCACATCGACTTCTTCGAGGAGATCGCCAAGTACCGCGCCGCCCGGCGGATCTGGGCGCGGTGGATGCGCGAGCGGTACGGCGCCGAACTCGAACGGTCGCTGCAGTTGCGGTTCCACACCCAGACCGCCGGCGTGTCGTTGACCGCCCAGCAGCCCGAGCTCAACATCGTGCGCACCGCGATCGAAGCGCTCGCCGGCGTGCTCGGCGGCACCCAGAGCCTGCACACCAACTCGATGGACGAGGCGCTGGCACTGCCGACCGAGAAGGCGGCGCGCATCGCGCTGCGCACCCAGCAGGTGATCGCCCACGAGACCAACGTCGCCCACGTCGCCGACCCCCTCGGCGGGTCGCACTTCGTCGAGGCACTGACCGACGAGGTCGAACATCAGGCCGAGGAGATCTTCGACCACCTGAACGAGCTGGGGAGCGGTTCGATGCTCGACGGGGTGATCTCCGCCATCGAGGAGAACTGGTTCCAGCGCCGCATCGCCGACTCGGCCTACGACCTCGAGCGGGCGTTCAACAGCGGCGATCGCATCGTCGTCGGGGTCAACGCGTTCACCGAGGGCAACGACGACGAGCTCGACATCCTGCGCATCACCAACGAAGACGAGGCCCGCCAGCGCAAGCGCCTCGACGCCGTCCGCCACGACCGAGACCAGGCCGCTGTCGACGCCGCATTGGCACGGTTGCGCACCGAGGCCGCCGACGCCGAGGTCAACCTGATGCCGGCGCTGATCGACGCCAGCAGCACCTACGCCACCCTCGGCGAGATGATGGGCGCCCTCGCCGACGTGTTCGGCCGCCACACCGAGACCCCCACCATCTGATCGACACGGGTTGATCGACACGGAATGATCGACACGGAATGATCGACACGGAATGATCGACACGGAGTGATCGACGTGGAGCTGCGGGTGTCCGACGACCCGGCCGGCGATGCCGGCGCCTGGCTGGCGCGCCGTGTCCGCGACGCGGTCCGCCGGCGGGGGAGCGCGGCCATCGCCGTGAGCGGGGGCAGTTCGGCGCCACCGATGTTCGCCGCTCTCCTCGCCGCCGACGTCCCGTGGGAGCACGTCACCGTCTGGCAGGTCGACGAGCGCGTGGCCCCCGACGGCCACGAGGCACGCAACGCCGCCCAGCTCACCGACCTGCCGGCCCGCGTCGAGCTGATGCCGGTCACGGCGGCCGACCTCGCGGCCGGCGCTCGCAGGTACGGCGCCGGCCTGCCCGAGCGCTTCGACGTCGTCCACCTCGGCCTCGGCGACGACGGACACACCGCGTCGTGGCCACCCGGTGACCCCGTCGTCGACAGCGACCTCCCGTGCGCTGTCGTCGACGAGTTCAACGGATTTCGCCGCATGACGCTCACGCCCCGGGTCGTCAACGCCGCCCGCAGCCGCGTCGTGCTCACCTACGGCGAGGCCAAGGCCCCGATGGTCGCCCGCTGGCTGCTGCGCGACCCGGAGCTGCCCGTCGACCGGATTCGTCGATCGGGCACGTGGGCGTTCATCGACCCGGCCGCAGCGTCGGCGCTCCCGTCGACCTGACCCGCCGGGGCCGAGGGGCGCGGTAGCGTCGCACCCATGGACGCCGTCGACCCCCGCTCGGCCCTCGCCGAGGTCCCCCGCCCCGCCCACCTCCGCCAGCTGTTCGCCGCCGACCCCGTCCGCGCCGAGCGCTTCGTCGTCGAGGTCGGCGACCTGCGCATCGACTGGTCCAAGCAACGAGTCGACGACACGGTGATGGCGGCGTTGGTCGACCTCGCCGAACGCGCCGGCGTCGTCGAGCGTCGCGACGCCATGCTCGCCGGCGAGCACGTCAACGTCACCGAGGACCGCGCCGTGATGCACGTCGCCCTGCGCGCCCCGCGCGACGCGTCGATGACCGTCGACGGTGTCGACGTGGTGCCCGAGGTGCACGCCGTGCTCGATGCGATGGCCGACTTCGCCGATCGCATCCGGGCCGACGACGCGATCACCCACGTCGTCAACATCGGCATCGGCGGCTCCGATCTCGGCCCGGCGATGGCGACCCGGGCGCTCGACGCCTACCGCCACCCGCGGATCCGCTGCTCGTTCGTGTCGAACATCGACGGCGCCGACATCGCGTCGGTGCTCGCCGACGCCGACCCGGCGTCCACGCTGTTCATCGTGGCGTCGAAGACGTTCGGCACGATCGAGACGCTGACCAACGCCCGCACGGCCCGCGCCTGGCTGGTCGACGCGCTCGGCGAGGAGGCCGTCGCCGACCATTTCGTGGCGGTCTCCACCAATGCCGAACGCGTGGCCGAGTTCGGCATCGACACCGCCAACATGTTCGGCTTCTGGGACTGGGTCGGCGGCCGCTACTCGGTCGACTCCGCGATCGGGTTGTCGCTGATGATCGCCATCGGACCCGACCGCTTCCGCGAGTTCCTCGACGGGTTCCACCGCGTCGACGAGCACTTCCGGACCGCTCCGCTCGATGCCAACGCCCCGGTGATCATGGCGCTGCTCGGGGTGTGGAACGCCGACGGGCTCGGATCGGCGACGAAGGCGGTGCTGCCCTACGCGGAGGAGCTCGCCCGCTTCCCGGCGTACCTCCAGCAGCTCGACATGGAGTCCAACGGCAAGTCGGTGCGCCTCGACGGTTCGCCGGTCGAGGGCGACACCGGGCCGATCGTGTGGGGCGAGCCGGGCACGAACGGCCAGCACGCCTTCTACCAACTGCTGCACCAGGGCACCCGCATCGTGCCGGTCGACTTCATCGGCTTCGCCCGCGCCCACCACGGGTTCCAGGACCACCACGACCTCTTGATGGCGAACCTGTTCGCGCAGTCCGAGGCGCTGGCGTTCGGCCGTGACGCTGCCCCGGACGAGCCCTACCGCCAGTTCGACGGCGATCGCCCGAACACCGTGATCCTCGCCGAGCAGTTGACACCGTCGGTGCTGGGCCAGTTGATCGCGCTGTACGAACACGTCGTGCACGTCCAGGGCACGATCTGGGGGGTCAACAGCTACGACCAGTGGGGCGTCGAACTCGGCAAGCAACTCGCCGACCGGATCACCCCCGAACTCACCGACGCCCCTGCTCCCGACGCCCACGACGCCGCCACCAACGCCCTCATCGCCTGGTACCGCACCCACCGCTGACGGCCCCCACTTCCGAAAAATCGCGCTGGGGTTGCGCTCAGCGCAACCCAGACGCGCCATTTCGGGTGGGCGACTCGGGTGGCGGGGGCGGTGGATGCACGGGAGATACGGGGAGGGGTACGCTTTCGCGATGAGATTCCCGGAGGACGTGAACGACGACGTGGTGAAGCGGCTCCGGCGACTGGAGGGCCAGATCCGCGGCGTGCAGCGGATGATCGAGGAGGGCCAGGACTGCCGCGACGTCGTCACGCAACTGTCGGCGTGCAAAGCAGCGCTCGACCGCGTCGGCTACCGCCTGGTCGCGGCCGGGATGCGCCACTGCGCCCTGCCGGGCGAGGCCGGGGACGCCGGCGACGCGGGTGACGCGGGTGACGCGGGCGAGGGCGGCTTGGACGCCGACGAACTCGAACGCCTCTTCATGAAGCTCAGCTGACCCGTCCGGTCCGGTCAGCGGACAGCTCGGTTGCAGCGGTCCGGGGTCGATGCGTCAGACTGAGGGAATGCGCGACTACTCCAACATCTACATCGACGGTGCCTGGGTTCCCTCCGACGGAACCGGCCGTATCGAGGTCATCAACGCCGGAACCGAACAGGTGATGGGCTCGATCCCCGAGGGCACCGCCAGCGACGTCGACAAGGCCGTCGCCGCCGCCCGCCGCGCCTTCGACGGGTGGGCCGGCACCCCGGTCGAGGAACGCCAGAAGTACATGATCCGCCTCAACGAAGCCCTCCAGGCCCGCTCGCCGGAGATCGCCGAGGTGATCGCCGGCGAGGTCGGCATGCCGATCACCTGGTCGACGATGATCCAGGCCGGCCTGCCCGCCGGCAACATGGCGACCTACGCCACGCTGCTCGACTCCTTCGAGTTCGAAGAGACCATCGGCAACAGCCTCGTCGTCAAGGAGCCCGTCGGCGTCGTCGGTGCCATCACGCCGTGGAACTATCCGCTGCACCAGATCATCTGCAAGCTCGGTGGCGCGCTCGCCGCCGGCTGCACGTTCGTGCTCAAGCCCTCCGAGGTCGCGCCCCTCAACGCCTTCATCCTGGCCGAGATCGTGCACGAGGTGGGCCTGCCCGCCGGCGTGTTCAACCTGGTCACCGGCACCGGCCCCGTCGTCGGCGCCGCCATCTCCGAGCATCCCGACGTCGACATGGTCAGCTTCACCGGCTCCACCCGAGCCGGCAAGCAGGTGGCAGCGGCGGCTGCCGGCACCGTCAAGCGCGTGGCGCTCGAACTCGGCGGCAAGTCCGCCAACGTCATCCTCGACGACGCCGACTTCGAGGCCGTCATCCCGAAGGGCATCTTCGCCTGCTATCTCAACTCGGGCCAGACCTGCACCGCCCACACCCGCATGCTCGTCCCCAACAGCCGCTACGACGAAGCGGTCGCCATTGCCGTCGCCGCCGCCGAGAACATGGCCGTCGACGACCCGACCAAGGAGGGCATGCACCTCGGCCCGCTGATCAGCCAGGCCCAGTGGGACCGCGTGCAGGGCTACATCCAGCAGGGTATCGACGAAGGTGCCGTCGTCGCCGCCGGCGGACTCGGCAAGCCCGAGGGTCACGAGACCGGTTACTTCGTGAAGCCGACCGTGCTCGCCAACGTCAGCAACGACATGACCGTGGCCCAAGAGGAGATCTTCGGCCCGGTGCTGTCGATCATCGGCTACGAGGACGACGACGACGCCGTGCGCATCGCCAACGACAGCCTCTACGGCCTGTCGGGCGGGGTGTGGTCGGCCGACCAGGAGCGCGCTGTCGCCGTGGCTCGACGGATGCGCACCGGCGCCGTCGACGTCAACGGCGGCTCGTTCAACATCGCCGCACCGTTCGGTGGCTACAAGCAGTCCGGCTACGGACGCGAGAACGGCCCGTACGGCATCGACGAGTTCCTCCAGACCAAGTCCCTGCAGCTGTAGAGCGTCGGGGCGAGCGTCGACGGCGATGTCCGGCGAACGCATCCTCGTGGCGAAGGTCGGCCTCGACGGTCACGACCGCGGGGTCAAGATCGTGGCGCGTATCCTGCGCGACGCCGGCTACGAGGTCATCTACACCGGCCTGTTCCAGACGCCGGACACCGTCGCCAGCGCGGCCGTCGACGAGGACGTCGACGCCATCGGGTTGTCGATGCTCTCCGGCGCCCACATGACCCTCGCCCCGCTCGTCGTCGAGGCGCTGCGGGTGCGAGGCGTGGACATCCCCGTCGTGGTCGGCGGGATCGTGCCGAAGCACGATGTCGACGAACTGCTCGCTGCGGGGGTGGCGGAGGTGCTCACCCCGGGGGCGTCGGCCGACGAGGTCGTCGCGGCGATGCGGGCCGCCATCGACGCGGAGCGCTGACGGTGGTCGACCGGGTCGAACGACTCACGAACCTGCTGGCGCTGCTGCTCGAGACCGGCGAGCCGCTCAGCCTCGTCCAGATCGGCGGTGAACTCGCCGGCCAGTACCCGCAGGGCGAGGTGGCCCGTCGTCAGGCGTTCGAGCGCGACAAGGCGGCCCTGCGCGAGCTCGGTGTCCCGATCGAGAGCGAGGTCGTCGACGGCGGCGCGTACGCCGGCCAGACCCGGTACCGCATCGACCGGCGGGCCTACGAACTCGCCGACCTCGACCTCGACGACGACGAGATGCGGGCGTTGCAGGTCGCGGTGGCCGCCGTGCGCACCGGATCGGGCGTCGGTCAGGAGGCGATCTGGAAGCTCGGTGGCGCCCTCGGTGACGCTCGCCCTGCGGTCTCGGCATCGCTGCCGGACCGGCCCGAACTACCGATCCTGCGCAGCGCCATCGCCAGCCGATCGCCCGTCGAGTTCACCTATCGCGGCGAGCGCCGCACGCTCGAGCCGTGGGGTCTGCTGCTGCGTGGTGGCTTCTGGTACGTGATCGGTCACGACCGCGCCCGCGACGGTCAGCGGACGTTCCGTGTCGACCGCTTCGGCGGCGACGACCTGGTCGTCGGTGAGCCCGGCTCGTACGAGCGACCGGCGTCGTTCGATCCTCGCTCGGCGTTCCCGAGCGATCCCAAGCAGATCGGTCAGGACGAACCGGTCGATGCCCTCGTGCGCGTCGACGCCGTCCGGGCCGCTGCCGTCGAACGGGAACTCGGCTCGGAGCGCGTGGTGCGTCGCGACGGCGACGGGATCGTGGTCGAGGTGCCGGCATCGAACCTCCCGGCGTTCCGGTCGTGGCTGCTCGGCCTGCTCGACCACGCCGTCGTGCTCGAGCCACCGACGGTACGCGACGAGATCGTCGCCTGGCTGACCGCCACCATCGAGGCAGCCGAGGCAGCCGATACGCCGAGGGCGCGACGGTGAGCGGTCCCCGCAACGCCGAGGACCGGCTGCGGCGGCTGCTCGTGATGCTGCCGTGGCTGATGGAGGTCGGCGAGGTCCCGCTGGCAGAGGTCGCCAGGCGCTACGCGATGACCGAGGAGCAGGTGGAGCGCGACCTCGAGATGGTGGCGATGTGCGGGTTGCCTCCGTTCGTCGACGAGTTGATCGACGTGTTCGTCGACGACGGCACGGTCTACGTGGGTGTCCCGCGCCTGTTCACGCGACCCCTCGCTCTGACGGCGCCGGAAGGCTTCACGTTGCTCGCAGCCGGGAGGGCGGCGATGGAGCTGCCCGGCGCCGACCCGGCGGGCCCGCTCGGGCGGGGCCTCGACAAGCTGGCCCGTGTACTCGACGAGGCAGGCCTCGACCCCGGCGTGGTGGTCGAGCTGGATCGTCCGCCACTCGCCGACGAACTCGCGCAGGCCGCGACGGCGGGGGTCGCGTTGCGCATCGCGTACTACACGCCGTCGCGTGACGAGGTGGCCGACCGCACGATCGTGCCGCGTCACGTGTTCGCCGACGCCGGGAACTGGTACGTCCTGGCCGACGACGACCGGTCCGGCGAGCGGCG
>JAWLFC010000122.1:0-3193 GCA_041685755.1 Ilumatobacteraceae bacterium
CCCTGCCCGTCCGGACCCGACCCCGACGCGCACCCTGCCCGTCCGGACCCGACCCCGACGCGCAGGAGCGGACGTTTGCTATGAACGGGGGGTGCCAGTCGTCGAGGGTTCCCGGCCGTTCGATCCCGCGGTGCTCGCGGCGATCGCACTCGGCGGCGCGATCGGTGCGACGAGCCGGTGGTCGGTCTCGTGGCTCTTCGACGTGGGCCCGGTGTCGCCGACAGCGACGTGGCCGTGGGCGACGCTGGTGGTCAACGTCGTCGGCTGCGCGTTGATCGGTCTCGCCGCCCGAGCACTCGTTCGGGAGACGATCGGCTGGGAGTTCGCCGTCACCGGCGTGCTCGGCGGGTTCACGACGTTCTCGGCACTGGCGGTCGAACTCAACGACCTCGCCGAGGCCGATCGCCTCCCACTCGCAGTCGCCTACGGCGCGGTCACGCTCGTGGCCGGAGTCGGCGCGACGTTCCTCGCCCGTCGCCCGATCGAGGTCGGCGAGTGACGCCGGCGCTGTTCGTCGCCGCGGCCGCGCTCGGTGCCGTCGGACGTCACGTCGTGGCCCAGTTCGCGTGCTCGTGGGTGTCGCTGCTGTGGGTCAATTCCGCCGGCGCCGGCCTGCTCGGCATGATCGCGGCGTCCGACCTCGGCGTCGACGCCCGCACGGTGCTCGGTGTCGGGTTCTGTGGCGCGTTGACCACGTTCTCGTCGTTCGCCATGGAAACGCGTGCCCTCGGCTGGCGCTGGGGCAGCGTCTACGCCGCCAGCACGGTCATGTCGACGTGCGCGGCAGCGTCCCTCGGCGCCTCCTTCGCGTAGCCGTCACGCCAGGGGGCAGACCCCCGGCGCAACGGTCACTTCGCGATGTCGAGGACGCGAACCGGGATCTCGCGCGGACCGCGGACCATGCCGACGCTCCACCTGGTCTCGCCGGCGAGTTCGAAACGCGGGAACCGCTTGATGAACTCCTCGATGGCGACCTTGAGCTCCAGTCGGGCGAGGTTCGACCCCACGCAGCGGTGGATGCCGAGCCCGAACGCCGCGTGCCGGTTCTCCGCACGGTCGATGACGAAGGTGTCGGGATCCTCGAACTTCAGCGGATCGCGGTTGGCCGCCGGGAACGCCAGCAGCACCCAGTCGTCCTTCTTCATGGGACATCCGTGGAAGTCGAGATCCTCCGTGACCAGTCGGCCCATCGTGACGGGCGCGTATGCCCGCAGGAACTCCTCGAGCGCGAAGGTCATCACCTCGGGGTCGTCCAGCAGGCGCTGGTGATCCTCCGGATGCTGGGCGAGATGCCACAGCGACGATCCGATCGCCGACCAGGTCGTGTCGACGCCGGCGACGAGCAGCAGGATGATCATGCCCTCGACGACTTCGTCGGCGAGCTTGTTGCCATCGAGTTCGGTATTCATCAGGAAGTTCGTGAGGTCGTCGCGAGGGTTCTCACGATGGTCCGCAATCTGCTTCTGGACGTATGCGCCGAAGTCGTTCTCGCTCTGCCGTGTCCCCGGCTCTTCGTTGATGCGCTCCAGGACCTCGTGGACCATCTCTCGGAACATCGCCTCGTCCTGCTCCGGGAAGCCGAGCATCCGACCGATCACGTTCACCGGGATGTGCTGCGCGTACTGGACCGCGGCATCGATGACCGACTCGCCGGGGGTGATGTCACCCATGTCGTCGAGCAACCTCTGGCACAGGAGTCGGATCTCGGACTCCCACGGCTCGATCACCTTCGGGGCGAACGCCGGCAGGAGCAGTCGACGAGCGACGGCGTGGAAAGGGGGATCGCTGGTGATCGGCGGGGCGACGCCGATCGGGGCGGGCAGCGCCCGGTCACCGGGTCGCCCGACGCTGGGCACGACCGCTCGGCTCGAGAAATGCTCGGTGTCGTAGGCGATGTCGTGCACGGTGTCGTGCGTCAACGGCACCCACATGCCGCCGTAGCGATCGGAGTGAGCAATGGGGCACCCACCCTCGCGCACCGCCTTCCACACCTCGGGAGCGTTGGGGTTGTAGGACGGGTCGGCATGGTCGAAGTCGGTCGCGAAGTCGGTCACCGGCCCGTAATCGGCGGCGTCGTACGGCACCCGCTGCCAGACATCCGTGCCCTCGGGGCGGCTGCCGACGATGAACTCCATGGTCTCGCCGTTGCGATCCCAGGTGATGATCTTGTTGCCGGTCTCTGGGTCGATCCGGACGTCCGGACCGGTCGTGTTCTCGTCGAGGGTGTCGGTCATGTCAGCCGTTCTCCGTGATCGTGATCGCGTACTCGGGACAGTTCGACGCAGCGAGGCGGGCCTTGTCCTCCAGGTCAGCGGGGATGTCGCCCTCGACCAGGAGCATCGCCTGGCCGTAGTCGTCGACATCGAACAGCTCCGGCGCCAACGCGTAGCAACGGTTGTGGCCCTGGCACTTCTCTGCATCGAGGTGTACTCGCATGTCGAGGACTCTAGAAGCCAGAGTGGGGCCGTGACCAGCGACACGGCAACTTTTTCGAACAATGTTCCAATGCTCCTGTTGCCGCCGTCGGAGGGCAAGGCCACCGGTGGGAACGATCGGCGCACCGGATGGACGCCCGACGCCGGTTCGTTCGGCGCCCGGCTCGGCGAACGTCGACTCGAGGTCGTCGAGGCACTCGCGGCGTGCGGCGGCGGCGACGAGAAACTGCTCGGCGTGAAGGGTGATCACCTCCTGCGCGCCCAGTCGGCCAACGCTGCGCTGGTCGGCGCCCCGACGCTGCCGGCCTGGCAGCGCTACACCGGCGTGGTGTGGGACCACCTCGATCCGGCCACGATTCCGGCGCCGGCTCGCCGCCAGGTCGTCGTCGTGTCGGGCCTGCTCGGGCTCGTCCGCGGCGACGACCCGGTCCCGGACTACCGCTTGAAGATGGGCGCCAACCTGGCTCCGCTCGGCAAGCTGTCGAAGTGGTGGAACGATGCGCTCTCCGCCGAGGTCCGGAGGCTGGCCCGCCGCCGGGTCGTGATCGATCTGCTCCCCCAGGAGCACCGAGCGGCGCTCGAACTCACGGGCCTCGACGGGGTCGCCGTCACGCTGACCGACCCGTCGGGCAAGCCCGGTGGTCACTTCGCGAAGGCCGCCAAGGGCGAACTCGCCCGGGCGATCCTGCTCGACGGCCTCGACGCGCTCGACACGTGGCGTCACGACCGCTTCGAGGTGACCGTCGCGCCGCTGTGAC
>JAWLFC010000122.1:3293-7717 GCA_041685755.1 Ilumatobacteraceae bacterium
CTGGCGACGAGCCCGAACTGGCCGAGGTGATAGGTCACCATCACCGTCACGGGCATCCAGCGGGCGGTGCCGACGAACTGGCGCCAGCCGAGCACCGAGTCCGAGGCGACGAACAGTCCGGCACCGATGATCGCCCAGGGGTTCCCCGTGGCGACCGCGGCGCAGAACATCACCGAGATGGCGACGAGGTACGCCGACACGGCGGGCCCGAGTACCCGTTTCGACTGCGCCGCCGCTCGGACGATACGCCCGCCGACGGCGGCGGCGAGGACCACCGTGGCCACGAGGCCGAGCAGGAACCCGGCCCACGACCACTCCGGCGCGACGACGAGGCCGATCGTGTAGGCGACGTGGGCCAACAGGAACGCGACGAGCCCCGGAACGAACCGGCGGTCACCGTCGAGCAGGAAGACGTCGCCCGCCAGCGAGCACACCAGCGCCACCACGAACCAGGCGCGAACCGCCGGGTCGACGGGGTCGAGGGCCGCCGCGACGGCGATCAGCGCCATCAGCGCCGCCGGCTTCGACCACCGCTCGGTCGGCCGGTGCCCGGTCCACCGGCTCCACCAGTTCGCCCCCGCCGCGGCCGCGAACGCGCCGGCGAACACCCACGCCACCGCCGTCACCTCACCAGCTCCCCAAGCCCGGGCGATGAGCGAAACGCCGGTATCCGGATCATTCGCTCATCGCCAGTACGTGGCCACACCGAGCGATGAGCGAAACGCCGGCATCCGGACCGTTCGCTCATCACTCGGGGTGACTCGAACGGATCTCAGCCGCCGGAGATGTCGGCGACCTTCTGCTTGCCGGCGCGGATGAACGGCATCATGTCGCGCAGCTCACCACCGATGTCCTCGATGGCGTGGGCCTTGCCCTCGTCCTGCATGCGCTTGTAGTTCGGGCGACCGGCCTCGGACTCGGCGATCCACTCGGCGGCGAACTGGCCGCTCTGGATCTCGCCGAGGATGCGCTTCATCTCCGCCTTGGTCTCGTCGGTGACGACCCGCGAGCCCCGGGTGAGGTCGCCGTACTCGGCGGTGTCGGAGATCGAGTAGCGCATCCCGGCGATGCCCTCTTCGTACATCAGGTCGACGATCAGCTTCACCTCGTGGAGGCACTCGAAGTAGGCCATCTCCGGCGCGTAGCCGGCCTCGGTGAGCGTCTCGAACCCGGCGCGCACCAGGGCGGTGAGCCCGCCGCACAGCACGGCCTGCTCGCCGAACAGGTCGGTCTCGGTCTCCTCGGCGAACGTGGTCTCGATCACGCCGGCGCGGGTGCCTCCGATCGCGTCGGCATACGACATGGCGACGTCGCGGGCCTGGCCGGTCGCGTCCTGGGCGACGGCGATCAACGCCGGCACGCCGCCGCCCTCGGTGTAGGTGCGCCGTACCAGGTGGCCGGGGCCCTTCGGGGCGATCATGATCACATCGCACCCCTCGGGCGGCTGGATGCGGTCGAAGCGGATGTTGAACCCGTGGGCGAAGGCGAGCGCCTTGCCGTCGGTCATGTGCTTCGCGATGTGGGCGTCGTAGATCGCCTTCTGCTCGGTGTCGGGCGCCAGCAGCATGATCACGTCGGCCCACTCGGCGGCCTCGTCGATCGTCATGACGTTCAGACCCGCCGCCTCGGCCTTGGGTGCCGAGGACGACTCCGGCCGCAGGCCGACGACCACGTCGACGCCCGACTCCTTCAGGTTCAACGCGTGGGCGTGCCCCTGGGATCCGTAGCCGATCACGGCGACCTTCTTCGAGCGGATGATCGAGGGATCCGCATCTTCTGCGTAGTACACGGTGACGGCCATCTCAGCCAGCCTTTCCAGGGGTCAGGGTCGGGTTCACGGCGCGCAGCCGGGAGCTCCGATCGAGTTTGGGCAGCGCCACACGGCCGGTGCGCTGGAGCTCCACGATGCCATATCCGGCGAGGAGATCCTCAAAGTCGTCGAGTTTGTCGGGGTGACCCTCCAGGCTGACGGTGAGCGCCGACTCGGCGACGGCGATGATCTTGCCCTCGAAGATGTTGATCAGCTCCACGACGTGACCGCGCTGCTCGTCGGCCGCCTTGACGGTGGCGATCAGCAGTTCGCGTTCCACCGAGCGACGAGGGTCGAGCTCGGAGATCTTGACGACGTCGATCAGCTTGAACAGCTGCTTGGTGATCTGCTCGAGCGGCGTCGATTCGACGTCGACGACGATCGTGATGCGGCTCATCCCCTCGTCCTCGGCCGGCGCGACCGCCAGCGAGAAGATGTTGTAGCCGCGCCGGGCGAACAGCCCCGCCACCCGGGCGAGAACGCCCGGGCGGTTCTGGACGAGCACCGACAGGATGTGGTGGTTGAGCGTGTGCCCGCCGTACTGGTTGATGGTCGTCACGACGACGCTCCTTGCTTGAGGCTGTTCGCGCGGTCCTGCTGGGTGGGGTGGAGGATGACGTCGTCGTTGCTGGCGCCGGCCGGCACCATCGGGAAGACCTTCTCCGCCGGGTCGGTGCGGAACTCGATGACGACGCTGCGGTCGGTGATCGAGTTGGCCTTCTCGATGGCGGGGCCGACCTCTTCGGGTGATTCCACCAGGATGCCGACGCACCCCATCGACTCGGCCCACTTGACGTAGTCGGGCACCGTCGAGTTCAAGAACACCTCGGAGTAGCGCTCGTCGTAGAACATCTCCTGCCACTGACGCACCATGCCGAGATAGCTGTTGTTGAGCAGGAGGACCTTGATCGGCAACCCCTCGACGGTGGCGGTCACGAGCTCCTGGGCCGTCATCTGGAAGCAGCCGTCGCCGTCGACGGCCCACACGTCACACTCCGGTCTGGCGGCCTTGGCGCCGATCGCAGCGGGAATCGAGAACCCCATCGTGCCGAGCCCACCGGAGTTGACCCAGGTGTAGGGCTCGTTGAACTCGAACAGCTGTGAGGCGTACATCTGGTGCTGGCCGACGCCCGAGGTCACGATGGTGCCGGGGGCGGCGAGGCGGTTCAGCTCCTCGACGCAGTACTGCGGCTTGAGCGCTTCGCCGGGCTCGGACTGTTCGTAGACGATCGGGAACTGCTCGCGCCATCCCGACACCTTGCTCTTCCACGCCGAGGTGTCGGCCTGCGTGGAACCGGCAGCGAGCAGCGACCTGATCTCGTCGATGATCGCCTCGATCACCATGCGGGCGTCGCCGACGATCGGCACGTCGGGGCGACGAACCTTGCCCTGCTCGGCGGGGTCGATGTCGACGTGGATCACCTTGGCCTGCTGGGCGAACGCGTCGACCTTGCCGGTGATCCGGTCGTCGAAGCGAGCACCGAGCGTGATCAGCAGGTCGGACTGCTGCATGGAGGTGACGGCGGTGGCGTTGCCGTGCATGCCCGGCATACCGAGACACAACGGGTGGTCGTCGGGGAAGGCGCCCCGCGCCATCAACGTCGTGACGACGTAGCTGTCGATCAGCTCGGCGAGCTCGCGCAGCGCCTCGGCGGCGCGGGCCTTGAGGATCCCACCACCGGCGTAGATGATCGGGCGTTCCGAGGCGAGGATCAGCTTCGCCGCCTCCTTGATCATCCGCGGGTGCCCCTTCATGTTGGGCCGGTATCCGGGCAGGGAGTCGAGGACCTCCTGATCGCTCGGCCAGTACCAGTCCATCTGGTTCTGCAGGACGTCCTTGGGCACGTCGACGAGGGTCGGGCCGGGCCGGCCGGTGGTGGCGATGTGGAACGCCTGGCGGACCGCCATCGGGATGTCCTGGGCCGACATGACGAGTTCGTTGTGCTTCGTGCACGAGCGGGTGATGCCGACGGTGTCGCACTCCTGGAACGCGTCGCTGCCGATGGCCGCAGTGGGCACCTGGCCGGTGATGGCGACCATCGGGACCGAATCCATGTAGGCATCCATCAGCGGCGTGACGAGGTTGGTCGCCGCCGGGCCGGAGGTGACCATCGCGACGCCGGGGCGGCCCGAGACGTGGGCGTAGCCCTCGGCCATGTGCCCGGCGCCCTGCTCGTGGCGCACGAGCACGTGCCGGATGGAGCTGTCCATCAGCGGGTCGTAGGCCGGCAGGATGCACCCGCCGGGGTAGCCGAAGATGAGTTCGACGTTCTCGTGTTCGAGTGCTCGGATCAGCGCCTCGGCGCCGGTGAGTCGTTCAGCCATCGTGCGGTCCTTCTGGAGTGTTCGAGCGGGTTCGGGGAGTGGATCGGGAATTCGGGTGTTCGGGAACGGTGTGGGGTCGGCTCCGGTGCCGAAAAAGCAAACGACCTCCCGGCTGGGAGGTCGAGCGCGCACACGGAGGTGAAGTGGGCGCGCTAGGAAATGAGTACTACGAGCAGGTCGGGGGAGGTCGTGGTCGTAGTCACGGCGAACATCATAGCGTCCATCGGCGCGTCGCGGGCAAGTCATGAGCGCGAACTCCGTGTCGGCACGATCGGGCCCGGGTACTGCG
>JAWLFC010000123.1:0-7580 GCA_041685755.1 Ilumatobacteraceae bacterium
GAGTACACCATGCGGTCGATCTCCTCGGTGGCGAGCACCGGCACGTTCTCGAACGAGATGAGCACGCCGTCGCGGCGTGCCGTGGCCGGGCGACCCACCGTCAGGTGGAGGTCGGAGGCCCCGGAATCGACGGTCGCCTTGAGCAGCGACTCGAGCATCGGATCTGGACTGGACATGGTTGGCTAACCTCCCGCTCGGGCCACGGAGGGCCGCACGTACTGATGAGCTTTTCGTTGTTGATCGTGGTGGTGGTCGTGGCCGGTCTGGTGATCGGCTCGTTCCTGACCGTGGTGGTGGATCGGGTGCCGCAGAAGGGCTCGGTGGTGGCACCGCCGAGCCGGTGCGGTTCGTGTGGGCTCCGCCTCGGCCCACTCGACCTGGTGCCGGTGCTCAGCTGGGTCGCCCTGCGCGGCCGTTGCCGGCAGTGCCGGGCGCCGATCGGCGTCGAGCCGATCGTGGTGGAGCTGACGACGGCCGGACTGTTCGTGCTGATGGCGATCCGCTTCGACGACATGCGCGCCGCGATCCCCGCCTACTGCATCCTGATGGCCACGCTGGTCGCGCTCACCTGGATCGACCTGCACACCAAGCGGCTTCCCCGCGAGATCACCTACACCGGCATGATCCTCGGTGGTGTGGCGCTGGCGATCGCTGCCGTCGTGCTCGGCGAGCCCGAACGCATCTGGATGGCGGCGCTCGGTGCGGTGATCGCACTGGCCGCGATGTGGCTGATCTTCGCGTTCAGCCGAGGTGGCATGGGCGACGGCGACGTTCGCCTGTCGCCGCTGCTCGGGCTGTACCTCGGCTGGCTGAACCCGGGCATCGTGCTGCCGGGGCTGTTCTTCGGCTTC
Organism: Ilumatobacteraceae bacterium; assembly: GCA_041685755.1. Classification (GTDB taxonomy): domain Bacteria; phylum Actinomycetota; class Acidimicrobiia; order Acidimicrobiales; family Ilumatobacteraceae; genus Sva-07. The sequence continues at coordinate 852 of JAWLFC010000123.1, forward strand.
GTCGCCGGTGCGGTCGTCGGCATCGCGCTGATGGCGATCGACCGCGCGGGGCGGCGCACTGCGGTGCCGTTCGGGCCGTTCCTGGCCCTCGGCACCATCGTGGCGATCTTCGTCGGTCAGCACTTCGTCGACCTCGTGATGGCGCGCTGACCGGCCGAGCCGATCAGGCGTCCTCCTTGATGCCGCCGAGCACGCCGTACATCGCCGAGACCAGAGCGACGGCGACGAAGCCGACGATCAGGCCCACGAAGATGATCATCAACGGCTCGAACATGGTCGTGAACTTCTTGATGCGGCTCTCGAGCTCGCGGTCGAAGTACTCGCTCGCCACGGCCAGCTGCATGTCGAGCGTGCCGGTCTCCTCGCCGACCTTGAACATCTGCTTGGCGGCGCCGGGGAACAGCTCGGTGTCGATCAGCGGCTGGGAGAACCCCTGCCCTTCGAGCATCTGGGCCCGGGCGATCTCGAGGCGCTCCTTGTAGACGACGTTGCTCGTGGCGTCGGTCGTGGTCTTGAGGCCCTCGGGCAGCGGCACGCCGGCGGCGAGCATCGCCGACAGGATGCGGCAGAACCGCTCGAGGATCGAGTAGTCGACGATGCCCTTGATCACCGGGATCTTGAGCACCAGCCGGTCCTTCCAGATCCGCCCGGTGGGGTGCTTGAAGAGGAAGATGATCGCGCCGCCCGTCACGGCGAAGAACGCCGCCGTGATGAACCACAGGTCGGTGAAGAAGCGCGACACGAACAGCAGCGACCGCGTCGCCAACGGCAGTTCGGCGCCGAGTTCCTCGAACAGCGGCTTGAACTGCGGCAGCACGTACCCGGCGAGGATCAGCACGGTGATCATCGCCATCACCATGACCACCATCGGGTACGACAGCGCCGACACGACCTTGGCCCGGGTGTCGATCTCCCGCTCGAGATACTCCGACAGGCTCTCGAGCGCCGTGTCGAGCTGGCCGGTCAGCTCGGCCGACTGCAGGATGCCGACGTAGTAGTCGGGGAACACCTCGGGGTGCCCGGCGGCCGCCATCGAGAACAACCCGCCGTTGCGCAGGTCGTCGACGAGGTTGCCGAGCGCCCGCCGCAGGGCGACGTCCTCGGTCTCGTCGCCGATCGTGACCAGGGCGTCGGTGATCGGGATGCCGGCCTTGACGAACACGGCGAGCTGACGCGTGAAGTGCATCAGCTCCTTCTTCTTCACCTTCTCCTTGGTGAGCTCGAAGTCGAGCATCCCCCGGCGTTCCTCGATCTTGGTCGGGAACAGGTTCTGCTCGACCAGGATGGTGCGCGCCGCACCGATGGTGTCGGCCTTGGTCACCCCCTCGACAGGGGCGCCGGTGGTGTCGATGGCGGCGTAGGCGAACTTGGGCATCTGCGGCTCCGTGTCTCTGGTGTCAGTTCGGGTTCATCAGTGGGCGAAGAGGGTTCGGACGACTTCGGGGATGGTCGTGACGTCGTCTTCGACCATCTGCATTGCTTCTCGGAGCATCGTGCGCATTCCTTGAGCAACTGCCAGACGACGCAGCTCCTCGGTGGTCGCCCAGCCGACGATCAGACGACGGATCTCGGGGGTGATGCGCAGCAGCTCGTACACGCCGATCCGGTCGCGGTAGCCGGTCCCCGAGCAGTAGCTGCAGCCCTTGCCCTGGTAGAAGACCGTCTTGTCGCTGCCGCCCGAGTGCTGGCGGAACACCGCCAGCTCCTCGGCGCCGGGCGTGTACGGCTCCCTGCAGTTGTCGCAGGTCTTGCGCAGCAGACGCTGCGAGACGACGCCGACGATCGCCGAGGCCACGAGGAACGCCTCGATGCCCATGTCGAGCAGGCGGTGCAGGGCGGCGACGGCGTCGGTGCCGTGCAGCGACGACAGCACGAAGTGACCGGTCAGCGCCGACTGGATGGCGATGCGGGCGGTGTCGACGTCGCGGATCTCACCGACGAGGATCGTGTCGGGGTCCTGGCGCAGGAGGGCCTTCAGGCCGGTGGCGAACGTGAGGCCGGCCTTGGCGTTCGTCTGCACCTGGTTGATGCCGGGGAACACGTACTCGACCGGGTCCTCGACCGTGGTCACGTTCTTGCCGGTCGAGTTGATCTCGAGCAACGTCGCGTACAGCGTCGTCGTCTTGCCGGCGCCCGTCGGGCCGGCGCAGATCACCATGCCGAACGGGGCGTGGACGAGCTTGGAGTAGGTCTTGTAGGTCTCCGCCGGCATGCCGAGCTGGCCGAGGCTGACCATCGACTTCGACTTGTCGAGGATTCGCATGACGATCTTCTCGCCGAACACGGTGGCGACCGACGACACGCGGACGTCGATCTCCTTGCCGTCGACCTTCGTCGAGAACTGGCCGTCCTGCGGGGCCCGCTTCTCGACGATGTTCATCTCCGACATGATCTTCAGCCGGCTGATGAGGGCGTTGTGCGCCGTCAGCGGCAGCGAGAACGACTCGATCAGGTGCCCGTCGACGCGGAACCGGACCCGGAGGCGGTCGTCGAGCGGTTCGATGTGGATGTCCGAGCTACGGTCGCGCAGCGCCTGGCCGACGATCTTGGCCACGAGCTGCACCACCGGTGCCTGGTCGTCGAGGTTGACCTCGGCGATCGTCTCGGCGACCTGGCGCTGGTCGTCCTCGGCGGCGAACGTGGAGACGATCTGGTCGACGTCGGCGCTCGATCGGTACATCTGCTCGATGAACGACGTGACGGTCTTGTCGTCGGAGGCCTGCCACACGAAGCGCTGGCCGGTTGCCGACTCGACCTGCTGGCGGCGCCACGGCGACGGGTCGACGGCGAACAGCACGATCATGCCGCCCTCGTCGTACATCGGCATCACCTTGTGGGCGCGAGCGACGTCCTCGGGGAAACGGGTGACGATCTCCTCGTCGAGCTGCACGCTCGACGCGTCGGCGACGGGCACCTGACACACGGCCGACACCGCCGCCGCGTACTGCTTGCGGTCGAGGCCGTGGTGGTTCAGCAGCCTGCCGCCGAACGTGAGCAGGTCGCCGTTGGCGTCGGCGAGCGTGGAGGCGAGGGCCTCGGCGGAGAGATGGCCGCCCTGGACGAGCGCCTGGCCGACGGCTGCGCACTCGTCGGCGGACGCGCCCGTCGGCGCCGAGGCCGCCGATGTCGGCGGCTCGGCGAGGGCCGTCGCGGTGCCACCACCCGTGGGGGCGGCGAGGTCGTCGGACTTGGGTTTGCGGAGGGCCATCAGCGTCTCTTTCGGCTCAGGGCTGCGCGTTCACAGGGGGGCTGAACGGGGTGGGGGCGGAGAAGGGGGCCGACGCCGGAGCGACGGCCTCGTCGGAATCGGCGGAGCTCTGGGCCGGCACCGGATCAGCTGCAGATGCGTCGCTCGGCGCGGCGGCGCCGTTCTCGGCGGCGGCGCCGTTCTCGACGTCGCTGCGACGGACGAACTGGGAGGGATCGAGGGCGATCAGGGCGCGCTCGACCTCTTCGAGGCGTTCGAGCTGCACGGCGGTCTCGACGTCGAGATGCTGCTCCTGCAGCTGGGTCTCGAGTTCGACGATGCGGCCCACGGCCTTGTCCATCGACGAGCCCATCGACTCCTGGAACCGTTCGGTCTCGATGCGGATCAGCTCGACCTCGCCGGCGACCCCGCCGAAGCGGTCCTTCAGGTCGTCGAGAGCGTCGACGTCGACGGCGTCGAGACGGCCGGCGAACGCGTCGAGCGACGCGTTGATCTCGCCGAAGCGCGAGTCGGTCCCGGCGATGCGGTCGCTCAGCATCGTCACCGCTTCGTCGAGGCCGACGCTGACGCGGCCGACGTAGGCGTCGATGTCGGCGATGCGCTGACCGACCTCTTCGTTGATGCGTGCCTCGGTCGTCAGCAAGCGCTCGTTGATGCGCGCCTCGGCCTGGTCGACGCGCTGGCCCACCACGTTGGACACCTCGGCCTGCTGTCGGGCCGCCTGGGCCGACACCTCGTCGAGGCGGGCCGAGAGCCCGGCGAGTCGACCGTCGAGTTGGCCCGACACGTGATCGGTGACCTCGTCGATGCGGGCGTCGGTGGCCTCGGTGACGGCGTTGATGTGGGCCACGATCTTGCCGGCCTGGTCGTCGAACTTGCGCACCGTGCGGTCGAGGGCGGACAGCGACGTCTCGAGGCCGTCCTGGCGGTGTTCGAGCTGCTTGACGATCGGAACGGCGGCCGACTGGACAGCGGCGACGAGGCCCTTGTTCGTCTCGTCGGCGATCCGGCTGATGCGCTCGTCGGTCTCCTCCTGCCGGCGCTGGGCGGCGCTCGCGAGGGCCGCCAGCTGTTCCTCGGTGCGGGCCCGCGCAGTGCGCTCGGCGGCCACCTCGGTCCGCAACCGTTGGATCTCGGCCGAGACCACCTGGTTGTACCGGTTCAACTCCTCCTGCACGGCCGCGACGACGTTGTTGCGGAGTGCGTCGAGTTGGTCGGTCATGGTGTCGTCCTCGCTGTGTCGGCGCGCCTGGCGGCGGGCGGGTCTTCGTTCGCAGGTTCTGTATCGGCAGCGCGTTCGCCGATCTTGAGACTCCACTGAGACGGAGTTGACACAACCCGAGCCGAGGCCGGACATCGCCGCGACGCACGGGCGAACTTCGCTGCGGGGCGGGGCCGAACACGCTGGCGACGTAACGTCGCGCCATGCGCGTGCACCTCGTCGACGGGACCTACGAGCTGTTCCGCCAGCACTTCGGCTCGGCGTCGCGGCACACCGACAGCGGCCCGTTCGCCGCCGCAGCCGGCGTGGTGGCCTCGACACTGGCGCTGATCGCCGACGGCGCCACCCACGTCGGTGTCGCGTCCGACCACACGATCGAGAGCTTCCGCAACGACCTGTGGGCCGGCTACAAGACCTCCGAGGGCATGGATCCGGCGATCCTCGACCAGATCCCGGTGATGGAGCGGGCGCTCGCCGCCGCCGGGTTCACGGTGTGGCCGATGGTCGAGTACGAGGCCGACGACGCACTGGCCGCGGCCGCCGCCGTCGCCGATCGCGACGAGCGCGTCGAGCAGGTGCTGATCGTCACCCCGGACAAGGACCTCGGCCAGTGCGTGCGCGGCGACCGGGTCGTGCAGTTCGACCGCCGCAAGCGCGAGGTGATCGACGCCGACGGAGTGCGGGCGAAGTTCGGGATCGGGCCGGAGTCGATCGCCGACTACCTCGGGCTGGTCGGCGACACCGCCGACGGGTTCCCCGGTCTGCCGGGGTGGGGGGCGAAGAGTACGGCGCTGGTGCTCGCCCGCTACGGCCACATCGAGGACATCCCCACCGCCGCCGGACAGTGGGACGTCCCCGGCCTGCGCGGGGCCGCCAAGCTCTCGGCGACGCTGCAGGCGCAACTCGACGACGCGCTGCTGTTCCGCACGATCGCGACGGTCGTGACCGACATCGACGTCGGCACCGTCGACGACTGGCGCTGGACGGGCCCGACCGCCGAACTCGCCACCGTCGCCGACGAACTCGGCGCCCCCGAACTCCTCACCGAGGCCGAACGCCTCGCCGTTACGCCGGGGGTCTGACCCCTGGCGTAACGCCAGACGCCGCCGACTGAGGTGACGACCAGACGGTCTGCGGCACACGGACGATGCCGATGAAGGCTGCTACCTTCCGGTCCTGACCTGGTTCACGGGCGCCCATTGCACAGGGCCCGGTCGTCACCTCACTCGACGGCGAAGCACCATCACTCTAGCGGGCCGGGGCCGAACGCCCGCTAGCCTCACCGGTCGGTCCTGACGCCGTGTTGCGGCAGCAGGCTCCGAGGAGGGATGCGAGAGCGGCCGAATCGGCACGCTTGGAAAGCGTGTGAAGTGAGAGCTTCCGTGGGTTCGAATCCCACTCCCTCCGCCATGCTCGACGAGCAGTTCATGGGGCTCGCGCTCGACGAGGCACGCGCCGCGCTCGACCACGACGACGTCCCGGTCGGCGCGATCGTCGTCCACGACGGCGAGGTGATCGCCGCCCGCCACAACGAACGTGAACGCTCGGGCGACCCCGTCGCCCACGCCGAGGTGCTCGCCCTGCGCGACGCCGCCGCCCAGCTCGGCCAGTGGCGCCTCGACGAGTGCACCATGTTCGTCACGCTCGAGCCGTGCCCGATGTGCGCCGGGGCGCTCGTGAACGCCCGGCTCGGACGGCTCGTCTACGGCGCCGACGACCCGAAGGCCGGCGGCGTCGTCAGCCGCTTCGAACTGCTCGACGGCGCACGTCTCAACCACCGCGTCGAGGTGGCCTCGGGCGTGCGGGCCGACGAGTCGGCCGAGCTGCTGCGGGCGTTCTTCCGTCTGCGGCGGCAACCGGCGACCGGCGACGCTCAGTGATCCTTGCGACGCAGGCCGCCGATGAGGCGACGCAGCGCCGAGGTGCGCTCGTTGCCCGACCCGTCCTCCCGTTCGGGCTCGTCGTCGACGACGATCGACGCCGCGCTCGGCGTGGGCAGTGACGGCTCGGCGTTCGAACCAGCCGGCTCGGCCGCAGCCTCCTCGGCTCGGGCGTACATGACCTCGGCGCGCATGTCCATCGTCGGAGGCGCGAACGCGCCCATGCCGGCAGGGGCCGGGCTGGGCTCGACGTCCTCGGGCGGTGCCACGATCTCGACCTGGGTCGTGATCGCGGTGTCGGCACGGGTGTCCTCCTCGGTGTCCGCGTCCAGATCGAGGTCGGAGTCGAAGGTGTCGACGACCACCGGCTCGTCCGAAACGGGTTCCGCGACCGGCGCGCTCGGAGCAGTCACCGACGC
>JAWLFC010000031.1:0-23496 GCA_041685755.1 Ilumatobacteraceae bacterium
GCGGAGGGGGGGCCGTGCGTCGACGGGGCCCCGCCGACGCCGTTGGGTCACCTCGAAGCCGAGTGGCTCGCGCGACACCCCCGCCCCGTGACCGACGTCGGCGCCGCCTGACGTCGACAGCGCCCGGTTCGCCAGTAGCGTCGGGCCGATGCGCCGGACCCTCCCCCTCCTGCTCGCTGCCACGCTGCTCGCCGCCGCCTGCAGCAGCAGCGACGACGACACCACCAGCGACACCGCCAGCGACACCACCAGCGACACCGCCAGCGACACCACGACCGAGGCGACGTCGGCCGAGACGGCGACGACCGATGCTCCCGACGGCGCCGACCCGGCCGCGCCGCCGACCAATCCCGACAAGCCGAGCGTCGACATCCCCGACGAGATCCCCACCGAACTCGAGGTCACGGTGCTCGAAGAGGGCAGCGGCCCCGAAGCGGCGTCGGGCGACACGGTCATCGTCGACTACGTCGGTGTGCGGTCCCGCGACGGCGTCGAGTTCGACAACAGCTACGACCGGTTCCAGCCGTTCGACCTGGTCCTCGGCACCGGCAGCGTGATCGACGGCTGGGATCAGGGGCTCACCGGCGTGCAGGCGGGCTCGACCGTGCAGATCGACATCCCGAGCGACCTCGCCTACGGACCCGACGCCAACGGTGACATCATCGGTGAGAACGAGGCCCTCACGTTCCTCATCGAGGTGCGCGCCGTGATCCAGCCGCCCGATCCGGCCGACGCGCCCACCGAGGCGGGCGTGCCCGAGTCGGAGGGGGCCACCGACACCACGTTCGTCGACCTCCGCGAGGGCGACGGCCCCGAGCTGGAGGCCGGCCAGACCGCCGTGGTCAACTACGTCGTGTTCCGCGGCGACAACCTCGTGGCGCTCGAGAGCAGCTGGGAAGGCGGCGAACCCGTCTCGATCGGGACGGCGACGGCCGGTGGGTTCCCCGGGTTCGTGAAGGGCCTGCCGGGGATGGCTGTCGGCGGGCGCCGCGCCATCGTCATCCCGCCTGCCGATGCCTTCGGGCCCGACGGCAACCCCCAGCTGGGTCTGCCGGCCGAGACCGACATGATCGTGGTCGTCGACCTGCTCGGCGCCTTCGGCACGCCCGAGACCTGACGGTGACGCGGCGGTCGTGACCCGCGTCGCTGCTCAGACGGATCGGAGGTCGAGCCCGATGTCGAGCACGCGGGCGGAATGGGTGAGTTCGCCGACGGCGATGTAGTCGACGCCGGTCGCGGCGACGGCCCGGGCCGAGTCGAGGGTGAGTCCACCGCTGGCCTCGAGCCGCACCGTCGAGTTCAGCTGGTCCCGCACGGCCACGGCCTCACGCATCTGCTCGGGTGTGAAGTTGTCGATCAGCACCTCGTCGGCGCCCGCGGTGATCGCTTCGCGGAGCCCGTCGAGCGAGTCGACCTCGATCTCGACGGGGATCGACGCCTGCAGTGACCGGACCCGCTCGAACGCGGCGGTGATCCCACCCGCGGCCGCGACATGGTTGTCCTTCACGAGCGCCATGTCGGAGAGCCCCATGCGGTGGTTGGCGCCGCCGCCGCAGCGCACGGCGTACTTCTCGAGCGCTCGTAGGCCCGGTGTGGTCTTGCGGGTGTCGCGTACGACGGCGTTCGTGCCCGCGAGCGCGTCGACCCATCGCCGCGTCGACGTTGCCACGCCCGACAGGTGGCAGAGCAGGTTCAGCGCGGTGCGTTCTGCCGTGAGCAGCAGCCGGGTCGGGGCCGTGACCTCGGCGAGCTTCGTGCCGGCGTCGACGAGCGTGCCGTCGGCGACGAGCCGGCGGAACTCGCTGGCGCGGTCGCCGCACACGGCCTCGATGACCGCAACCGCGACCGGCAGGCCGGCGACGACACCGCGTTCGCGGGCACCGAAGGTCGCCGTCGCCCGCTGCTCGGCGTCGATCGTCGCCGTCGAGGTGACGTCGAGGCCGCCCATCAGGTCCTCGGCGACCGCAGCACGCACCAGGCCGGCGACGGCGTCGGGGTCGAGGCCGCCGGCGACCAGGTCGCGACGGGTCGGCTCCGACAGCGGATGGAACACGAACATGGGCCGAGTGTACGAGTGGCCCCGTCCGCAACCGGCGATTGCAGCAGGGCCCCAAGCTGACCCCCGCTGCAATCAGGCGCGGACGGTGACGGGGTCGCCCGCAGAGATGACGCCGCCGCCGAGAACGGAGGCGTACCAGCGGGCCCACCCGGGGTGGGCGACGTGGTCGACGCGGTCGAAGGCCCGGCCGGTGAAGCTGTCGCCGATCTTGAGGCACGGCGCCGCCGGGCTGCTGAGACGCAGGCGCACGTCGCCGATCTCGACCGTCAGACCGCCGCGAAGACGGGCCCAGTCGACGCCGGCGATCGTGAGGTTCTCGCCGATGGCGCCGGGGGCGATCGGATGCCCTTCCGCGGCCAGGGCGTCGATCACCTCGGCGCTGTAGAGACACAGCGCCTGCCAGGGTCGGCCGTGGTGGCGCCGGGTCTCCTGGCGGTCGCCGACGATGCCGGACGCGTCGACGGTCGCCGACGGGATCGGCCGCTTCGGGACGCCACCGTCGGAGGCATGGATGCCGGCGACGGTGCCGGCCATGGGCTCGACGGGGTCGGCGAGTCGTCGTTCGGCGGCGAGCCCGTCGAGGCGATGCATCAGCGCATGCGTCGCCGCCGCCGGCTCGCCGGTCGGGTCGATGGCGACCTCGGGCGCGTCCGCCCACCCGTCGGTCACGAAACCGACGAGGTCGCCAGCATGGGCGAGCGTCCGCTCGAGATCGGTGGGCGTCCACCGGGCGGCGTCGAACCCGCAGACGTCACAGGTGATCGGTGGCGCAGCCATCGCTGCAGCGTAGGCAGCGCTCAGTGGGCGCGCACGTCGAGCGAACCGGCGGCGTCGAGCGTCACGTCGAGATGGCGCACCCACTGTGGGCTCGGCTCGGGGAAGTCGGATCGGCGATGGCAGCCCCGGCTCTCGGTCCGCGCCTGGGCGGCGGCGACGACGGCCGAGGCGACGGTGAGGATGTTGGTGCTCTCCCACGACCGCCGCGACGGCTCGACGCGCTGGTCTGCGACCTCGCCGATCTCCCGGCCCGACGTCATCGCCCGGGCGATCGAACCCAGCGCTCCACCGGCCGAGGCCAGCGACAGCGCGTCGCGCACGACCCCGACGTGACGCGACATCACGGCGCGCACCTCGCGCAGCCGGGCGGGGTCGAGCAGCGGATGGGCGAGCGGGTCGTCGACGTCGACGTCGATCGGCACCCGGTCGGGCAGCTCCCAGGCGAGGTCGCGCCCCACCCAGGTCCCGGCGACGACCGATTCGGTGAGGCTGTTCGACGCCAGACGGTTGGCGCCGTGCACCCCGGTCGCCGACACCTCGCCGACGGCGTACAGGCCCCGCAGCGAGGTGCGACCGTCGAGACCGGCGCGGATGCCGCCGCAGGCGTAGTGCGCCGCCGGCGCGACCGGGATCCGGTCGACGGCGGGATCGAGCCCGATCTCACGACAGGCGGCGGTGATCGACGGGAACCGGTCGTGGAAGCGCGTTCCCAGATGGGTGGCATCGAGGAAGACGTGGTCGTCGATGCCGCCGGGCGCCTCGGCCATCCGCTCGCTGATCGCTGCCGCGACGACGTCTCGCGGGGCGAGATCCTCGAGCGGGTGCACGCCCGCCATCACCCGCTGACCGGCACCGTCGTAGAGGATCGCCCCCTCGCCGCGAACCGCTTCGGACACCAGCGCCTGTTGGCCGCGGGCGTCGGGACCTCGCCACATCACCGTCGGGTGGAACTGGATGAATTCGACGTCGGTCACCGGCAGTCCGGCGCGCAACGCCATCGCCACGCCGTCGCCGGTCACGGCGGGAGGGTTCGACGTCGAGGCGAACACCTGCCCGTAGCCCCCGGAGGCGATCACCACGGCGCGAGCGGTGACGATGCCGACCGAGACGAGCACACCGTGTTCGTCGGTGCGGCCGATGCGCACTCCGACGACCTGGCGTTCGCCGTCGGCGGCGGTGCCGAGCACGAGGTCGAGGGCGAAGGCGTGGCCCATCACCTCGACGCCGGCACCGATCGCCGACTCGTCGAGCGTGCGCTGGACCTCGGCGCCGGAGCGGTCGCCGCCGGAGTGGACGATGCGGTTGTGGCTGTGGCCGCCCTCGCGGGTGAGCGCGATGTCGGTGCCGCCCTGCTCGGGGTCGAAGGCGGCGCCGAGACGCATCAGGTAGCGGATCGACGTGGGGGCCTCCTCGACCAGCTGGCGCACGACTGCCTCGTCGCACAGTCCGGCCCCGGCGGCGAGCGTGTCGCGGACGTGGTGTTCGATCGTGTCGGTCGGGTCGAGCACGCCGGCGAGGCCACCCTGGGCCCACTGCGTCGAGCCGGCCGACAAGATGTCCTTGGTGACGACGAGCACGCTGCGCACCGGCCGCACGGCCAGTGCCGCCGACAGCCCGCCCGCTCCCGATCCGAGCACGACGACGTCGACGTCGCGCTCCCACGTCGCCGCCGGCGCCGCCAACCGCTGCGGGAGACTCATCCGGATCCGCCCGACACCCGCTCCTGCCCGTCCGGACCCGACCCCGACGCGCAGGAGTGGGGCACGAGGGGGTGCTCGCTCACTCGCCGGTGGCCGACGGCGTGCCGATGGCGATCATCCGCTCGACCGACGCCCGGGCACGGTCGGCGATGTCGGGGTCGACGAACACCTCGTCGACGCCGTCACGCAGCGACCGCAGGAGTTTCGCCGGCGTGATCATCTTCATGTACTTGCACACCGCGGCCCGGTTGACCGGGATGAAGTCGGTGGTCGGGTTGACCTTCTCGAGTTGGTGGATCATGCCGGTCTCGGTGGCGACGAGCACCTTGGCCGCCGTGGTCTCGCGGGCGGCGTCGACCATGCCGCCGGTCGAGAGGATCTTCGTGCTGGTGTCGGGGACGACCCCGGCGCCGACGAGGTACATCGCGCTCGTGGCGCACCCGCACTCGGGGTGGACGAACAGCTCGGCGTCGGGCTCGGCGGCGACCTGTTCCTTGAGGTCGGCGCCGTTGATGCCGGCGTGCACGTGGCACTCGCCCATCCAGATGTGCATGTTGTCGCGCCCGGTCATCCGCTGGACGTGGGCGCCGAGGAACTGGTCGGGGCCGAACAGGATCTCGGTGTCGCGCGGGATCGATTCGACGACCTCGACGGCGTTCGACGAGGTGCAGCAGATGTCGGTCTCGGCCTTCACCTCGGCGGTGGTGTTGACGTAGCTGACGACCACGGCACCGGGATGCTCGGCCTTCCAGGCGCGGAGCTGTTCGCCGTTGATCGACTCGGCGAGGCTGCAGCCGGCGGCGGCGTCGGGGATGAGGACCGTCTTGTCGTAGGCGAGGATCTTGGCCGACTCGGCCATGAAGTGGACGCCGCAGAAGACGATCGTCGATGCCTCGACCTGGGCGGCCACACGCGACAGCCCGAGCGAGTCGCCGACGTGGTGGGCGATGTCCTGGATCTCGGGGACCTGGTAGTTGTGGGCGAGGATGACGGCGTCGCGCTCCTTCGCGAGCGCGAGCACCTGTTCCTGCCAGTCGCTCGGCAACACCTCGACGTTGACGGCCGTGTCGGTCACCCTTCCAGCGTAGGGCGGACGGCGCCGCCTGCGGCGAGCGTGGCGGTTCGAGGCGTGGGGGCCTCCGGGCTTCTACAACGTCGAGACCGGGACCGCCGAGCACCCGGGCATCCACGGGGCGCTGCACGAACGCGCCGAACCGTTGTCGGGAACCGGGATGCGTGGCTTCACCTGCACCGTCGCTGTCGACGACCTCGCCCTCGTAGGCGATCGTGTGCTCGCCAGCGGTGGCTCCGTGCTCCACGACGAGATGGAGATCCCGACCGTCGGCCGTCACGTCTCGTTCCTCGACACCGAGGGCAACGAGTTCGCGGCGATGGTGTACGACCGGCCCGTGTTCGGGGCGTAGCCGTCGATTGCCTCCGACGGCCGAGCGCGCGCCGCCGGCCGCACCGAAACACGATCTACGGTGCCTGCATGGAGACGATCATCGAGCGGGTCGTGAACGCATCCGGTCGCTACGTCGGCTCCGGCGACAGCGCCGAGAGCGGACCGTTCACGGCGACGATCGACATCACACCGCTCCTCGACGGGATGGGCGCCGCGATCGACTACGTCGCGACCTCGGGCGACGGAACCGAACTGCACTCGGAGCACACGGTGCTCGCATTCGACATGTGGTCGGGCGAGGCGACCCTGTACGTGCTCTGCGCCGAGCTGCAGGGGATGGGTCGGCTCGTGCAGGTGGGCGAGTCCACTTTCAGCAACGGACGGGGAACCGACGGCCTGGAGCTGCAGATCGAGATCCTGCTCGACGAGGAGTTCGTCTACGTCTGGTCGTGGGGCGCTCCCGACGAGCCGCTGGCCGAACGGTGGCGGGCGACGTTCCCACGTCGATAGTCACCACGTGGCGGAGGGCGATCACGATCTCCGCAGTGCGGCGGCGATCTCGTCGGCGGCGGCGACGACGGCAGCACCGAAACGCTTGCCGGGCTGACGCGTCAGGCGTTCGATCGGCCCGCTGACCGAGACTGCAGCGAGCACCCCACCGTCCGCCGCCGCCACGGGAGCGCTGACCGACGCGACGCCGGCCTCGCGTTCGCCGACGCTCTGCACCCAGCCGAACCTGGACACCTCGCCGGACAGCACCCGCCCGGCGGAGCCGACGTCGAGGGGCAGCACCGAGCCCTGCGGGACGATCCACCGCAGCCCGTGCGGCGACTCGAGCGACACGACGCAACGCCGCTGCCCACCCTCGCGTACGAACAGTTGCACGCTCTCGCCCGATTCGTCGCGCAGTCGGTCCAACACGACGCGACCGGCATCGACGAGCGGGAAGCGCTCGGCAGCGACGTGACCGAGCGACACCAGGGCGAGACCGAGTTCGTAACGGCCGAGGTCGTCACGCCGCAGCAGCCCGTGCACCTCCAGCGCCGCCGCCAGCCGGTGGGCGGTCGCACGGGGCAGCGCGGTGGACTCCTGGAGCTCGGCGAGCGTGCACGGCGACTCCGCGACCGCGTGCAGCACGGCCATCGCCTTGTCGAGGACGCCGACGCCCGTTACGATGTCCATATCGCAAGAACCATATCCCATATATTGGGACACCGCAAGGAGCTGTGACGATGGGCAAGACACTGCCGGAGAAGGTGTGGGAGCGCCACCTGGTACACGCGGCACCCGATGAACCCGATCTGCTGTACATCGACCTGCACCTCGTCCACGAGGTGACCAGCCCGCAGGCGTTCGACGGGTTGCGCCTCACCGGCCGGACCGTCCGCCGTCCCGAGCTGACGCTCGCAACCGAGGACCACAACGTTCCCACCGAGAACATCGACCAACCGATCGCCGATCCGATCTCCGCGAAGCAGATCGACACCCTGCGGGCGAACACCGCCGAGTTCGGCATCACGAACTTCCCGATGGGCGACCCCAACCAGGGCATCGTCCACGTGATCGGCCCCGAGCAGGGTCGCACGCTGCCCGGCACGACCATCGTGTGCGGCGACTCGCACACCGCCACGCACGGCGCATTCGGCGCGCTGGCGTTCGGGATCGGCACGAGCGAGGTCGAACACGTCCTCGCCACCCAGACACTCCCCCAGCAGCGCCCGAAGTGGATGTCGGTCACGGTCGAAGGCGACCTGCAGCCCGGCGTCACCGCCAAGGACGTGATCCTCGCGATCCTCGGCGAGATCGGCACCGGCGGCGGCATCGGCCACGTGATCGAGTACCGCGGCTCGGCGATCCGGGCGCTGTCGATGGAAGGGCGCATGACGGTGTGCAACATGTCGATCGAGGCAGGCGCCAAAGCGGGGATGATCGCCCCCGACGAGACCACGTTCGAGTACCTGCAGGGCCGGGCGAACGCTCCGAGCGGGGCCGACTGGGACGCGGCCGTCGCCGACTGGCAGACCCTGCACTCCGACGACGACGCCGCGTGGGACAAGGAGGTCGTGCTCGACGCCTCGGCGATCCGCCCCCACGTCACGTGGGGCACGAACCCGGGGCAGGTGGCCCCGATCGACTCGGTGATCCCCTCCCCCGACGATTACGACAACCCGACCACGAAGGAGACCGTGGCCCGGGCGCTGGAGTACATGGGCCTCGAGCCCGGCACGCCGATGCGCGACGTCGCCGTCGACACCGTGTTCATCGGATCGTGCACCAACAGCCGCATCGAGGATCTCCGCGCCGCTGCCGCCGTGATGGAGGGTCGCACCGTCACCGTGCCGCGGGTGATGGTCGTGCCCGGAAGCCACGCCGTGAAGGCCCAAGCGGTCGCCGAGGGCCTCGATCAGGTGTTCATCGCCGCCGGCGCCGACTGGCGCGAGCCCGGCTGCTCGATGTGCCTCGCGATGAACCCCGACAAGCTCACTCCCGGCGAACGAGCAGCCAGCACCAGCAACCGCAACTTCGAGGGCCGCCAGGGACGTGGCGGCCGCACCCATCTCGTCTCACCCGGCGTTGCCGCGGCCACCGCGGTCAAGGGCACCTTCTGTACGCCCGCAGATCTGGAAGGAGCGCCGTCGTGAAGGCCGTGCAGGTGATCACCGGCACCGGCGTGCCGCTCAAGCGCTCGGACGTCGACACCGACCAGATCATCCCCGCCGACTGGCTCAAGCGCGTCGAGCGAACCGGCTTCGACAAGGGCCTGTTCTCCACGTGGCGCGACGACCGCGACTTCGTCCTCAACGACGAGCGGTACGCGCAGGCCAACATCCTCGTCGCCGGGCCGGCGTTCGGCGTCGGATCATCACGCGAGCACGCCGTCTGGGCGATCCAGCAGTACGGCTTCGACGCCGTGATCGCACCGAGCTTCTCCGACATCTTCCGCAACAACTGCACCAAGAACGGCCTCGTGCCGGTCGTGGTCCCCGAGGCGACGGTCGAGGCGATCTGGGCGGCGATCGAGTCCGACGCCGACACCGAGATCGTGGTCGACATGGAGCGGTTGCGCGTCGAAGTGCCCGCTGCCGGCATCGACGAGCCGTTCCCGATGGACCCGCAGACCCAGCACCGGTTCCTCAACGGCCTCGACGACGTCGGCATCACGCTCACCCACGCCGACGCCATCGACACCTACGAGGCCAACCGCCCCGCCTGGCTCGCCTGATTGCAGCAGGGGTCTGACCCCTGAAATCGAACGGGCGGTTCCACGTGTCGGCGCGGCGAGAGCCGGGTAGCACTCGGTCATGTCCTGCGGCCGGGCGGCGACGCCATGAGCTACACACTCGTCACCGGTGAATCGATCACCGAAGCCGTCCGTCGGGTCGCCGGCGAGCAGCTCGACGACGCGATCGACGATCTGACCGATGCGATCGCCGACGATCCGACCGAGGCGGTCCACGACGCCCGCAAGCGATGCAAGAAGGTCCGCGGTCTCGTACGCGCCGTCCGGCCGGCACTGGGCGAGGACGTCTACCGGGTCGCCAACGACACCGTCCGCGACGCTGCCCGGGAGCTGTCGGACCTGCGCGACGCCACGGCGCTGATGGAGACGTTCCGGATCGCGGTGGAAGCGTCCGACATCGACCTCTCCGGCGACGACGACATCGCGGTGGCATCCCGGACGGTCGACCAGGTGTTGACCGAGCGGCATCGCGGCGCGGCATCGGAGTTGGCGGCGGATCACCCACGCGTGGAGCGCGCCCGCGACCTGCTCCTCGCCGCTCGTGCCGAGTCCCAGCGTTGGGACCTCGACGACCAGGGATGGGACGCTCTCGCCGACGGCATCGAGAAGACCTACAAGCGGGGACGTTCGGCATTCCGGACCAGCGCCGAGGCGCCGACCGGCGACAACCTCCACGAGTGGCGCAAGCGGGTGAAGTACTCGTGGTACCACCTCCGCCTGACGGGTGACGTCGCTCCGACGGTGCTCGATCCACTCGCCGACGCGTTCCATGCACTGGCCGACGCGCTCGGCGACGCCCACGACATGGCGGTGCTCGCCGAGACCCTTCCGAGACTCGGCGACGATCTGTGTGACCTCGCACCGGTCGAACGGCTGCTCGGCGGGTACCGGTCGGTCCTCGAGGAACGCTCACTCGTGCTCGGCGCCCGATTGTTCGCCGAGTCGAAGTCGGCGTTCGTCGAGCGACTGGGCCGCTACTGGTCGGCCCACGAACGCTTCGGACCCGAGCGCGACGTCGGCGACATCGACACCCTGTGGTGACTCCGCCGTGAGCGCCCGACCGCGTCGCAGTTGCAGCGTCGCCGTCGTAGTGTCGCCGTCATGCCACTGACCGGAGAGTACGAACCGAGCACGTCGGACTGGGTCCGCGAACAGGTCGACACCTACGAAGCGACCGCCGGCCGCGAGGCGAACACCCTGCGAGAGACCGGGATCCCCGTGATCATCGTCACCAGCCGTGGTGCGTCGAGCGGCAAGCTCCGCAAGTTCGCACTCATGCGGGTGGAACACGACGGCGAGTACGCCCTCATCGCGTCGATGGGCGGAGCGCCGGACAACCCCGCCTGGTACCACAACCTGGTCGCCGAACCGCTGGTGATGATCCAGGACGGACCCGAGCCCCGCGACTACACCACCCACATCGCCGAGGGCGAGGAACGCCAACAGTGGTGGGACCGCGCGGTCGCGGTGTTCGCGCCCTACGCCGAGTACGCCGAGCGCACCGACCGGGTCATTCCCGTCTTCGTCGCCACCCCCGCGTGAGCCGCTCGCGTCTCGGCGCCGCCCGTCACGTCGGGCGTGCAGGAGGCGGAGGCGGCGTCGGATCGCTGGGTGGCAGCGGAGCAGTTCCGCTCTGGGGCGACGCCCCCTGTTCGGCGGTCACCTGCTGCGCGGCTGCCCGAGCAGCGGCGGCGCGACGCTCCTCGATCTCTGCCTGCTGGGCGGCGAGATCGGCCAGCTTGCGGTTGTACTCCTCGACGTCCTGGATCCGTTGGAGCCGTTCCGACAACCAGCTGATCAACGCCCCGAGGACGAGCGCCAGGATGCCGTAGATGATCATCGCGAACAGCACCGAGGTGTCGAAGGTCGCCTCGACGTCGTTGCCGGTCGTGCCGAGCTCGATCGGCGAGAAGATGCCCCGGAACGGATCCATCACCCGGTCGAGGTTGCGGTAGGCCCACTCGGTGAACCCGGCGGTCGGATTGGCACCGAACAGCAGCAGGAAGAAGCCGATCAGCAGGATGATCTCGACGACGATCAGGTAGAAGTAGACGAAGTAGCCGACCAGCCGGGCGATCCACAAGATCACCCTGCGCTCGCCGAGCCCCCTCGAGTCGGGCGTGATCATCATGTGGCGCTCCTCCTGATCGACCGGTGCGGACTCGTGCTGCCGCAGACGCTAGCGAGGCCGCCCGGGGCGATGGGCGATGGGGCCCCCGGGATCAATCGGCTTCGAACTCGGCGAGACGCAGCAGACGCTGATCGTTGGAGAAGACCTCGATCGGCTTCTCGGTCGGCAGGCGCATCCCGCGCTGCAGGATCCGCATCTGGGTGTGCTGGTTGTACTCGACCAGCGTGACGGCCCAGCCGTCCCGGCCGGCACGGGCGGTGCGACCGGAGCGGTGCAGGTAGTCCTTGACGTCCTTGGCCGGTTCGTAGTGGATCACGGCACCGATGTCGTCGATGTCGATGCCGCGGGCGGCGACGTCGGTGGCGACGAGCACCGAGAGCTTGCCCTCGGCGAACTTGCGCAGGATCCGCTCGCGTGCGCTCTGCTGCATGTCGCCGTGGAGCGGGCCGGCATCGACGCCGAGCTCGTCGAGGTTGCGTGCGACCCGGTCACAGTTCCGTTTGGTCTGACAGAAGACGAGCACCTTCGGGATCGACTTGGAGATCGATCCGATGACCTTGTCCTTGTCCATGTGGTGCACGGCGAGGAACAGGTGGTGCATCGTGCCGACGGTGTCGGTCGACTCGTCGATGGCCACGGTGACCGGATCGGTCTGGTAGTGCCGGATCAGGTGAGCGACGTCACCGTCGAGCGTGGCGGAGAACAGCATCGTCTGGTTGCGGCTACCGCAGTGACGCAGGATCCACTCGACCTGCGGGGTGAAGCCGTCGTCGGCCATCCGGTCGGCCTCGTCGAGGGTGACGATCTGCATGTCGTCGAGTGACACCTCGTTCGACTTGATCAGGTCGATCAACCGCAGCGGCGTGGCGATGACGATCTCGACACCCTTGGCCAGTTCGTCGACCTGGTGATGACGAGAGGCGCCGCCGTAGACCGGCAGCACTCGCATGCCGGCATGGTGGGCGACGGGTTCGAGCACCTCGGCCACCTGCACGGCGAGTTCGCGGGTCGGCACGAGCACGAGCCCGAGCGGACGGGAGGGTTCGGCCTTGTCGGTGATGCGGGCGAGCATCGGCACGCCGAACGCCAGGGTCTTGCCCGAGCCGGTCTTGGCACGTCCGCAGACGTCCTTGCCGGTGACGGCGACGGGAATCGCTTCGGTCTGGATCGCGAACGGCTGGGCGAACCCGCAGGCGGCGAGTCCGTCGTCGATGCGGGCGGGCACGCCGAGCTCGAAGAACCCCGTCGGCGCCTCGACCGGGGGCAGCACGTTGAACGACGTGAGGTTGGAGGTGTTGACGTGACCACCGTCGTACGGCTGGTCGGAAGGGCGTGATCGCCGGCGACGGGGCGCTCCGCGTCGCGTTGTTGAGTCAGTCATGTTGTGCTGCAGCGTATCGGCGAGGTCGCGACCAGCGCGAGATGCCTCGATCCGTGCTAGCGTTTCCGGCGATGTTGCGCCACGGCCTCCTTCTGCTTGTGTAGGGCGAGCGCCACATACTCGCGTTCGCCCGAACCCCCCGCCCTCCGGCCGGGGGGTTCTTGCTTTTTCCGACCCGTTCCCCATCGTCGCCCCGTACAGGAGAATCGAATGCCTCCCCAGAACGTCACCCCGACACCGATGCCCTTCGAGAAGTACGCACCGTTCGTGCCGGTCGTGCTCACCGACCGCACGTGGCCGAACGTCACCATCGACACCGCACCGCTGTGGTGCTCGGTCGACCTGCGCGACGGCAATCAGGCGCTCATCGACCCGATGGACCCCACCCGCAAGCTGCGCATGTTCGAAGAGCTCGTGGCCATGGGGTTCAAGGAGATCGAGGTCGGCTTCCCGTCCGCCAGCCAGCCCGACTTCGACTTCGTGCGCCAGCTGATCGAGGAGGATCGCATCCCCGACGACGTCACGATCCAGGTGCTGGTCCAGTGCCGCCAGGAGCTGATCGAGCGCACCTACGAGTGCATCGAGGGTGCGCCCCGGGCCATCGTGCACTTCTACAACTCGACCAATCCGCTGCAGCGAGAGGTCGTGTTCGGTCTCGACAAGGCCGGCATCGTCGACGTCGCCGTCAACGGCGCCAAGCTGTGCCGCAAGCTCGAACAGGCGGCCGGCGACACCCGGATCCGCTACGAGTACTCGCCCGAGAGCTTCACGCTCACCGAGCCCGAGTTCGCGATCGAGGTGTGCGAGGCGGTGATGGACGTGATCGAGCCGACGCCGGACAACCCGATCGTGCTCAACCTGCCGGCCACGGTCGAGTGCTACACGCCGAACGTGTACGGCGACGTCATCGAATGGTTCGGCCGCACGATCAAGCAGCGCGACTCGGTGATCATCTCGCTGCACCCCCACAACGACCGTGGGTGCGCCGTGGCCGCCGCCGAGTTCGGGGTGATGGCCGGCGCCGACCGGGTGGAGGGCACGCTGTTCGGCAACGGCGAGCGCACCGGCAACGTCGACATCGTCACGCTGGCGATGAACCTGTTCATGAACGGCGTCGACCCGCAGCTCGACATCTCCGACATCGACAAGCTGCGCCGCACCGCCGAGTACTGCAACCGCCTGCCGGTGCATCCACGCCACCCCTATGCCGGCGACCTCGTGTACACGGCGTTCTCCGGCAGCCACCAGGACGCGATCAAGAAGGGCTTCGAGGCCCTCGACGCCAAGCGCGACGACTCGGGCGAGTACGCCGAGTGGGGCGTGCCGTACCTGCCGATCGACCCGGCCCACGTCGGGCGGTCGTACGAGGCGGTCATCCGGGTCAACAGTCAGTCGGGCAAGGGTGGTGTCGCCTACGTGATGAAGGCCGAGCACGGCTTCGACCTGCCACGGCGCCTCCAGATCGAGTTCTCCACGACGATCCAGCACATCACCGAGGACTCGGGCACCGAGATCAGCCCGGGTGTGATGTGGGACGCGTTCCAGGCCGAGTACATCCCCGCCGACCCTCGATTCCGGCTCCGCAGCCACGAACTGCACACGCGCACCGGCGACGACGGTGGTTCGACGACGATCCAGGCGCAACTCGAGGTCGACGGCCGGGCGCACTCGATCCGGGGCGAGGGCGACGGCCCGGTCGAGGCGTTCGTGGCGGCGCTCGTTGCCGAGTTCGGCGATCGCGTCGGCGGCGAGTTCGACGTGCTCGACTACGCCGAGCACGCGATCGGCAAGGGCGCCGACGCCCAGGCGGCGGCCTACGTCGAGACCGTCACCGGTGACAACCAGGTGAAGTGGGGCCTCGGGACCGACCCGAACATCACCACCGCCTCGCTGCGGGCGGTGCTCAACGCCTTCGAACGCCACCAGCGCTGACGCGTCACGTCCGGTGTCAGACGCCGGACGCGACGCATCGCACTAGGGTTCTGGCGATGTCTGCATCGGTGCTGCGACGCCTCGTCCTCGTCGTGTCCGTCGCCGCAGCTGCGGCGGCGATGGTCAGCTGGTGGAGGCAGCGCAGCGACGCAACCATCGACGCCGGTCCGCCGGAGTGGCCGGCCTGGCCCGAAGCGTCCGGTGGCTCCGAGCCCGCTCCCACCGCCACCTGGATCGCCGGATCCGACGGCGACGCGCCCGACGGCTACCCGGTCAAGCTCAACGGCTCCTCGGGCATCTTCCACGTGCCCGGCGGTCGCTTCTACGAACGCACCAGGGCCGATCGCTGGTATGCCACTGCCGACGACGCCGTCGCCGACGGCTACCGTCAGTCGAAGACCTGAGACCCACCGCGACCCGAGACCCACGAGAGGGGAACCACATGAAGGTGAACGTCGACTTCGACCTGTGCGCATCGACCGGGGCGTGCATGCAGGTGTGCCCCGAAGTGTTCGAGGTGCGCAGCGACGGATATCTCTACGTCCTCCAGGAGCACCCCGGCCCCGAGTTGGCCGGCAAGGTCCGAGAGGCCGCCGACCTCTGCCCCACCGGGGCGATCTCCATCGACGACTGACCGGTGTCGTTCCACCGCCGGCTCCAGCAGTCGTGGGAGGCGTCCGGGTCGGCGTTGTGCGTCGGGCTCGATCCCGATCCGACGAGGATGCCGTTCGCGCTCGACGGCACCCACGACGCCACCGAGGTCTTCTGCCGCGAGATCATCGACGCCACCGCCGATCTCGTCTGTGCGTTCAAACCGCAGATCGCGTACTTCGCCAGCCAGGGCGCCGAGGAGGCGCTGGAGCGCATCTGCGCCCACGTGCGTGAGCGCTACCCCGACGTCACACTGATCCTCGACGCCAAGCGCGGCGACATCGGCTCGACCGCCCAGCACTACGCCGAGGAGGCGTTCGGCCGCTACGGCGCTCATGCCGTGACCGTCAACCCGTACCTCGGCACCGACTCGGTGGCTCCGTACTTCGAGTACGGCGGTGGGGTGATCGCGCTGTGCCGAACCAGCAATCCCGGAGGCGACGACATCCAGTCGCTCGTCGCCGACGGCCGGCCGGTGTACGCCCACGTCGCTCGTCTCGTCGCCGACGACTGGTCGGCGCGCGGCGACTGCGGGCTGGTCGTCGGCGCCACGTACCCGCAGGAACTCGCCGCCGTGCGAGCGATCGCCCCGGAGCTCCCGATCCTCGTGCCGGGAGTGGGCGCCCAGGGCGGTGATCCGGCCGTCGTCGTCGAGCACGGCGCGCGCGCCGATGGCCGCGGCCTGATCGTCAACTCGTCGCGGGCGATCCTCTACGCCAGCCGCGGCGCCGATTTCGCCGACGCCGCCCGCGCCGAGGCCGAACGCACCGCGGCATCCCTCCGATTCCGCACCTGAACACCCGTCACCTCCTTCTCGCCGGACGGAAATGGCGCGCTCGGATTGCGCTGAGCGCAATCCCGGCGGGATTTTTCGGTGGGGTGGGCCGGCCGGTGGTCGGGGTTACAGGTTGGTGACGTGGAGGATGCCGGGGGCGGCGCGGAGCTCGTCGAGGACCTCGGCGGGGACCGGAGCGCTCGGGGCGATCAGCATCACCGCGGTGTCGGAACCGGCCACCCGGCTGACGTCCATGTCGGAGATGTTGACCCCCGCGTTGCCGAGCAGGGTGCCGACGGTGCCGATGACGCCCGGGCGGTCGTCGTTGTGGATCACGACCATGTTGTCGACCGGCGGCACGTCGAAGGGCGTCTCGTCGATGTTGACGATGCGCTGGGCGCCCTTGGGCCCGGCGAGCGTGCCGCTGATCGAGTGACCGCCGCCGCGCAACGTGATCAGGTTGACGAAGTCGGCCGAGCTCGACGTGCTGACGTCGCGCACGGTGACGCCGTGCTGCTCGGCGAGCTGCGGCGCGTTCACATAGGTCACCGGCTCGTCGGAGATGCCCCCGAAGAACCCCTTGAGCACGGCGAGCTCCAGGATCCGAGTGTCGTACCCGGCGATCTCACCCTCGGTGCAGATCTCGAGCTCGTCGGGCAGCCCGCCGACGAGGGCGACGAACAGCCCGCCCAGACGCTCGGCGAGCGGGAGGAACGGCCGGATGGTCTCGCTCGCCTCGGCGGCGTTGACGTTGACCGCGAAGGGCACGAACTCACCGGCGAGGGCCAGCTCGACCATCGAGGCGATCGTGTCGCCCGCCTTGTCCTGCGCCTCGCGGGTGCTGGCACCGAGGTGCGGGGTGACGATCACCGAGTCGATCTCGAACAGCGGCGACTCGGTCATCGGTTCGGTCGAGAACACGTCGAGCGCGGCGCCGGCGATGACCCCTTCGCGCAGACAGTCGGCGAGGTCGGCCTCGTCGACGATGCCGCCGCGGGCGACGTTGACGACGCGCAGGCTGGGCTTGGCCTTGAGCAGCAGGTCGCGGTTGATCAGCCCGACCGTCTCGGGCGTCTTCGGCAGGTGGACGGTGAGGAAGTCGGACTCGGCGACGAGCTGGTCGAGCGCCAGCAGCTCGACGCCCATCTTCTTCGCCCGGTCCTCCGACACGAACGGGTCGTAGGCGACGAGTCGCATGCCGAACCCCTTCGCACGATCGGCGACGAGCTTGCCGATCCGGCCCAACCCGACGATGCCGAGGGTCTTGTCGCACAACTCGACACCCTCCCAGCGGCTGCGCTCCCACCGTCCCTGCACGAGCGCGGTGTGCGCCTGGGGAACGTTGCGCGCCGAGGCCATCAGCAGCGCCATCGTGTGCTCGGCCGCCGACACGATGTTGCTCTGGGGAGCGTTCACGACCATCACACCGCGCCGGGTGGCGGCGTCGACGTCGACGTTGTCGAGGCCGATGCCGGCGCGACCCACGACCATCAGCTCCGACCCGGCAGCGAGGACCTCGGCGGTCACGTCGGTGGCCGAGCGGATGATCAGCGCGTGTGCGCCGGGCACCGTCGCCAACAGTTCCTCGGCGGACAGACCGAGCTGCACGTCGACCTCGTGACCGAGGCTGCGGAGGCGGTCGAGGCCCCCCTCGGCGATCTCTTCGGTGACCAGGATGCGCGCCATGGTCACACTGCCTATCTGATCGCACCGACGACTTCCACGAGGTTTGACGAACCGTTCAGTCGTCGCCCGATACGTTCTGCGCCGTGACCGTTGCGCCGCGGACGACACCCGACGAGCAACTCGTCGCGATCGAACGATGGTTCGTGCGCCGCGGCGTGCCCCATCTCGTCGACCCCGACGCCGGAGAGTCGACGTTCGACGCCTGGACCCGCGCCCTGCCGCTGCTGGTCGTCGCGTACCTGCTGCTCGGCCTGAACGCCCTCGACCTGCGCGAGTGGACGCTCGGGCAGAACCTCGCCGCCGCGGCGGCGGTCGTCGCGATGCTCGTCGCCGCGTGGGCGTTGTCGAACCGCTTGCGCCGCAAGCCGACCTTCGACCGCCCGAGCGACATCGACGCGCCCGAGCTGGCGTTGTTCGTCTTCGGCCCCGCCCTCCCGGTGCTGGCGTTCGGCCAGCCCGGCGACGCCGCCCGAGCGGTGGCGACGGCGCTCGTGTTGCTGGCGCTGATCTACCTGTGGTCGTCCTACGGGGTCGGGGCACTGCTGCGATGGGGGGCGAAGCGGTCGGGCGGCCAACTGACCGGCCTCGGGCCGCTGGTGGCGAAGGCGCTGCCGCTGCTCCTGGTGTTCAACACGTTCCTCTTCGTCAACGCCGAGGTGTGGGAAGTGGCCGGCACGCTCGACGGCGCCACCTACGTGGTGGTCGTGCTCACGTTCTTCATGCTCGGCGCCGTGTTCGCCGTCAGCCGGATGCCGGGCTTCATCCGCGCCGAGAACCGCTTCTCGTCGTGGGACGACATCGCCGCTCACGTCGCCGACACGCCGGCCGACTCGATCGCCTTGCCGGCGACGGGCCCGACCCACGACCCACTGCGCCCCCGGCAGCGGTTCAACATCGGCCTCATCGTCCTGTTCGGCCAGGCGCTGCAGATCACGCTCGTGGCCGCTGCGCTCACCGGGTTCTTCGTGTTCTTCGGGTTCATGGCGATCACGCCGACGACGACCACGAACTGGACGGGGCTCGTCGAGTTCACGACGCTCGCCGAAGCCGGCTTCGACGGACGCGTGCTCGTGCTGTCGGAGCCGCTGCTGCGGGTCTCGGTCTTCCTCGGCGCGTTCTCGGGGATGTACTTCACCGTCGTGCTCACCACCGACGAGACCTACCGCAACGAGTTCGCCGGCGACGTCGGGCCCGAGATCCGCCGGATCCTCGCCGTGCGAGCCGCCTACCACGTCGCCAACGGCAACCACCCGGGCATCACATGACTCGCATCGACCACCCCAGCCGACCCGATGAGCTCGCCGTGGCGAACCAGGTCCTGCAGGAGGTCTGGGGTACCGACACCCCGATCCTGCCACTCGAGATGCTCGTCGCGATCGCCCACTCCGGCGGCTATGTCGCCGTCGCCCGGCACGGTGATCGCCCCGTCGGCGCCTCCGTCGCCCTGCTCGCCGTGCACGACGGACGACCGGCGTTGCACAGCCACATCACCGGCCTGCTCCCCGACGCCCGGGCCATCGGGCTCGGCCGGGCCCTCAAGCTGCATCAACGCGACTGGGCCCGCGAGCGCGGCATCGAGCGGATCGTGTGGACGTTCGACCCACTGGTGCGTCGCAACGCCTGGTTCAACCTCGCCGTGCTCGGCGCCGACGTGGTCGCCTACCTGCCGTCGTTCTACGGGGCGATGACCGACGCCATCAACGCCGGGGACGACTCCGACCGTCTCCTCGTGTCCTGGCGTGTCGAGGCGCCGCTCCCCGACGAGCCCCGTACCGGCGCCGACCGTCCGCCCGACGCCCTGCTCGTACCCACCCCGGACGACGTCGTCGCACTCCGCCGCCACGATCGAGCAGCAGTGGCGACATGGCGGGCCTCGACCCGTACCGCGCTCACCACGGCCCTCGACGAGGGCCGATCGGTGCTCGGATTCACGCGCGACGGCCACTACGTGTTCGGATCCACTGCATGAACGAGAAATGGACGATCGAGCGGGTCGAACTGCGGCGCATCTCGATGCCGTTGGTCGCGCCCTTCCGCACGAGCTTCGGCAGCGAGACCGAGCGGGACATCCTGCTCGTACGAGTCGACCTGGCGCCGGTCGGTGGAGGTGAACACGTCGAGGGGTGGGGCGAGTGCGTCGCGCTCGCCGAGCCGAGCTACTCGCCCGAGTACGTCGACGGCGCCCAGCACGTGATCGTCCACCACCTGCTCCCCCGGCTGGTCGCCGCCGGGCCGATCGAGGCCGCCGACGTGGCTCCCGCGCTGTCCAAGCTGCACGGCCACCCGATGGCGAAGGCCGCGCTCGAGATGGCGGTCCTCGACGCCCAGCTGCGAGCCACGGGCACGTCGTTCGCGACGTTCCTCGGCGCGCAACGGACCCGCATCCCGAGCGGCGTCAGCGTCGGCATCCACGACACGACCGACGAACTGCTCGCCGCCGTGGCGGGTTACGTCGACGACGGCTACGTGCGCATCAAGTTGAAGATCGAGCCGGGCAGCGACATCGAGCAGGTCGCCGCCGTCCGCGACCTGATCGGGCCCGACACCCCGTTCCAGGTCGACGCCAACACCGCGTACCGTCGAACCGACGGGGCTCACCTCCGCCGCCTCGACGAGTTCGACCTGCTGCTGATCGAGCAGCCGCTCCCCGAGGACGACATCATCGGCCATGCCCGACTCGCCGCCCTCGTCGACACACCGATCTGTCTCGACGAGTCGCTCGTGTCGGCAGCGGGGACGGCCGATGCGATCGAACTCGGCGCCTGCGAGATCGCCAACATCAAACCCGGCCGCGTCGGCGGCTATCTCGAAGCGGTGCGGATCCACGATCTGTGCCTGGCCAAGGGTGTCGCCGTCTGGTGCGGCGGCAT
This sequence comes from Ilumatobacteraceae bacterium, assembly GCA_041685755.1. Classification (GTDB taxonomy): domain Bacteria; phylum Actinomycetota; class Acidimicrobiia; order Acidimicrobiales; family Ilumatobacteraceae; genus Sva-07. The sequence goes on from JAWLFC010000031.1 coordinate 20,609, forward strand.
GCTCGAGACCGGCATCGGCCGCGCCGCCAACGCCGCCCTCGCGGCGCTGCCCGGCTTCACGCTCCCCGGCGACATCAGCGCCTCGACGCGCTTCTACGCCCGCGACATCGTCACCGACCCGATCACGGTGGTCGACGGCCACGTCGCCGTGCCGACCGCCCCGGGCCTCGGCTTCGAACTCGACCGGGAGTACCTCGACTCGGTGACGACGAGCCGGATCGAACTCGACGGGCGCGGTACAGTCACGAACCTATGACGCATCCGTTCCTGTCCGACGAGTGGATGGAAGCCGCCCACGGCATCCGCGAGAAGTACGCCGACCAGGTCCCGCCGGTCACGACGGTCATCAAGATCAACCAGGTGATCACCGAGGTCCCGTTCGGCGACGGCGAGGTCAAGAGCTACCTCGACACCTCCTCGGGCCATCTCGTGATGGAACTCGGTGAACTCGACGATGCCGACGCCACCGTCACCACCGACTACGCGACGGCCAAGGCGATGTTCGTCGACCAGGACCAGGCGATCGCCATGCAGGCGTTCATGGCCGGCAAGATCAAGGTCCAGGGCGACATGATGAAGATGATGGCGATGCAGACCGCCATCCCCTCGAACGAGTTCACCGACACGATCGCCCAGGAGATCAAGGCGATCACCGCCGACTGACGCTGCGGTGTTCAGGTCGCGTCGGCGAGTGGGGCGAGGGCGGTGGCGAGTTCGGCGACGGTCCACTTCGACGGTTGCTCGACGGTGTCGCCCATCTCCCACGACCGCACCCGCTTGACCACGGCGCCCTGGGCGAAGAACGTCTCGCCGGTGAACGGGCAGTCGCTGGTGCTGAGGTAGGCGACGAGCGGCGAGATGTTGGCCGGGTCCCACTCGTCGAAGGCCCCGTCCTTGGGTGCCATGATCTCCTCGAGGCCCGGGGTCGCGAGCGTCAGCCGGGTGCGGGCGCCGGGGGCGATGCAGTTGCTGACGACGTCGTAACGCGACAGTTCCTTGGCCGCGATCTGGCTGAAGGTCGCGATGCCCGACTTCGCGGCGCCGTAGTTCGCCTGTCCGGGGTTGGAGAACAGCCCCGACGTGCTGGAGGTGTGCACGAGGTTGCGGCGCTTGCCACGGCCCGCCTTGTGCTCCTCGCGCCAGTAGGCAGCCGCCCAGCGGGTCGGTGCGAAGTGTCCCTTGAGATGGACGGCGATGACCGCGTCCCACTCGGCCTCGGTCATGTTGACGATGACCCGGTCGCGCAGGATGCCGGCATTGTTGACCACGATGTCGAGGTCACCGAACGCCTCGATCGCCGCGTTGACGAGATGCTGGGCGCCCTCCCAGTCGGCGACGTTGTCGGCGTTGGCGATCGCCTCGCCACCGCGGGCGCGGATCTCGGCGGCGACCTCCTCGGCGGGCGTCTGGTCGCTGCCCTCCCCGTCATTGGCGCCACCGAGGTCGTTGACGACGACCTTGGCGCCCTCGTCGGCGAACAGGAGTGCGTGTTCCCGACCGATGCCACGACCGGCCCCGGTGATGATCGCTACCCGTCCGTCGAGTGAGGTCATGCTGGCTCCTTGTCGACCCTGCGTCCGGCGGAGGTGCCGGACAGTCCCGGAACCGTAGCGATTCGTCCGCCCGTGCGTCGATTCCCGTCGAGCGGTGCTGGGTCGGCTGTCGCCTCAGAGGAAGATCAGATCGACACCGGTGCCGCGGAGGAACGTGTCACCGGGAGCGACTTCGGTGCCGTCGACCGACGCGGACACGAACGTCCCCTCGGTCGTGCCCAGCAGGCTGTTCTCGGTGAACCCGGCAGCCTCCAGGGTCTCGAGCGCCTGCGGATAGGTCTGCCCGGTCAGGTCGGGGAACGCCACGAGATCGGGGCCCTTCGAGATTCGCACCGTCACGGTGCCTCCACGGTCGACCGGGGTGGTCGGCGGCGGATCCTGACTCACGACCCGGCCGACCTCGATCGTGGAGCTGAACTCGTCCTCGCCCCGGGCGATCTCCAGTTGCAGGGCGTCGAGGGCAGCGGTCGCCTCCTCCACGGTGAGGTTCCCGAGATCCGGCGCCGGTCGGGGCTCGGGCCCCTGCGAGACGACCGCCTCGATCACCGTGCCGGGCAACACCTGGGCCCCGGCGACCAGCGATGCATTGCCCTCGACCTGCCACGAGATGATCGACCCGGCGGGCACGTCCTCGGAGAACTCCGAGCCCGCCTCGACGAGCGACAGACCGAGTTCGTCGAGCCGGGCCTGGGCCTCGGTCAGGGGCTCCCCGGCGAGTTCGGGGATCGTGCGCAGTTCGGGGCCGTCGCTCACGTAGATGACGAACGTGTCGCCCTCGTCGAGCATCTCCCCCGCCGGCGGGACCGTACGCACGACGTGGTCGACCTCGGGAACCTCGTCGCTGCGTTCGCGGTTGGTCTCGATGACCCAGCCGTTGCCGGCCACCTCGTTGAGGGCGACGGCTTCGTCGACACCGACCAGATCGGGCACCTCGAACGACTTGGTGCGCAGGAGCAGGAAACCGGCGATGCTGAGTGCCACCAGCCCGGCGACGACGAGCGTGCCGATGGCGATGTAGCGGCCCCACGGGCGCGAGTCGCGTTCGGCGTCGTAGATGCCGGCCGCGCCGGGCTCGACGGTGTCGAGCTGCGTGGTGGCCGCCATCGCAGGGGTCGTCGCCATGACGTCGGTCGTCACCGCGGCCCCGTCGTCGTCACCGGCGCCGGCGTGATCATCGGCCCCGTCATCGCCTCGCGCGACCTCGACGGCACCGGTCGGCGAATCCGCGAGATCGGCGACCACGACCAGTGGCTCGTCGACGTGGGGATCGTCGGCGGCGGGAGCCGGCAGCTCCTCGACGGGCGGCTCCTCCTCGACGGGCGGCTCCTCCTCGAC
>JAWLFC010000031.1:23596-29577 GCA_041685755.1 Ilumatobacteraceae bacterium
GCTCCTCGACCGGCGGCTCCTCCTCGACCGGCGGCAGCTCCTCGACCGGCGGCAGCTCCTCGACCGGCGGCTCCTCGACCAGCGCGTCCAGATTCGCCCGGCGCTGCAGCAGCGACGTGGCGAACAGGCTCGACGCCAGGATCGGGATCGGTTCGGGCCGCGGGAGGGTCTCCGCGGCCTGCACGAGCGCATCACCGAACTCGGCGGCGGTCCAGCGGTCCTCCGGCTCCGGGCGACCCGCCCGCTCGAGCACGGCAGCGAGCGAGCCCATGTCGGCGGTGACCGGCATCAGCTTGCCGACGCGTGCCGCCAGGGTCGAGACCGTCGACTCGCCGGCGAAGGGAACGCTGCCGGTGATCGCCTCGATCAGGCACAGCGACAGGGCGTACACGTCGGTCTTCTCGTCGACCTCGAGACTCAAGGCCTGCTCGGGGGACGCATAGCGGGCGACGTGTGTCGCGACCGTCGCCGGCTCCTTCCACGCCTCGGCACCGAACAGCTCGGCCATGGCGAAATCGACCACCCGCAGTCGCGAGTCGGCGCCGAACACGAGCTTGGAGGGTGTCAGCTCGGTGTGGACCATGCCGGCGCGGTGGCCGGCGTCGAGTGCCCGACACGCTTCGAGGCCCACGACGAGCGCCTGCGACGGCTGCAGGAGACGCCCGCGGTCGAACAGATCGCGCAAGCTGCCGCCGCCGAGGTACTCGACCACCCAGAACACCGTCGGTTCACCTTCGAAGCGCGTCTGGCCCCAGCCGAGCACGCGAGCGATGTTGGGGTGTGCCAGTGCCATCGCCGCGTCGACGCGGCGGCGGAAGTCGTCCCGGAACGACGCGTGCAGGGCGAGTTCGGGCCGGACGACCTTGAGCGTGACGGGGATGTCGTCGCGAGTATCGGTCGCCTCGGTGATGACGGTGGTGGCGCCGGACGCGACGACGTGCTCGATGCGGTAACGCCCGGCGACCACGAGACCTTCGAGAGGTTCGGTTGCCGGGTCGGCGCCGTCCGCGATGTCGTCGTTCACAGCCTCACAACGCTACCGCCTGAGCAAGTTGCGCCGGTGGCAGGCATCATGGTGGGGTGAGCGAGAACGAGGAGATCGCCGTCGCGGACGTGCCGACCGACGACGCCGACGCGTTGCCGGCGGAGTTCGACGAAGCTGCCCCGAAACGCCGCCGGCTCGACCGCGGCCTGCTGATCGCCAGCCTCGTCATCGCGTCGGGGCTGATGTTGATCATCTACGGGGTCTTCTCGGCACAGACCGGCGACGACGGCATCGACCGGCCCGAGGCCATCGAGTCGGTGCAGCCCGTCGAGAACGCCATCCAGGTGCTGCAGCAGGACCAGATCATCGTCGACCTGCAGGCCGGCTACGAGGGCCGTCTCGTCGTCGACGGCATCGAGCTGCCGACGACGATCATCGGCCAGTCCGACGTCGACCCGAGCGCGCAGGTCGAGCCCGGCCAGCAGATCGACCTGCCCACCACCGCCGTGTTCGACCCCGGAAACGCCGTGTTGTCGTTCCAACCGGTCGAGGGTGCACTGATCGAGACGTTCACCGAAGGCGAACACGAAGCCACGGTGTTCTACTGGCGGATCGAGGACGGTCCGGATCAGGCACGCGCCTACACCTGGACCTTCAACGTCGTCTGAGGTCCGCCCGACGGCGGCGCCGAACCGTCCGGTCAACCGGGGAGTTCGCCGGTGGCGAGCAGGTGCTCGAAGCCGGCCTCGTCGAGGATCGGCACCCCGAGTGATTCGGCCTTGGAGAGCTTGCTGGCACCGGGCGAGTCGCCGACCACGAGCGCCATCGTCTTCTTGCTGACGCTGCCCGGGCTCTTGCCGCCACGTTCGACGACCGCCGCCGCTGCCTCCTCGCGGCTGTAACCGGCGAGCGTGCCGGTCACGACCACGGCCTTGCCCTCCAGCGTCTGGGGCGTCGCCGCCCTGGCTGCCGCTGCCGCCTCGGCCGCCGCCGGGTCACCGACGTTGACCCCCGCAGCCTGCAACCGTTCGATGTAGCTGCGGTTGACGTCCTGGGCGAACCACGACACGATCGTTTCGGCGATCACCTCGCCGACGCCGTCGACGGCGGCGAGCTCCTCGACCGATTTCGACATGATGGCATCGAGCGTGTGGAACTCGTTGGTCAGCGCCAGCGACGCAGCCGGCCCGAGATGCCGGATGCCGAGCGCGGTGAGCAGCTTGGGCAACGGACGCTGCTTCGACTTCTCGATCTCGTCGATCAGGTTCTGGGCGCTGGTGGCGCCGACACGGTCGAGCTCGACGAGCTGCTCCACCGTCAACGAGTAGAGATCGGCGGGATCCCGGACGAGGTCGGCCGAGGTGAGCTTGTGCACCATCTGCTCGCCGAGGCCCTCGATGTCCATCGCCCCGCGTGTCGCGAAGTAGGCGATCTTCTGGTCACGCTGGGCCGGGCAGTCGGGCGCCACGCATCGCGTGTCGGACTCGCCCTCGGGGCGCACCAGCGGGTTGGCGCACACCGGGCAGTGCGTGGGGAACACCCAGGGTTCGGCGCCGGGCGGCCGCAACGACAGCACCGGCCCCACGACTTCGGGGATGACGTCGCCGGCCTTGCGGACCACGACGGTGTCGCCGGGACGGACGTCCTTCGCCGCGACCTGGTCCTGGTTGTGCAGCGTGGCCATCGACACCGTCGAGCCCCCGACGAACACCGGCTCGAGCACGGCGAACGGCGTCGCCCGCCCCGTGCGACCGACCGAGACCATGATGTCGCGCAGCAGTGTCGTGCGTTCCTCCGGTGGGAACTTGAACGCGATCGCCCACCGTGGTGCTCGCGACGTGAACCCGAGGCGGACACGGTGGGCAGCGTCGTCGACCTTGATCACCACACCGTCGATCTCGTAGTCGAGGTCGTGGCGGTGTTCCTGCCAGTGGGCGCAGTGGGCGACCACGTCGGCGATGTCGGTGAACGTCTGCAGGTGCTCGTTCACGGGGAAGCCGAGGGCGGTGGCACATCGCAGCGCGTCGACGTGGCTGGTGAGCTCGGGGCCGCCGACGACCTCGCCGAGCTGGTATCCCCAGAACGACAGGTTCCGACTGGCGGTGACGGCCGGATCCTTCTGGCGCAGGCTGCCCGCCGCCGAGTTGCGCGGGTTCACGAACGTCTTGTCGCCGGCCTCGGCCGAGCGGGCGTTGAGCTGTTCGAAGGCCGTGCGCGTCATGTAGACCTCGCCGCGCATCTCGAACACCGACGGGATCGTCTCGACACCGGGGCCGTGGCGGAGCTCGTCGGGGACGTCGGCGATCGTGGCGACGTTGGCGGTCACGTCCTCGCCGACGCGTCCGTCGCCCCGGGTTGCCGCCTGCACGAACCGGCCGTCCTCGTAGCGCAGGCTGATCGCGAGACCGTCGAACTTCAACTCGCAGACATAGGTCGGCACGTCGCCGTCGAGCCCCTTGACCACACGATCGGCCCACGCCCGGAGTTCGTCGTCGTCCATGGCGTTGTCGAGGCTCATCATCGGCACGCGATGGGTGACCGGGTCGAAGGTGGCGCTGGTCGCCCCGCCGACCTGCCGGGTCGGCGAGGTCTCGTCGGCGAGGTCCGGATGGTCCGCCTCGAGCCGCCGGAGCTCGCGGACCAGCTCGTCGTACTCGGCGTCGCTGATCTCGGGGTCGTCGAGGGTGTGGTACCGCTCGTTGTGGTGGGCGATCTCGGCGCGCAGCTCGTCGACGCGGATCGCCGCCTCGTCAGGACTCATCGGATGCCGAGGCTACGTCGGGCACGGTGCCGCCGGAGCCCCGGGCAGCGTCGTTCAGGCGCCGAGGGCGAACCGGGTCGCTGCCGACTGGTCCTTGACCCGCCGCCCGACGTCGGCGCTCAACCGGGCGATGCCCCGGGCGACCGACACCGAGTGCGACGCCAACCCGCACTGCGGCGACACGAGGCTGCGCCGTCGCAACTGGACGGGATCGCAGCCCCGCTGGACCAGGCCACACCACAGATCGCTGAGTTCACGCCACGGCCGGTCGGGCCGAGAGGGGATCGGCCCCTCGGTCGGCACGGCACCCCAGGCGACGATGCCGCCGTCGTCGATGAAGCGGGTGAGGTAGCCGGCGTAGTCGAGCAGGTCGGCCGAGACCGGCAGCGAGACGACACCGGGTCCCGATGCCAGGAGGGTGGCCACGTCGCACGGTCCGCAACAGTGGATCCCGGTCAGCGTCGAGGTCGGAAGCGCCGCCATGGCGCCCGACATGCGGTCGATCGCCTCGTCGGGCGGGATCGGGAACCCGGGCGACATCAGCTCGGTCAGCCAGGGCTCGTCGAGGATCACCATCTGTGGGGAGTTGGGCAACGCGGCCGTGACGGCGGCGGACAACTCGATCAACGAGGCCCGCACGCTGGCGCCGGCCAGATCGAAGGCGACGTCGGCGTCGAGACCCGCCCGCTCGAGGGCGACGCCGAGCGTCACCGGGCCCACGAACTGCCACTTGACGGCGCTGCCGTCGAAGCGGATCTTGCCGGCGAGGTCGAGGAAGGCCCTGAAGCCGGCGAACCCGTCGCTGTCGAGCAGGGCCGCGGCCGCGACGTCGTCGGTGGCCACTCCCGGCGCGTTCCGATCGGCGACCTCGACCGTGCCGTCGGCATCGAGATCGAGCCCCGCCATGCCGGCGATCGCCTGGCCGAGCATCGACTCGCCCCTCGACAGGCGCGGCAACGTCGGGATCGTCGCCACGTCGAACTCGGCGATGGCGAAGGCCGCAGCGGCGGCCGGGTCTCGATGAGGAAGGCTGCCACAGCCGACGACGGCACCCTCCGCGAAGGGCGACGCCGGGGTGATCCTCGTTCGGGGATCGCTCGTGTCGTCAGTGCTCGTGTCGTCACGGTTCATGTGGTCACCTCCCTCGGCTTCGTCCGTCTGCTGTTGCACCCCGGATGTCGGAACCGGGATCGACTCATCGTTCCACGTGGCCGCAGCGCCGGCCGAATCCTCGGGGGCCGGGCGGGGACTGTTCACGTCGTGTTCACACCGGTTCCACGGCAACATGGTGCGATGGCGACGACTCCCGAGCGACGATCCGAGCCGAGTGCCGATGCTGCGTCGACGTCGCTCCTGGCGGCGGCGACTCGGGCGATGCCGTGGATCGCCCGAGTGGGTTGGATCGTCGTCGCCGTGGTCGGCGGCTCGGCGGTGCAGTCCGCCGTCGACGGGCGAAGCACCGCTGTCGTGTGGACGACGGCGATCGGCGGGTGGACGCTGTGGGCGGTCGTGGCGACGGCGTTGGCGATCCCGTCGGTGCGCTCGCTGACGATCGCTCGAGTCGGCGTGCCGCTGGCGCTCGTGGCGACGGTGGGCGCCGGGGTCGGCGGGGCGACCGCCGTGGAGTTGATCGGCCTCGGCATCCCGGCCGTGCTCACGGTCGGTGCGGTGTCGTCGGCGGAGTTCGGCCGCCAGTTCGTGCAGGCGTCGGCCTACGGCGACGAGGAGCGCTTCCCGCTCCGAATCCCCGTGGCCGCGGGCACGGCGGCGGTGGTGGCCTGGGTGCTGTGGGCGCCGCTCCTGGTGGTCGGGCCGTTGCTGGTGGCGTCACGGCAGTGGGCGGTCGGAGCCGTGCTGAGCGTGCTGGCGCTGGCCGGTGTGGTCTTCCTCGGTTCGCGTTGGCACCGCCTGTCGCAGCGCTGGTTCGTGCTGGTGCCCGCCGGCCTCGTGCTGCACGATCCGGTCGTGATGGCCGACACACTGCCGCTTCGCACCGGCCAGGTCGCCCAGCTGGCGTTGGCGCCCGCCGACACGCAGGCGGCCGACCTGACCGGCCCGGCCAGCGGGTACGCCGTCGAGGTGTCGTTGACCGAGTCGGTGACGGCGGTGTTCGCGTTCACTCCCGCCGAGCCCAACGGCCGCGCCGTCCATCTCACGGCCTTCCTGGCCGCCCCCAGCCGTCCCGGCGCCGTGCTCCATGCCGCCGCCCGTCGCGGCCTCCCCGTCCGCTGACCC
>JAWLFC010000124.1:0-7529 GCA_041685755.1 Ilumatobacteraceae bacterium
GCCGGCTCGATCCCTCCGATCGCCTCGACGACGAGGTCGACGTCGGGATCGGCGACGACGCCGTGGGAGTCACGGGTCAACACGCCGTCGGCGAGTTCGACCTCGCGGGGCGCCGAGAGGTTGCGGACGGCCACGCGGGTGACCTCGAGCCGGAGGCCGGTACGGCGCTCGACGACGTCGGCCTGCGCCTCGACGAGCTGCACGAACGCCGCTCCGACGTTGCCACACCCGAGTACCCCGATCCGGACCGTTCGCGTGTTGCTCGTCACGGAGGTGGAGGCTACGGGATCCGGTACGTTCGACCCATGACCGTTTGGCGTCGTCCCGGGCCCGGTCGGGGCCGGAGCCGCCCGGGCCACCGGTCGCTGCCGGCGCTCGTCGTGGTCGCCGCACTCATCGCCGCCGCCTGTTCGGATCCACCCTCCGAGGTCGAGGTGCGCTCCGCCGCCGACCCGACGGTCGCCACCACCGATCCCGTCGCCGACCCGACGACGACGTCGTCGACGCCCGGCCGGGACGCCCCGACGACCGACCCAGCGCCGACGACGCAGCCCACCACCACGCCGGACTTCTCGGCCGTCGACCCGATCGTCGCCGCGGCGATCGCCGCCGAAGGGCTCAACGGAGCCGGGCTGGTGGTGGTCGACCGTGACGACGGCATCGTTCACGAGCAGTACTGGGGCGAGTTCGGTCCCGAACGGGTCTCGCTCGTGGCGTCGACCAGCAAGATGATCGCCGCCGCCGTGCTGGCATCGCTGTCCGACGACGGCCTGATCGATCTCGACGCGCCCGTCGCCGACGTCGTCGACTGGGGTTCGGGAAACCCCGACGTCACCCCGGCGCAGCTCGTGTCCAACAGCTCGGGACTCGTCGGGCTCGTCGCCGGATTCGCCTATCTGCCGTATCTGTGTCAGGTCCTGCCGAGCGGCACGCTGCAGGACTGTGCGTCGGCGATCTTCACCACCTCTGCCGACGACGACGACGTCGTCGCCCCGGACACCGAGTTCCGCTACGGCGGCGCCCAGTGGCAGGTGGCCGGCGCCGTCGCCGAAGCGGCTTCAGGCAGTTCGTGGGCCGAGCTGGTGGAGCAGACGATCGCCGAGCCGTGCGGCCTCGACTCGCTCGGCTTCAACAACCACTGGACCCAGTTGGGCCTCGACGTCGACTACCCCGACGCGTTCGGTGCCGACCCGTCGAACCTCCAGCCGACCGACAACCCGAACATCGAGGGTGGCGCCTACACGACCGCACCCGACGCCGCCGAGTTCGTCCTGATGCTGTTGCGCGAAGGACGCTGCGGCGATCAGCAGGTCCTCTCGCCGGAGACGGTCGAGCGGTTGCTCGCCGACCGGATCGGCGACGTCTACGGCGGCTCCGACCCTCGATCGAACGGTGACCTCGGCTACGGGATGGGGTGGTTCGTCGACCGTTCGACGGGGCTGCGTCTGGACCCGGGCGCCTACGGCAGCGTCGCCTGGCTCGACCCGGCCGCCGGGTACGGCGCCTACCTCGTGATCGAGGACAGGGGCGATGTCGGCGAGGCGCTGGCCGCCGCGCTGCAGGTCGCGGTCGCCGAGGCCGCCTCCTAGCGCGATCTCTCGCCGCCGCGAACCTTCGGATACCTTGCCGAGCCATGACGGCTCCCCCCAGTCTCCGCCGCGCCGGTGACCGCTTCGTGTCGACCGTCCGACTCGTCACCGACGACCAGTGGGACCTGCCGACGCCGTGCGACGGTTGGAGTGTCAGGAAACTGGTCGGGCACGTGGCGTCGGGCTGTCGGATGGCCGCGGCGCTCGGCGCCGGCGGCACACGCAACGACGCGATCGCCGTACTCGGCGTCGACCACCTCGGCGACGATCCGGTGGGCTCGATCGAGGCAGCGCTCGACGCCCAACTCGACGCGTTCGCCCAGCCCGACATCGCCGGGCAGGTGTTCCAGCATCCGGCCGGCGACATGCCCGGTGCCCAGGTGCTGCGCTTCCGTGTCGGCGACCTGGTCGTGCACCGGTGGGACCTCGCCCGGGCGATCGGTGCCGACGAGACCCTCGACGCCGACCTCGTCGAGGAGGTGTGGGACGGGATCACGCCGATGCTCCCGATGATCGCAGCCAGCGGCGTGTTCGGCTCCGGCCCCAGCGGCGACGTCAGCGCCGACGCCCCGCTGCAGGTCCGCCTGCTCGACGCCATGGGCCGCCGCCCCTGAACCTGCGCGTCGGGGTCGGGTCCGGACGGGCAGGGTGCGCGTCGGGGTCGGGTCCGGACGGGCAGGTCCGGGCGGGAAGGGCGTCAGCGGCGCGACAGGTCGTGGTGCTCGGCGGCGCCGGCGACGACGGCGTCGAAACGGTCGCGGGACAGCGCTGCACCTTCGCGGCGCACGCTGTGGTCGTCGACGACGATCAGTTGATCGACCTTGGCCCAACTCGGGCGCCCGGTGCGGTCCCAGCCTCCGCTGCCCACGGCGACGGCACCACGACCCTTGTTCTTCGAGGTGAGTGGGACGCCCGCCAGGCCACCCGGACAGGTCCCGATGATCACGACGGGGCGGTCCTTTCCCTTCGTCGCATCGTCCTCGTAGGGCACCCACGCCCACACGACCTCGCCGGGGTCGGCGTCGCCGTCGATGGAGGGCGAGTACTCGACCGTCGTCCCCGACGGCACCCTCCGCGACGGGGGCTCGGCCCGCTTCTTCGTCTTGCCGGCGAGCCGGTCACGTTCCTTGAACAACGCCAAGCCGGCACCGACGAGGCTCATGATCATCCGACTGCGGTTCGCCATCGTGCCGATCGTATTCAGCCGAGATCGGTCGCGAGCAGGTCGTCGTAGGTCTCGCGACGAACGACGAGGCGTGCGTCACCGTCGGCGACGAAGACGACCGGCGGGCGGGTGATCTTGTTGTAGTTCGATCCCATCGAGTGCCCGTAGGCCCCCGTGACCGGCATCGCCAGCAGATCGCCGACCGCGAGGTCCGACGGCACCTGGGCGGCGAAGGCGAGTACGTCGCCGGACTCGCAGTGTTTGCCGACCAGACGCACGGTGAGGTCTCGATCGGCGTCGACCGCCCTCGGCAGGAACGACTCGTACCCCGAGCCGTACAGGACCGGACGGGGATTGTCGCTCATCCCGCCGTCGACGGCGACGTAGGTGCGAACGCCGGGGATCTCCTTGATCGTGCCGACGGCGTAGATCGTCATGGCGGCGGAGGCGACGATGGATCGTCCTGGCTCGACGCTGACTCTGGATCGCACACCGAGCGCATCGCAGGCGTCGAGCAGGACACTGCCCCACTGGGTGATCGTCGGCGCCTCCTCGCCCTCGACGTACGCGACACCGAGGCCACCGCCGAGGACCAGTTCGGGCAGGTCGAGCGGGACGGCGAAGTCGGCCATCACCTCGGCGGCCTTGGCGAACGACGACGCTTCGAACACGTTGGAGCCGATGTGACAGTGCACACCGACGAGCTCCACCGCCGGCGAGCGTCGGGCGTGGTCGACGGCGCGCAGGGCGTCACCGTTGGCGAGGTTGAAGCCGAACTTCGAGTCGTCCTGGCCGGTGGCGATGAACTCGTGGGTGTGGGCGTGGACGCCGGGCGTGATGCGCAGCACGACGCGCGGCGTGGGGCCGACGCCGGTGGCGGCGAGCACGTCGAGTCGGTCGAGTTCGTCGAAGGAGTCGACGACGATGTAGCGGACCTCGGCCTCGATCGCCTCGCGGAGTTCGGCGCCGGACTTGTTGTTGCCGTGCAGCGTGCAGGCGCTCGGCGGGACCCCGGCGGCGAGGGCGACGTGGAGTTCGCCGCCGGTGGCGACGTCGAGCAGCAGGCCCTCGTCGTGGGCGAGACGCGCCATCGCCCGGCACAGGAACGCCTTGGTGGCGTAGATCACCCGCTCGGGCCCGAACGCCGCGACCGCCTCGCGGCAGCGGGCACGCAGGTGCGCCTCGTCGTACACGAACAGCGGGGTGCCGTACTCCTCGGCGAGCGCCTCGATCGACACCCCGCCGACCTCGAGCCACCCGTCGTGGCCGACCGTTGCGGTGTCGGGCAGCAACCGCCGGGGAATCGCCGTCATCGCACACCCACGCACATCGTCGTTTCCGGCGCGCATCGCTTGACCCGGCCCCACCGAACCGCGCCGCAAACGGCATGCGGCGCACTCCCGACGTTTGCGGCGCGAACTGATCGACCCGGCCCCACGGAACTGCGCCGCAAACGGGGTGCCGGCGGCGGGGTCACATCTGCTCCGGGGCGTCGATGCCGAGCAGGCCGAGCGCGTGCTGGAGGGTGCGCGCCGTCAGGTCGGCGAGGGCGAGGCGGCTCGAGCGCAGTGGCTCCTCGGCCTTGAGGACCGGGCAGTGCTCGTAGAAGGCCGTGAAGTCGGTGGCCAGGTCGTAGACGTAGGTGCACAGCTTGTGGGGGCTGTAGGTCTCGAGCGTCGTGTCGATCGCCGTCGGATAGGCCAGCAGCCGCAGCGAGAGCGCCCGTTCCTGCGGGGCATCGAGCGTGATCGGCAGGCCCCGTACGGACGCCCGGTCGATGCCGGCGCGACGGAAGATCGAACAGATCCGGGCGTGGGCGTACTGGAGATAGGGGCCCGTGTTGCCGTCGAAGCTCACCATGCGATCGAGGTCGAACACGTAGTCCTTGACCCGGTCGGTCGACAGGTCGGCGTACTTGACGGCGCCGATGCCGACCATGCGCGCCACGCGGGCGCGTTCGTCGTCGTCGAGCTCCGGGTTCTTCTCGACGATCGCGTCGTCGGCGCGCTCGATCGCCTCGTCGAGCAGGTCGACGAGCTTGACGGAGTCACCCGACCGGCTGCGCAGCATCTTGCGATCCTCGCCGAGCACGTTGCCGAACGCGACGTGCACCGCCTCGGTCGGCGGTGCCAGCCACCCTGCCATCGCCGACACCGCGAACACCATCTGGAGGTGCTGCGCCTGCGGCGCACCGATCACGTACAGCATCAGGTCGGCACCGAGGCGCTCGACGCGGTCGATCACACACGTCAGGTCGCTCGTCGCGTAGTTGAAGCCGCCGGTGCGCGCCTGGATGATCAGCGGCAGCGGGTCGCCCTCGCGGTTCTCGAAGCCGGGCGGGAACACGACCTTGGCACCGTCGTCCTCGACGAGCAGACCCGCCTCGTCGAGCCGGCGGACGGTGGCGTCCATGAGCGGCTGGTACATGCTCTCGCCGGCGAGGTCGTCGTCGGTCAGGAGCACGCCGAGTTTGGCGTACACCTCGTTGAAGTAGGCGGTCGACATCTCGACCAGGCGTTGCCACAGCCGGGTCGTCTCCGCGTCGCCGCGCTGGAGCAGCACCACCCGCTCACGAGCGCGGGCCTGGAACTCCTCCGACTCGGTGAACTTGGCGTTGGCCTGCTTGTAGAACCCGTCGAGGTCGCCCTGGGTGAGCCCCACCGCGGCGACGTCCTCGCCGAGGTCGAGGAGGTGTTCGATCAGCATGCCGAAGGGACGACCCCAGTCGCCGATGTGGTTCTCGCGGATCACCCGGTGACCCAGGAAGCCGAGCATCCGCACCAGCGAGTCGCCGATGACGGTGGAGCGCAGGTGGCCGACGTGCATCTCCTTGGCGACGTTCGGCGCCGAATAGTCGACCACGACGGTCAGCGGCGGAGATGCCGCCGGCACACCGAGGCGATCGTCGGCGGCGATGGCGCCCAACTGTCCGGCCAGGAACTCGGGGGCGAACGTCACGTTGACGAAACCGGGCCCGGCGATCTCGAGTTCGCTGGCCACGCCGTCGAGCACGCCCGACGCAACGACACGCTCGGCGATCTCCCGCGGGTTCGCCCCGATCCTCTTGGCGAGCGGGAGCGCCCCGTTGATCTGGGCGTCGGCGCGGTCGGATGGACGGACGGTCGGGTCGGCAGCCTCGCCGCCGCTCAGCTCGGCGAAGACCGGGGCGAGCAGGTCCGAGATCGTGGCGATGGGGTCCGACATGGTCGTGACAGTCTGCCGGATGCAACCCGGCGACTCACAGGACAGGACGCACGGCTGCTGAACGAGCGGTTCGTGAGCAGGGACTTCGTGCCCTTGCACGTGCAACAGTTGACCTGCAAGATCTGCATCGGGATTCACCCACAGATTGGAGATCTGATGACAGCAACACTGGACCGACTGGACGACCGGCTCAGCGAGGAGAACCAACCGAGGGGGATGTGGGCATGGACCGTGCTCCGGATCCTGATCGGCTGGTCGTTCCTCTGGGCCTTCCTGGACAAGATGTTCGGCCTCGGGTTCTCGACGTGTCGAGGATTCGGCCCGGAGGGCACGCCGGCGTCGAGCATCGACTTCTTCTGCGACGCCGCCATGATCAACGGCGGCTCGCCCACCTACGGCTATCTGAACTTCGCCACCCAGGGCAGCCACACCGGCTTCCTGTTCGACTGGATGGCACCGTCGGCGCCCGACTCCATCAACTTCGCCGACGTCGGGTTCATGGTGGCGCTGCTGTTGCTGGGCGTGGCGCTGATGCTCGGCGTCGGCACGAGGATCGCTGCGATCGGCGGCGCCTTGATGATGGCGTTCATGTTCCTGGCGGGCGACGTGTGGCCGGAGAACAACCCGGTCAACTCGAGCCACGTCATCGAGATGGTCGTGCTGCTCGGCATCGCCACGGTCGGCCCGGGCCGCTTCTCCCTGCAGAAGTGGATGGTGAAGACCTTCCCCTTCATGAGCTGGGCGAAGTAGCCCACCCCTTCGGGGGGTGAACGGCGGCGCCGGCGTTCCTGCGGGAGCGCCGGCGCCGTCGCGTCACGGGCCGGTCAGGCGCACGAGAGCCGCGCCGAAGCCATGAAGGAGCAGAACTCGTCACGGCTCACGGTCCAGACACCGTCGATCAGGGTGATCGTCCCGGACTGGTCCGAGTACGCCGGGTTGGCGCCGAAGTTGACGTCGTAGGTGATCGTCGCCTCGTCGCCCTCGACGGCGGTGGCGGTCGGCACCAGGCTGATCCCGCCGAAACCGGCACCGGCACCGCCGTAGGCCTCGACCGTCGCCCGGAGCGTGTCGGCCTCGGCGAGGTGCGCCGCCTTGTCGTCGAAGGGCACCGACGAGTCGAACACGAGCGCCCACGCCGCGGACGCCGCTGCCGCCGGGTCGTCGGCGGCGACGGTCGTCGGCGGCGCGGTGGTCGGCGGCGCGGTGGTCGGCGGCGCGGTGGTCGGCGGCTCGGTGGTCGGCGGCGCCTCGGTTGCGGCGGGGGCGAGCGTGCTGTCGGTCTGGGCGGCGTCGTCGTCGCTGCCACAGGCAGCGGCGAGGCCGGCCAGGGCGACGAGACCAACGGTGAGTCGGCGCATCATGATGCGTCCTTTCTGCGGTACTGGGGTTCGGGGGTGAGTTGCATGGCCGCGCACCAGAGTTCCTCGACGAAGATCGCCGCCGAGATCCGGGCGGCGACCTCGTCGAGTTCGGTGACGAAGCCGGGTTCGTCGGCGGTGATCACGACGAGGGTGACCGCCAGGTCGGTGTCGGGCTTGAGACATGCGTGCATCGACTCCTCGCACCGCTCG
>JAWLFC010000032.1:0-14672 GCA_041685755.1 Ilumatobacteraceae bacterium
TCGAGGTGTTGTAGCGGTAGGGAACGCCGACCTGGGTCATCGCCGCCAGCACGGCGCGCTGGTGCTCGATCGTGGTCGCCGCCCACGCCGCCACCATCTCGTCGCTCGGGTAGCCGAGTTCGGTCGCCGCGTACTGGGCCGTCTGGGTGCGATACCACACGAAGCTGCGGTAGGCGGCCGGATCGTCCGTCGCCAGGTACTCGTCGTGGCTGGCCAACGCCTCGCGGGCCGAGGCGGTCACGATCGGCGCCATCGCGTTCGTCGGGAGCGCGGCCTGCGCGGCCTCGACCGGCGTCGCTTCGGTGCCGGTGACACCGACGACGGCGACGACACCGACGGCGACGCCGATCAACAGCCGGCGAGCGCGCGCCCGGCGGGTCGGCCGTGGCACGGCGTGGAGGGAGGGCGTGGTCGTCGTGGTGAGCTGCATGGTTCGTTGCGGTCTGACTGCGGAACCGAGCCGGCTCGCATGACGGAGAGGCAACATATCGTCACGCAATCGCAACAGTGAAGCGCGACGGTCAAGTTTTCGTCACGCAACCGACATCTCGCCGTGGTTTCACGTGCGCGCACGGCGGGAACACTCGCCGATCCTCACCAGTGAAGATCCCCCCTACGCTGGGGTGATGCCCGACGACTGCGTCGCCGTCCTCCTGGCTGCCGGCGGCGGCTCGCGCTTCGCCGGACCCGGCCACAAATTGTCCGCGAAACTCCCTGCCGACGGGTCCCAGCCGGCCGCGACCATCATCGAACGCTCGCTCGACCAGGCCCTCGCCGCGGCCATCGGGCCCGTTGTCGTGGTCACCGGCGCCGTCGCCGCCATCGTCCCGGCGCGCTACCGCGACCGCGTCGAGGTGCGCCACAACGCCCGATGGGCCGAGGGGCAGTCGACCTCGCTGCGCTGCGGGCTCGACGCCGCCGCCGACCTCGGCGCCCACGCGGCGGTGATCGGCCTGGCCGACCAGCCCTTCGTCGTCGCCGCCGCCTGGCGAGCGGTCGCCGCCGCCGATGCCCCGATCGCCGTGGCCACCTACGACGGACGCCGCGGAAACCCCGTCAAACTCGACGCCGCGGTCTGGCCCCTGCTCGACCTCCACGCCGCCGCCGACCCCGACACCGGCGCCCGCAGCCTGATGCGGGTTCGACCCGACCTCGTGGGTGAAGTACCGTGTCCGGGTTCGTCCGACGATGTCGACACCGAAGAGGACCTCCGCCGATGGCAGAAAAGTTGATCAACGAGTTCACGGTCAACCGACCGATCGAGGAGGCCTGGCCGCTCATCACCGACCTCGAACGGATCGCGCCGTGCCTTCCGGGCGCCGAACTCCAAGAAGTCGAGGGCGAGACCTACCGCGGCGTCGTCAAGGTCAAGCTCGGCGCGATCAGCAGCCAGTTCAAGGGTGAGGCGCACTTCGTCGAGCGTGACGACGAGAACTACCGCGCCATGATCAAGGGGGCCGGGCGAGACACCGGTGGCCGTGGCAACGCGTCGGCCGAGATCACCGCCCAGGCCGAGTCGCTGTCACCGACCAGTACCCGCGTCGCCGTCACCACCGACCTCCACATCACCGGCAAGGTCGCGCAGTTCGGACGGGGGATCATGGGCGACGTCAGCTCGAAGCTGATGGCCCAGTTCGCCGACAACCTGAACCAGATGATCGACGACGAAGGCGCGCCGAGCAGCGACACGCCGGACGCCGCGCCCGACGATGGCGACGCCGATGCACCGGCGGGCACCGCCGCGGACGAGGCCGCCCCGACCAGTGACGACCGAGCCGATCAGGACGCACCGATCGCGCAGCCGGACGCTCCGGCGGCAACGGTGCGGCGGATCGAAGGTCCGGCGACGGAGCCGATCGACCTGATGGAGGTCGGCGGCAGCTCGATCGTCAAGCGGGTGGCACCGGCGATCATCGCCCTCCTCGTCGTCCTGTTCATCCTGCGCCGCCGCCGCTGATGGACGACCGGGTTCGCGTCGCGCAATTGCTCGGCCGTGAACCGCAGGGGGCCTTCGACGTCGTGGTGCGCGACCCATCCGGCGATCCGGTGGTCGTTCGCAACGCCCCGTTCCTCGACGACGGCACCCCGATGCCCACCCGCTACTACCTCGTCGGTGCCGAGCTGGTCCGCGCCGTGAGCCGGCTCGAGGCCGAGGGTGGCGTGCGCGACGCCGAGGCCGAGATCGCCGCCGAGGAGATCGCGGCCGTACACGAGCGCTACGCCGCCGAGCGCGACGCCGAGATCCCGGCCGACCACGAGGGCCCCCGACCGAGCGGCGGCGTCGGCGGCACCCGCACCGGCGTCAAGTGCCTCCACGCCCACGTCGCCCATGCGCTCGCCGGCGGCGACGACCCGGTCGGACGATGGGCCCTGCGGATGCTGGAGACGGCGAGGGCGTGAACACCGATCCCGGTGGGCTGACGGTCCGCATCGACGACCGCCGGGTCGAGGTGGCGATGACCGGCGGCGGTGAGTTCACGATTCCCGTCGGACCCACACTGCTGGTGGAAACGGCGCTGGAGCGCGCCGATCCACCGGCGCCACACATGCTCACGAACGCCCTCGGCCTCGTGCAGGACCACCTCGACGACCTGATCATCGAGGCACCCTCGATCGCCGCCGCGCCATCGGTGGTCGCGACGGGAGCGCACGCGCTGGCGATGGCGCGCGTCGAGATCGGCGCCGACGACGTGCCGGAGGACTACGTCCTGCACCGATCCGATGCCGACGAGGTGTTCCGGACACTGGCCGTCGAGCCGGTCGCCGACCGCCGCCACAACCCGGGCCTCGACGACGCCCACGTCGAATCGATCATCGGCACGTGCTGCGTGATACTTGGCATCATGCGCCGACTCGAGCTGTCCTCGATCGCCGTCCGGCCCGACGATCGGCCAGCAGACTGATGGTGCTGCGCCACCCCGCCCGGACAGCATCGCCGGTACGCCTCTACGGGCGCCGGGTGCTGCTGCGCCCGCTCGCCGCCAACGACTTCCGCAGCTGGAGCGAGGTGCGCCGCCACAACGCCGAGTGGCTCACGGTCTGGGAACCGAGCCGTCCGGCCCACCAGGCCGACCCGGCGAACGATCGCGGGGCCTTCGCCGCTCGCTGCCAACAGCGCGACCGCGATCGCGCGGCCGGCACGGCATTCCAGTTCGGGCTCTTCGTCGACAACCAGGTCGCCGGAGAAGTGAACCTCAACAACGTCGTACGCGGCGCGATGCAGTCGGGCACGATCGGCTACTGGATCGACCAGCGCCACGCCGGCCGGGCCTACGTCGCCGAGGCGGTCGTCGTGGTGCTCCAGTTCGCGTTCGAGCAGCTGCTGTTGCACCGCGTCGAGATCTGCATCGTGCCGCGCAACCTGCGCAGCCGGCGCGTGGTCGAGAAGCTGAAGATTCGCGACGAGGGCCTGGCGGAGCGCTACCTCGAGATCAACGGGACGTGGGAGGACCACATCCGCTACGGCATCACCGTCGAGGAGTGGCACGACCGTCGCGACGAACTCCTGGCGACGTGGATCGATCGTCCCCACGACCTCGTCTGACCCGACCCAGGAGTGCCGACCAAACCCCGAAAAAGTCCGCTGTGGTTGCGCTCAGCGCAACACCGGCGCGACATTTCGGGTGTGGGGGCGGTGATTCAGTGCGTGAGCGTCAGAGGCCGGAGATGGTGCCGTGTTCGGCGGCGAGGCGCATCTGCTCGGCGCGCTGGCGGCGCATCAGCGTGCGCCGCTTCCACATCTTGGTCTTCCAGTGCCGCTTCGTCCGGTTGCGCTTGGCGAGCTTGTTCTTCGCCACCTCGGCGTCGTGGTGGTGCATCGGCTTCCACGCCGCTCCCGGTTCGTGGACGTCCTCGGGCTCGAGTCCGGAGCTGACGTCCTGCGCGACGTTCTGCAGCTCGACGTGGATGCGGTGGCGCTCGCTGTGAGCGTGCGCCCGCACCTCCTTCTTGAGCGGTGCCAAGGAATCCTCGGGACGATGACGCTGGCTCATGGGCTACCTCCTGCTTCGTGGCTCGGCCACGGTGGTTTCGGTGCGTGTGCCAGCGAACCTAGTGCAGCGCCGCCGGGGCCGTCACGGGACTTCTGTAACGTTTGTGCGCGATTTGTTCATCTCGCGTTCAGATGGCGTCCATCTCGAACCGGGCAGGCCGGTTCCGCCGATGCTCAAGGCTCGGTACGACCCGACCGATGAACCCGTGTGGACACGTTCGCGCCGCCCGCCCCGCCCGCCGTGCCATCGCCCGCCCACCCGGCCGTGTCCACCCCCACCCACCCGGCCGTGTCCGGAGCGGGCCCGGCCGAGGTCGCCGAGATCGGCGCCCGACTGATCGAGACGATGAACTCGGTGGTCGCCGGCAAACCCGAGGTGGTCGAGGTGGCAGTGGCCACACTGCTCGCCGGCGGACACCTCCTGATCGAGGACATCCCCGGCGTCGGCAAGACGCTGCTCGCCCAGGCGATGGCGCGCGCCGTCGGGGGGTCGTTCCACCGCATCCAGGGCACCTCCGATCTCCTGCCGGGTGACATCACCGGCTCGATGGTGCCGACCGGCCAACTCGACGCCGACGGGATGCGGTTCCGGCGAGGCCCGGTGTTCGCCAACATCGTCGTGTTCGACGAACTCAACCGGGCGACCCCGCGCACCCAGTCCGCGCTCCTGGAACTCGCCGAGGAGGCAACGGTGACCGTCGACGGTGTCGGCCACCGGCTCCCCGACCCGTTCATGCTCGTCGCGACGCAGAACCCGATCGACATGGCCGGCACCTACGGCCTGGGCGAGGGTGCACTCGACCGGTTCCATGCCGTCGTGTCGCCCGGCCGGGCGGCAGCGGCGGCCGAACTCGAGATCCTCACCGGACGGCGCGGCCGGGCGATGCTCGACGCCGTCGACGCCGTCGTCGACCTCGCCGACCTCGTCACCGCTCGCCAGGCGGTCGCCGCGGTCCGGGTGAGCGATCTCGTCGCCGCCTACGTCGTCGAGCTGCTCGACGCCACCCGTCGCGACCCCCGCATCCGCGTCGGCGCCTCGACCCGCGGCGGCGTCGCCATCGTCGGTCTGGCGCGAGCGTTCGCCGCCATCGACGGGCGCTCCTACGTGACCCCGCACGACGTGGTGCGCGCCGGCGTTCCCGCACTCGCCCACCGCGTCGCCGGCACCGGCGCGACGGTCGCCACCGGCCGCGAACTCGCCACCGAGTGCGTCGCCGAGGTCGCCGTTCCGACGGTGTGACCGGCGTGGCTGGCACCGATCGGACCCGACCACTCGGCGCCGCTCCCGGCGCGCTGGCGTTCGTGGCCGCCTGGGTGGTCGCCGGCATGATCGCCCGCCTGACCGGCACACCGGTCGTGGTGGCGCTGATGGCGTCGCTCGCCGTGCTGTTCGTTGCGGAGTTCCTCGCCGGCCGGTCGGCGGCGCGGCAGCTCCACGTGTCGACGATCACCGCTGCACCGACCGCCACCGCCGGCGCACCCACGACGCTCGACGTCGAGCTGACCGCCCGACACCGTCGCCAACGCCTCGGTCGTCTCCGCCTGCTGACGCCGGCACCCACTTCGAGCGACGTGGCCACCGCGACGTTGACACCCGACACGGTCGGTGGTGGACGTCTCTCGCTCGACGCCGTGTTCGATCGGCCGGGCATCGTCGAGACGATCGTCGCAACGGTCGAGTACAGCGGGCCGTTCGGGCTCCTGTGGTGGAAGCGCACCGCGACCGTGCCCGTCGCGCCGATCCACGTCGCGCCGACCGCCGCCACCCTCACCGTCGACGAACTCGACCGCCACCACTCTCCCCTCGACGGCGACGCATCGAGCGAGCGCGGCAACCACCTGGGCGACATCGACGGCGTGCGCGTCTGGCGCGACGGCGACCCGGTCGGGTCGATCCACTGGCCCTCGACGTTGCGCTCCGGCGAGCTGATCGTCCACGACCGTACGGCGACCACCGACGAGCGCTGGGAGATCGATCTCGACGCACTCACCGAACGACGCGACGACGAGGTCGCCGCCCGTCTGCGCCACACCCTCGAAGAGGGCCTGCGCCTCGGCCATCAGCTCCACGTGGTGCATCGCGGCGAACGTCACACGGTCGGCTCGATCGCCGACGCCGCCCACTGGTCGGCCGTGATCGCCGACTCGACCACGTCGTCGAACGAATCAGCGCCACCGAGCTGGTGGAGACGGCCGCTGCGCCTCGTCCACTCCGACGAACCGGCCACGGAGGTCGGCCGCCCCGCCCGCTGGGCAACGGCGGTCGCTGCGGGGTGTGGCCTGCTGATGCTCGTCGGCGCGCTGTCGCGGTCGCTGCTGTTCGTCGCTGCAGTGGTGGCAGGTGTGGCGCTCGGGGCCGCCGTGTCGTCGCGTCTCGGCGGACGGCGACCGCCGCTGCTGCAGGTGGCGATCGTCGCCGTGATCGTCGGCGCCTTCGCGATGATCGCCGTCGACGCCAGCGGCGTGAGCGGGCTGCTCGAGGCACTGCGCGGGCCCCTGCCGAACCTGCTCGTCCTCCTCGTCGTCCTCCACGGTTTCGAGGTGGTCGACCGACGCACCCTGCGGGTCCACCAGGCGATCACCTTCGTCATCGCCGCCTACGCCGCGGGGCTGCGGATCGACGACGCACTCGGCTGGTGGATCGCCGCATGGGGCGGCGCGCTGCTGGTGTCGATGGCCCTCGGCGTGCGGATCCGGCCGGCGGCGACGCGCGTCCCCGACGCCCGGGCGGCGAGCCGAGCGATCGCCGGGCTCACCGGCGCCGCCGTCGCGACGCTCGCCCTGCTCGCTGTCGTGCCGATCCCCGACGGCCCCGCCCGCCTCGGTCTCCCGGCGTTGTCGACCAGCAGCGCCCCGATCGACAGCCCCGGAGCGCTGGCGGCGCCCGGCGGGTCCACGACACCGTTGCCGTCGAGCGGCCAGCGGGGCACGATCGGCGAGGTCGTCGGCTATCCGGGCTTCACCGACACGCTCGACACGACGATCCGCGGTGACCTCGGCGACCAGATCGTCATGCGGGTCCGCGCCCCCGAGCCGGCGTTCTGGCGGGGCCAGACCTTCAGCGAGTTCGACGGCCGGGTCTGGACGGCGTCGCCGGACCGCGGCACCCGCCAGGAGGGGCCGAACATCGAGGTCGCCCCGACGCTCGGCGACGGCATCGCCGACGAGGTACCGACCGAGACGTTCGTCCAGACCTACTTCGTCGAGACCGACCTGCCCAACGTGGTCTTCGCCGCCGCCCGGCCGTCGGAGGTCATCTTCGACGGCGACCTGTGGGCCCGGCCCGACGGGGCGCTGCGCTCCGACGTCACGCTGGCGCCGGGATCGGTCTACACGGTCGTGTCGCAGCGCCCGCAGGTGACCGCCGAGCTGCTTCGGGACCAGGGCGACCTCGGCGACGTCTTCGCCCGGTTCGTCGGTCAGCCGGGCGCCGAGGAACTCGACGCGTTCCTCGACGTGCCCGACTCGACGACGCAACGCACGATCGAGCTCGCGGCCGAGCTGCGCCAGGCGACGACCTACGACACGATCCTCGCCTACGAGCGCTGGCTCGGCGCCAACACGCGCTACGACCTCGACGCCCCGGTGCCGGCGGACGGAGCCGACGCCGTCGACGACTTCCTGTTCGAGTCACGGCTCGGCTACTGCGAGCAGATCGCGTCGACGCTGGCGGTCATGCTGCGCAGCCAGGGCGTGCCCGCCCGCCTCGCGACCGGCTACATCCCCGGCGAGCGCGACCGGGTGTCGGGCGTGTGGAAGGTGCGCGCCAGCGATGCCCACTCGTGGGTCGAGGTCTGGTTCCCGCAGACCGGCTGGCAGTCGTTCGACCCGACGGCCAGCGTGCCGCTCGCCGGCGAGACCGATGCGGGGACGATCGGTGGCGACCTCGTGGCGGCGACGGCATCGTCGGTGGCGGCGTACCGGGTCGAGCTGGCGGCGATCGCCGCGGTGGGCGTGGCGATCTGGCTGGCGTTCGTGGCGACGCTGCGGTGGCGGGCCCGCCGTCGCCGCGGCCGTTGGGGCCTGCTCCAGGACCGCTTCAGCGCCCTCGATCGGCACGGCGCCGACGCCCCCGGCGACCACCAGCGGCGCGCCACCAACCCCGAACGGGCCTCGCAACTGCAGCCACCCGACGTCGCGGCGGCCGTGGCCGAGGTACTCGACCGGGCCGCCTTCGACCCGGGTTGGGTCGACGACGACGAGCTCTACGACCGGACCCGGACCGGGCTCGCCACGCTCGAGCGCGAACGACGCTGAACCACCGGCTACTGCTTCTTCGAGATCCGCGACGCCATCGCGGCGAGGCGTTCTGCGAACCACGGCTGACGGGTGCTCCACAGCTGCGGCTCGAGTTCGCGAGTGACGGCGGCGGGGTGGTCGTCGACGTCGGCCATGGCCTGGATGGTCTGCTTCGTGACGATCGCCAGCTCGCGCGGCGTGGAAGCGGCCTTGGCGGCGAACTCGTGGGCGACGTCCAGGAGGCTGTCGCTGGGGACGCAGCGGTAGGCCAGACCGATGCGTTCGGCCTCGGCGCCGTCGAGCACCTGGCCGAACACGACCGCGGCCATCGCCGCCTGCGGCCCGACGATGCGGCGCAGCATCCAGGTGTGGCCGCCCCCGGGGTGGATGCCGAGCTGCAGGAAGCGGGTGTCGAGCTTGGCGCGGTCGGCCACGATGCGCACGTCGCAACCGAGCGCCAGGTTCATCCCGGCGCCCACTGCGGCTCCGTTGACGGCGGCGAGGGTCGGCAGCGGGCTGCGGGCGATGCGTAGGAACCCCTCGTAGATGGTGCCGAGGCTGTCGCCGGTGGCTTCGGCGAGGTTGCCGAGGTTCGCGCCGGCGCAGAACGCCGGCGGCGTGCCGGTGACGACGAGCGCACCGACGGCCTCGTCGGCTTCGAAGGCGTCCATCGCCGCCACGATCTCGGCGACCATCGGCGCCGTCAGGGTGTTGCGTTCGTCGGGGTTGTTCAAGGTGAGCGTCGCGACGCCGTCGGCGACGTCGGTGAGCACCAGTGGTGCGGAGCCGGTCATGAGGTCAGTGTGGCACGGGCACCCGGTTAGCCTGCGGGTCGTCCATGCTCGACCACGTCTTCACCGATGCCATCAGCGCGCTGCGGGATGCGTTCGAGTCGGCGTTCCTCGAACGCCAGGCGTTCGAGGAGCACTTCCAGGCCGACGTGCTGCTGGGCGACCTGACGTGGGAGACGAGCTACGGCCTGCCCGGCGAGGGCGAGCCGCCGCGGGTCGTCGCCCACATCACCTTCGACTGGCCGGCGTGGAGCCAGGCGGCGTACCGACAGTGGTACGTCGAGGCCGAACTCGAGCGGTGCCCGGCGATCGAGATGGAGATCGTGCTGCGCATCCAGCGCCTCGCCGAGCCGGTCGACCCCGAGATGCTCTACGGCGCCGTGCCCGAGCAGAGCCCGCTCGTGGGTGACGACCGCCTCGAGCGCGCCGGGCTGACCTCGGAGGTCGCCCATCCCGACACCGCCGTCGACCCGCTCGACCTCACGACCGAGTACGCCGCCGAGATCACCTACGAGGGCCTGTACGAACTCGCCGAGGAGACCGTCGCCGACGGCACGAGCACGCTGCTCGACGAGCATTTCGGCGCGCTCGGTGGCTGGATCGCGTCGACGCTCGTGAAGCTCGGCGACCTCCCCCTCGCGTTCCTGCCCCCCGACACCGACGACTGACGCGCCCCGACGCCAGCGCGCGAGGATGGACCGATGGCTGACGACGTGGTGCTGTACGAGGTGTCGGAGCGGATCGCGACGATCACGCTCAACCGACCCGAGGCGCGCAACGCGCTCTCGACCGAGGTGTTGGCGCTGTTGCCCGAACGGATGCGGCAGGCCGAGGCCGACGACGGCGTCGACGTGCTGATCCTCACGGGAAGCGATCCGGCGTTCTCCGCCGGTCTCGACCTCAAGGAGTTGGGCTCCGACGGCGCCAACCTCGGCGGCGGCGGCACCGGCGCCGACGGCAGCCGCAACCGCGACGGCGTGCGCGGCCCGTTCCCCCGCCTCACCAAACCGGTGATCGGGGCCGTCAACGGTGTCGCCGTCACGGGGGGCTTCGAACTGGCCCTCAACTGCGACTTCCTCGTGGCGTCCGAGCGGGCCAAGTTCGGCGACACCCACTCCCGCGTCGGCGTGATGCCCGGGTGGGGCCTCACCGTGCTGCTCCCGCAGGCGATCGGGATCCGACGAGCGCGCGAGATGAGCTTCACCGGCAACTTCATGCTCGCCGACGAGGCGCTCACGTTCGGGCTCGTCAACCACGTCGTCGCCCACGACGAGCTGATCCCGTTCACCCGCCGGCTGGCGCTCGACATCATCGGCAACGACCAGGCCGGTGTCCGCCAGATCCGCGACACGTACTTCCAGATCGCCACCGACGACGACCACTGGGAGATCGAGGCCCGCGACAGCCGGGCGTGGCGGCGCACCCAGTTCTCCCCCGACGCCGTCGCCGCCCGCCGCGCCGCCATCCAGGCCCGCGGCCAACAACAGTGAGGGGTCAGACCTGGCCGGAGGCAGGCGTTACGCCGGGGGTCTGACCCCTGGCGTAACGGTGCAGTCAGATCTGGGCGCCCTGCTCGCGGAGGGTGTCGCGGACGGCTTGGGCGATGTCGATGGCGAGGATCTCGGCGCCGGTCTGGTTCAGGTGGAAACCGTCGTCGGCACGCACGTCCTTGCCCTCGCCGTCGCGTGGGTCGATCACGAACTCGGCCCACCCGCCGTCACGGCCGGAGAACCGCTTCCAGGTGTCGACGAAGATCACCTCGGGTCGTTCGGCGGCGGCCGCCTTGGCCGCCTTGTCCTGGATCGCCATCCGGGCGGTCACCTCGGGATTGTCGTCGTTCGGGATGCCGACCCAGATCAACGTGCGCCCGCCCGCCATCAGTTGATCCATCATGGCGCCGGCCCGCTCGGTGTACTCGGCGACCCATTCGGCCTCGTTGGCCACGGGGTCGCCGATGATGAACTCGCCGTTCTCCAGCGCCAGGCCCTGGGCGTCGTTGCCGCCGAAGGTGGCCACCACGATGTCGGGGTCGACCTCGGGCAGCTTGGCGTCGATCTCGGCGGGCCAGTCGAAGAAGTCCGGTCGCGCCAACCCCGACGACACCTTGTAGTCGAGCGACGTCTCGACGATCTGCGTGCCGTCGAGCAGCTCCTGCAGATACGGCCCGAACGTGCCGGCGTCACTGTCGCCGACGATGAACACCTTCGCCGGGTTCTCCCGGCTGGGTGGGCCGGCCGGCTCGTCGGGCACCTCCGCGACCGTCACCACCGGGTCGGTGTCGGCGACAGAGTTCGCGACGGTGTCGGACGGGGCACCGATGGCGAGGCTCCCGTCGGCGTCGGCCACGCCGTCGTCGCCGCCGAACACCCCGAGCACGGTCCGCACCGCGACGACGCCCACGACGAGCACGATCGCCAGCGCGACCGCACGGCGTACGGCGTACCGGCGCCGGCTCGGTCGGCGTCGAGGAGCAGGACGATCGGACATCGGCATCCCACGATACGGGCGCCGGTGGCGCTCCGAACGGCACCGTCACCTCCTGCCGCATCGGACGTGGCCCGCTGGAGCGTCGCGGTGTTCACACCGCCGACACACCGCTGCGCACCGTGGCCTCTACCGGCGGGTAACCTGACCAGCGCGTGAACACCGCCCACGTCCTCAGCGACGCCGGGCGGCCCACCAACCAAACAGCATTCATCCTGAAGGGGAGAACATGATCAAGAGCAAGAAGCTGCTCGCCGTCGGCGTCATCGCCGCACTCGGCCTGGCAGCGTGCGGGAGCGACGACGACGACAACGGTTCGTCGGGCACCGAAGCACCAGCGGGCACCGAAGCACCGGCGGGTACCGAAGCACCGGCGGGTACCGAGGCACCGGCAGGCACCGACGGCGAGACCGCCGAGAGCGACGCCACCGTCGGCGTCGTGTTCGACATCACCGGCCGTGGCGACCGTTCGTTCAACGACGCCGCCGGCGCCGGCCTCGACCAGGCCGTCGCCGAACTCGGCGTCAGCGGGCTCGAGTCGACCCCGACCGGCGACGGCGACCGCGCCGAGCGCGTCCAGGGTCTCGTCGACCAGGGCGCCGGCCTCGTCGTCGGTGTCGGCTTCCTCTTCGAGGACGCCATCACCAACGCCTCCGCCGCCAACCCGGACACCAGCTTCGCCATCGTCGACTCGGTCATCGAGGCCGACAACGTCGCATCGCTCGTCTTCGCCGAGCAGGAAGGTTCCTTCCTCGTCGGTGCGGCAGCCGCGCTCAAGAGCCAGACCGGCACGGTCGGCTTCATCGGAGGCGTCGAGAACGACCTCATCCAGCGCTTCCAGGCCGGCTTCGTTGCCGGGGCCGAGGCGGTCAACCCCGACATCGAGGTGTTGGTCAACTACATCACCCAGCCGCCGGACTTCGGTGGCTTCAACGACCCGGCCCGCGCCAAGGAGATCGCCGCCGCTCAGTACGAAGCCGGTGCGGACGTCATCTACTCGGCCGCTGGTAGTTCGGGCCTCGGTGCCTTCGAAGCCGCCGCCGAAGCCGGTGAGCCCGGCGAGGTGTGGGCGATCGGCGTCGACTCCGACCAGTACAACCTGGTCGCTCCGGAGCTGCAGCCGTACATCCTGACCTCGATGCTGAAGAAGGTCGACGTCGCGGTGTTCGACACCATCGCCGCGTTCGCCGACGGCAGCTTCGCCGGCGGCGTGCAGGTCTTCGACCTGGCCTCCGACGGCGTCGGCTACTCCACCTCGGGTGGCTTCGTCGACGACATCGCCGGTGAGCTGGACGCACTCGCCCAGCAGGTCATCGACGGTGAGATCGAGGTCCCCGAGGCTCCCTGAGCACACGATCGACGACGGTGACGTCATCTGACGCACCGAATTCGACCTGAACGATGCCCACCCGGTTCGCCGGGTGGGCATCGTCGCGTCCGGGCCGGTGAGCCGGCACAGCGGTGCAGAACGCCGTTCTTCCACTCTGCGGCACCGGATCGGCTAGAAAACAATGGATGAATCAGCCCGGGGTGGATCCGAACGACGACATCGCGATCCAACTGACCGACATCGTCAAGCGGTTCCCGGGCGTCGTCGCCAACGACGGCGTCGACCTGACGGTCCGGCGCGGCAGCGTCCATGCGATCGTCGGCGAGAACGGCGCCGGCAAGTCGACGTTGATGAAGACCCTCTACGGCGCCCACAAGCCCAACGAGGGCACGATCACCGTCGGGGGCACGCCGATGGAGTTCGACTCACCGAAGGATGCGATCGCCGTCGGTATCGGCATGGTCTTCCAGGCGTTCATGCTGGCGACGAACCTCACCGTCTGGGAGAACATCGTGCTCGGCCAGGAGCCGGGCAACCCGGTGTCGCTCGACGCCAAGTCGGCCCGAGCCCGCATCATCGCACTCGGCGAGCAGTACGGACTCGACGTCGACCCGGACGCCCTGATCTCCGAACTGGGCGTCGGCGACAAGCAGCGCGTCGAGATCCTCAAGGTCCTCTACCGGGGTGCCGAGATCCTGATCCTCGATGAGCCGACGGCCGTGCTCGTCCCCCAGGAGGTCGACGCGCTGTTCACCTCGCTGCGCGACCTGACCTCGCACGGCGCCACGGTGATCTTCATCTCCCACAAGCTCGACGAGGTGCTCAAGCACGCCGATGCGATCACCGTCATCCGTCAGGGAAAGACCGTCGGCGAGGTCGACGACCCCCACTCGGTCACCTCCCGCGAACTCGCCGAGATGATGGTCGGCAGTGAACTCCCGGTACCGGAGACGACCGAGAGCACCGTCACCGACGTCCCGGTGCTCGAACTGCGCAACGTCACCGTCCGCGATGAACAGCGCACCGTGCTCGACGACATCACCTTCACCGTCCACTCCGGCGAGATCGTCGGCATCGCCGGTGTCGAGGGCAATGGTCAGAGCCAGCTCGTGCGCTCGCTCGTCGGCCTGCTCCCCTCGACCGGCACGGTCCTGCTCGACGGCGTCGACATCGCGCGGCTCTCCACCCGCGAACGGCGCGACGCCGGCATGGGGTACATCTCCGAGGACCGCCAGAAGGACGGCCTCGTCATGGGCTTCAGCCTCTGGGAGAACGCCGCCCTCGGCCACCAGCACCGACCGCCGTACGGCAAGGGCATCTGGTTCGACATCGGCGGCGCCAAGGAACGCACCGACACCATCGTCGACGAGTTCGACGTGCGCACCCCCGGCATCGAGGTACCGGCGTTCACGCTCTCGGGCGGCAACCAGCAGAAGCTCGTCGTCGGCCGCGAGATGACCGCGGAACCCAAGGCGCTCGTCGCCGCCCACCCGACCCGTGGCGTCGACGTCGGCGCTCAGGCCGTGATCTGGGACATCCTGCGCGACGCCCGCGCCGCCGGCCTCGCCACGATCCTGATCTCCGCCGACCTCGAGGAACTGATCGGCCTCTCGGACCGGCTGCTGGTGATGCTGCGGGGCCGCGTCGTCGCCGAAGTCGACCCCGCCACGGTGACGCCGGCCGAGTTGGGCTCCTACATGACCGGCGCCAAGGCGGGAGCACACTGATGCTGGAACGAATCTGGCGGGCATCGCTGGCGCCGCTGATCGCAGCGGCCGTCGCGATCATCGTGTCGTCGATCGCGCTGCTGATCTCGGGCAACAACCCGATCGATGCG
>JAWLFC010000032.1:14772-29362 GCA_041685755.1 Ilumatobacteraceae bacterium
ATCTGGCGGGCATCGCTGGCGCCGCTGATCGCAGCGGCCGTCGCGATCATCGTGTCGTCGATCGCGCTGCTGATCTCGGGCAACAACCCGATCGATGCGTTCGTCGAGATGTGGAAGACGATCGACTCGACGCAGTCGGTCGTCATCATCGTCAACACCGCCGTGCCGCTCTACATCTCCGGCGTGGCCGTGGCGATCGGGTTCAAGATGAACCTGTTCAACATCGGCTCCAACGGCCAGTACATCCTCGCCGCGCTGGTCGCCGGCTGGGCCGGGGCCGAGGTGAGCCTGCCGCCGCTGCTCCACGTGCCGTTCGTGTTCGCCGTGGCGATCCTCGTCGGCGGGTCGTGGGCGCTGATCGCCGGCATCTTGAACGTCACCCGCAACGTCAACGTCGTCGTCTCGACGATCATGCTCAACTACATCGGCATCGGGCTCACCGCCTTCCTGCTCGGCGAGGTGATGCGCGACGAGGAACGCGGCGGCCTCGTCGCCCAGACCAAGCCGATGCCCGAGTCGGCCCAGCTCCCGATCCTCAACCCGATCATCGAACTCTTCGGGTTCAACTTCGCCCCCGGGGTGGAGATCTACGGCTTCCTGCCGTTCGCGATCGCGCTCGGCATCCTCTACTACGTCCTGTTGAACCGCAGCCTGTTCGGCTACGAGCTGCGCCTGTCGGGCATGAACGCCGACGCCGCGCTCTCCGCCGGTGTCAACCCGAAGAAGATGGTGCTGATCACGCTGTTCATGTCCGGCGCGGTGGCGGGCATGATCGGGCTGCCGTTCCTGATGGCCGACCCGAACTTCCTGAAGTACGGCGACGCTTTCCCGTCGATGCTGGGCTTCACCGGTCTCGGCCTGGCGCTGCTCGGGCGTAATCATCCCGCCGGCATCGCCGCCGCGGCAGTGGTGTGGGCGACGATCGAACGGGCCACGCAACGCCTCGGCCCGATCGGCATCCCGCCGGAGATCGGCCGCATCCTGCAGGGCTCGTTCCTGCTCGCCGCCGTCATCGCCTACGAGGTCGTCAGCCGGCGCAACAACGCAGCGGCGGCGGCAGCTGCCGCTGCTGTGACACACGAGGACGCCTCACCGCCACCGCAGGCCTCGGCGATCGGAGCGACACCGTGAGCTTCACGATCGACGCCGAGAACGTGGGGACCCGACCGCGTCGCCTGATCGACTCGTTGCCGGTGCGGTTCATGGCGATCGCGGCGGTCGGCGTCGCCGTCATGTCGATCGCCCGCATCCTCGCCGACAACGACGACCTCACTTCCAGCGGCACCTTCGGTGTGGCGCTGCGCACCGCAGCGCCGATCGCTCTCGCCGGCCTGTCGGGCCTCGTCGCCGAGCGCAGCGGCACGATCAACATCGGCATCGAGGGCATGATGGTGATGGGCACCATCTTCGCCGGCTGGTGGGGATGGGAGTTCGGGCCGTGGATGGCACTGGCCGGCGGCATCTTCGGCGGGATGCTCGGCGGGCTGCTGATGAGCGTGGCGACGACGACGTTCGGCGTGAACCACATCGTCGCCGGCGTGGCGATCAACCTGATCGCACCGGGTGTCGCGCGGTTCATGGCGAGCGAACTGTTCGTCGGCGTCCAGGGCGGTTCGGTCACGTCGTCGCCCGGCAACTCGGGCCGTATGGGGTCGTTCACGATGCCGTTCCTGTCCGGCGGCGACCTGTTCGGCTGGCAGTCGCCGAACGTCCTCGGCTGGTTCGAGGACACCGGCTGGTTCTTCATCGCCGACGTCGCCGGGCTCCTCGGAGGCCTCACCACGGCGGTCACGTGGGACGTCGTGCTCACGATCGCGCTGTTCTTCGGCGTTGCCTATCTGCTCTGGCACACCCCGCTCGGCCTGCGGTTGCGGTTCTCCGGTGAGCGCCCGTCGGCGGCCGACTCTCTCGGCGTGTCGGTGCACAAGATGCGCTACATCGGCATGGCGTTCTCCGGTGGCTTCGCCGGGATGGGTGGTGCCGTGCTGGTGCTGTTCGCCAACCGCTATCAGGAGAACCAGGTGGCGGGCCGAGGGTTCCTCGGCCTGGCCACGATGATCTTCGGCAACTGGATGCCCGCCGGCACCGCCGCCGGCGCCGGACTGTTCGGCTACGCCCAGGGCATCACGCTGCGCACCAACCCCGGCGACCTCGTGCGGGCGCTGCTGCTCGCCGCGGCGATCGGGCTGGTACTCACGGCGTTCCTGATGGCCTACCGGCGCAGCATCGCCGGAGCCGGCACGATCCTGGCGTTCTCGCTGGTGACGTTCTGGGCGTACTTCGCCGTCGAGGAGCCGAACAACCAGCTCGTGTTCGTCACCCCCTACGTCGTCACGTTGATCGCCGTCTCGGTCGGGGCCCAACGACTCAGACCGCCCGCCGAGGAAGGCATCCCCTGGTTCAAGGGGATGCAGTAGGCGCGCGCCCATGGACGGACCGACGCTCACGCTCGACGAGGCCCGCCGACTCCCCAAGGTCCTGCTCCACGACCACCTCGACGGCGGCCTGCGTGTCGCCACCATCGTCGAGCTGGCCGACGAGATCGGCTGGACGCTCCCGACGACCGATCCCGACGAGCTGCAGGCGTGGTTCACTCGCGGCGCCGAGACCGGCGACCTGCTCCAGTATCTCGCCACGTTCGAACACACGCTGGCCCTCATGCAGACGGCCGAGTCGATCGAGCGCATCGCCCACGAGGCCGTCGTCGACCTCGCCGACGACGGAGTCGTGTACGCCGAGGTGCGCTTCGCGCCCGAGCTGCACCAGCAGCAGGGGCTGGCGCTGGAGGCGGTCGTCGAGGCCGTGACGAGCGGGTTCCGACGCGGCGAAGCCGACGTCGCCGACGGCGGGGGTTCGATCGTCGTCAACGCCATCTGCTGCGCGATGCGCACCGAGGACCGCTCGATGGAGATCGCCCAGCTCGTCGACCGGCTCCGGGCCTGGGACGACAAGGTCGTGGCGTTCGACCTCGCCGGCGCGGAGACCGGGTTCCCGCCGTCGCTGCACGCCGACGCGCTGGCGTTCGCCCGGTCGGCGCACCTCAACGTCACGATCCATGCCAGCGAGCCACCGGACCTGGAGCTGATCTCCGACGCCATCACCCAGGGCGCCCACCGGATCGGCCACGGGGTCCGGCTGGCAGCCGACACCACGGTCGGCGACGACGGCGAGCTGGTCCTCGGGCCGCTCGCCCAGTACGTCCTCGATCACCAGGTCCATCTCGAGATGGCGCCGACGTGCAACGTCCAGATCGGCGCCGTCCCGAACGTCGCCGCACATCCGATCGGGCCGTTCCTGCGGGCGGGCTTGAACGTGGGGATCAACACCGACAACCGGCTGATGAGCAACGTTCGCCCGTCGTCGGAGCTGGTCGCCGTTGCCGGGGCCCACGACCTCACCCTCACCGAGATGGCTCGACTCGCCGAGAACGCCATGATGTCGTCGTTCGCCCCGATGGCGCTGCGCCGCCGCCTCGTCGACGCCACCATCGGCCCCGCCTACGAGCGCGGCAGCGGCTGAGTTCGGCGACGGTGCGGAGGCTACTGTCGGAGCACCACCGAGCCGCGAGGAGCACGATGTCGACCACCGATCCGAACCGCGTCCGGCATCTCCCGCGGCGACGAGCGGCGTGGGCCGGCGTGATCGCCGCTGCCACCGTGGTCGCCGCCTGCTCGTCGAGCGACGCTCCGTCCGCCATCGACACGACGGCTGTCGTCCCGACGAGCACGGCCGCGCCGACCACCGACGCCCCGACGACCACGATCGACCCCGCCGAGGCACGCACGGCCGAACAGGTCAACGAGTACGTCGCCCAGGCCGCCGCCTTCGACCAGGTGGGCGCCGACGCCCAGTTCCCCGCCGGGTTGACGTTCGCCGCCGGCGGTGCCCCCGGCTACTCCCGCTACGTGTTCCGCGAGCACTCCGAAGGGGTGGTGCCGACGCTCGTCGAGGGCCCCCTGAACGCAACGGTGCGCTGCCAGGACGAAGCGCTGCCGTGCTCGTACCTCGAGCTGCGCGAGCTCGCCGCCAACGGCGACCCGATCCCGCCGGAGCTCCAGATGACCCCCGACGAGCTGGCCGAACTCGTCGACCAGCTCGACACGCTCAACGCGTTCGCCGAGCAGCACCGCGACGTCGACTCGGCGTGTGCGGCCGGGTTCGTCAGCGACCGCATCCAGACCGCCAACATGGGCTCGCACTTCTACCAACCGCAGTGGCTCGGCGACGGCTTCGACCCCGCCCGACCCGAGATCCTCCTCTACGCCCTCGCCGACGACACGATGCCCGACGGCGCCCTCGGCCAGTGCGTCGACGGCGCGTGGAACGGAGCAGCGATGAAGCTCGTCGGCACGTCGTTCATCGTCCCGCCGTCGGTGATCGGCAACGACCACCCCGAGGCGTTCGCCGGCCCGCTCGACAACTGGCACATCCACTACAACCTGTGCCGCGGCAACGCCCAGGGCCGCGACGTCTTCGTGCCCCGCAGCGAATGTGAAGCACTGGGCGGCAACTTCTCCGAGGCGCTGGGCTGGATGATCCACGCCTGGGTCGACCCCGCACACGACAATCAGCTCGGCGTGTTCTCGATGTGGAACTCCTCGATCGCGCCGCTGAGCACGGCGGAGTCGATCCTCGACGCGCGCGAGGTACGCGGCTCCGACTTCCCCGACGGCGCCGAACAGTCGCTGATCAGCGACTTCCTCTACAACGGCTCGCTCGAGGTCGGCGTCGGCCAGCCGCTGTTCTTCAACAACGTCGACTCGGTCCCCCACACCGTCACCGCCGGGACGCCGGAGGCGCCGGCCCTCGACGACTTCGACTCCGGTCTGCTGACACCGGGCAGCAACTACGCCGTCACGTTCGACGAGCCGGGCGTCTACTCGCTGTTCTGCACGCTGCACCCGGAGATGATCGCCACCGTCACCGTCGACTGAGTGCGACGACACCAGGGTACCGGCAGCCCGTCGAAAGACGCTCGGATGTCGTGGGCCCAAGGACCCTTGTGGTTTTGTCGCGAATGTGGCACTTTGTTGTCGATCGGGTCGTGAACCCACGACCCGCAACAACACGGTGTGATGCGAAGGGGTGAATGGACGGTAGTTGGTCGCAGAATCGATCAGCTGTTGCCAGGGCGAGTCGCACACCTCCGAATTCGAAACGAAAGAGGAGAAGTCATGAGACACTCAACCAGAGGGCGAACCAGCAGGTTCCTCGCCGTTGCCGCAGCTGCCGGACTGGCGCTGGGACTGGCCGGGACCGCTGCGGCGGACCCGCCGTCGACCGGATTCGCCACCTCCGCCGCGGCCTACGACTTGTTGGCCGGGCAAGACGAACTGGCCGGTCAGGTGTTCGTCTGGGATTTCGACGGTGACGTGTACGTCCAGTACGTGGCCAACCACGGCTGGTGCATCACCGAGACCCACGTCGAAGTCGCCGGCGACGAACCGGGCATCCCGCAAACGAACAAGGGGAACCCGATTCCGGGCCAGTTCTCGCAGGGCGAGACCTTCAGCGAGTGCGCCACACTCGCCGGCCACTACATCTTCCCCGACGCATTCAGTGAAGGTGACGACGTCGTGGTCGCGGCACACGCTGCGATGCGCGAGACGATCGTCGAGGGCCCGTCGTGGGCGACCACCGTCGAGAGCTCCGATCAGGGCGTGCGGAAGGACGGCACGGCGGTTCTCGACGAGAGGTCAGACGGAATGGAGGGGCTGATCGCCGATTACCAGCAAGGTGGCGACACGACGTTCTTCAGCCTCGGCTTCAAGGGAGACCCCCTCGGGCCCGAACCTGGTGGCGAGTTGGCAGTCGGGTTCGACTGCAAGGTCGTGAACGGGCCCGGGGACGACCTCCAGGTCTATGAAGTGACCAACGGCGTCTACCCGCTGGAGACAGCGGCCGTCTACGCCAGCATGGACGGCGTCGACTGGATGGAGCTCGGCACCGCCGACAACTCGATACCCGTGCCGGGGAACCCCGCGCAGCGTGTCAGCGCCTTCGACCTCGGTGAGCTTCCGTATGCCACGCACGTCAAGCTCGTCGACACGACCGATCCGACTCTGGCGGGATTCCCCGGCAATGCCGACGGGTTCGACGTCGACGGTGTAGAGGCGTTGCAGGACTGCGTGGAGTTCGAATCGGCCTGGGGCGACGGCGACCGGTTCGTCGACCGCGGCAACTGGGCGACCTACTCGACCTACACCCAGGGTGACGGGACCGTGGTCAACAGCACGGGTGAGGAGCTCACCTTCCTCGTCTTCGACCTCGGTGACCCGGCCGCCGACCTCGGTGGCATGGCATGGCTCGACGGCCCGCAGGAGTATGCGGCACACACGATCTGTGTCGAGGTCTCAGGTGACGAGGCCTGGTTCACCTACCAGATCCCGCCGGGCCAGAACGCCGCCGGCCAATACGTCACGTTCCGGGTGACCGCAGGTGAAGACGGCCCGATCGACTACGCCTTCTCACCCAGCATGACCGCAATGGTCGACCTCTGCGTCAACCAGTCGCCCATCACGGGCGGCTACCAAGGGACCCCGACCTCGGGCAACGTGATCGTCCACCCGGGCGCCTGAATCACACGATCCGGAACCGAACACGCCCGAGCGCACTGGGGGGTGCGCCCCTACGGGGCTCACCCCCGGAGCCGCGTCCTGGGCGCGTCGGGCTGGGTAGCGTGTGGCCATGTCCCTCGCCGACCTGATCCAGCGGGCCCCGAAGGCCCTGCTCCACGACCATCTCGACGGCGGCGTACGACCCGCCACGGTCATCGAACTCGCCCGGGAGTACGGCTACACGGGTCTGCCGACCACTGACGTCGACGACCTGGCCACCTGGTTCAACCGGGGAGCGAAGCGCAACGACCTCGTGCTGTACCTCGAGACGTTCGCCCACACCGTCGGGGTGATGCAGGACCGCGACGCCATCGAGCGGGTCGCCTACGAGTGCGCGCAGGACCTCGCCGCCGACGACGTCGTCTACGCCGAGGTCCGCTTCGCCCCCGAGCTCTCGACCGAGAAGGGTCTCACCCTCGACGAGGTGATGGAGGCGGTGCTCGCCGGGTTCGCCCGCGGTTCGGCCGACACCGATCTGACGCTCTATGCGATCGTCTCGGCCATGCGCACAGCGGCGCGCAGCCTGGAGATCGCCGAGCTGGCGGTGCGGTTCCGCGACGCCGGCGTCGTCGGCTTCGACATCGCGGGCGCCGAGGCCGGGTACCCACCGTCGCGGCACCTCGACGCGTTCCAGTACGTCAACCGCGAGAACTTCCACGCCACGATCCACGCCGGCGAGGCGTTCGGGCTGCCGTCGATCTGGGAGGCGGTCCAGTTCTGCGGCGCCGAACGGCTCGGCCACGGCGTCCGCATCGTCGACGACATCCAGGCCGGCGACGGCCTCGGCACCGAGAAGCTGGGCCGGCTCGCCACCTACATCCGCGACCGCCGCATCCCGTTGGAGTTGTGCCCGACGTCGAACGTCAACACCGGCGTGGTGCCGTCGATCGCCGACCACCCGATCGGGATGCTGCGTCGGTTGCGCTTCCGGGTGACGGTCAACACCGACAACCGGTTGATGAGCAACACCTGGATGACCAAGGAGATGCAGAAGCTCCACGAGGCGTTCGGGTGGGGGCTCGACGACTTCGAGTGGCTGACGGTCAACGCGATGAAGTCGTCGTTCGCTCCGTTCCCCGAACGGTTGAAGTTGATCAACGGTGTGATCAAACCGCGGTACGCCATCCTCAAGTCCGAACTGGCGCTCGGGGCCGGATGACATGACCGTCGAGACGACACTGGTCGACCATCCCGTCTGCACCGACGCGCTCGCCCAGATCCGCGACCGCGACACGCCCAACGCGCTGTTCCGTCAGAACCTCGAGCGCATCGGTGGCCTGCTGATCGCCGAGGCGACGAAGCACCTGCCGACGGTCGAGGGCACGGTCGAGACACCGCTGACGACGGCACCGGCCACGCGCATCGCGGTCCAGCCGGTCGTGGTGCCGATCCTGCGAGCCGGGCTCGGCTTCGTCGGACCGGCGCAGGACCTGCTCCCGAACGCCGACATCGGCTTCATCGGCATGGCCCGCAACGAATCGACCCACCAGCCCGAGCCGTACGTCAACAAGTTGCCCGAGTCGCTCGCCGGTCGCCCGGTGATCGTGCTCGACCCGATGCTGGCCACCGGCGGCTCGCTGACGCACACGGTACGCCTGCTGCTCGAGCGAGGTGCACCCGAGCCGATCACCGTCGTCTGCGCGCTCGCCGCGCCAGAGGGCATCGCCGCGCTCGAGGCGGCGGGGCTGTCGATCCGGCTCGTGACCGCGGCGATCGACGACCACCTCAACGACGACGCCTTCATCGTCCCCGGCCTCGGCGACGCCGGCGACCGCCAGTTCGGCACCCCCGCCTGACCCCACCCCTCCCCACGACCACCCGAAAAATTGCGCTGGCGTTGCGCTCAGCGCAATCGCAGCGCGCCATTTCGGGTTGACGGGCCCTCAGGGGGCCAGGGCGGCGAGGGACGCGAGGAGGCGGTGGAGGAGGTCGGCGTCGACGTCGACGGCTTCGGCGTAGAGCTTGACCTTGGGCTCGGTCCCGCTCGGGCGGATCTGGAGCCGGACCTCGCCCTCGAGCATCAGGCGCACGAGGTTCGCCTCCGGATACGTCGACACCGACGTGACCGCCCGGCCGGCGACGTCCGTCGGCGGGTCGGCCTCGATGGAAGCCACCCACGCCGAGCCCTGCGCAGGCGGCATCTTCACCGACAACTCGGCGGTGACGTACCGGCCGAACCGCTCGGCGATCGCGTCGAGGCGATCCTGCAGCGTGACGCCGTCGGCCACCGCCGCCGCGGCGATCTCGGCCATCATCACCGCAGCGGTGATCCCGTCCTTGTCGAGCGGCCGGGGCGCCACCAGATAGCCGAGCGCCTGCTCGTAGCCGAGTACCAGGCGCAGGTCGGGCCGCTCGGTGGCGATCTTGCCGATCCACTTGAACCCGGTGAACGTCTCCTCGCTGTGCACGCCGGCCGCCTCGGCCATTTTCGCCAGCAGCGACGACGACACCAACGTCGTCACCACCAACCGGTCGTCGCCGGAGGTGTTGGCGAGGATGTGGTCGGCGAAGAGCCAACCGATCTCGTCGCCGCTGAGCCGTCGCCACGAGCCGTCGGCCTGCGGGATCGCCACGCCGAGCCGATCGGCATCAGGGTCGTTGGCGAGCGCCACCGCGGCGTCGCACGACCGGGCCGTCGCCATCAGCAGGTCCATCGCTCCCGGTTCCTCGGGGTTCGGGAACGACACGGTGGGAAACGTGCTGTCGGGTTCCTGCTGCTCGGCGACGACGAACGGCGGGTCGAACCCGGCCGCCTCGAACGCCCGCAGGACCACCGCGCCGCCGACGCCGTGCATAGCCGTGTAGGCGACCGGTACCCCGGCCACCTCCGGTCGCAGCCGGACCGACGGCACGAACTCGACGTAGCGGTCGACCCAGGTGTCGTCGAAGCGCTCGATCAGCGGGTCGTCGGCCGGTGCCAGCTCCACGGCCAGCGGATCGAACCGTTCGATGCAGGCCGAGATCTCGGTGTCGATCGGCGACACGATCTGCGAGCCGGTCTCGAGGTACACCTTGTAGCCGTTGTCGGCGGGCGGATTGTGCGATGCCGTGACGACGACGCCCGCCGCCGCGTCCAGTCCCGTGATCGACCACGCGAGCACCGGTGTCGGCTGCACACCGGGGTGCAGCATCGCCCGGATGCCCATGGCTGCGAGCACGCGGGCGGTGTCGTCCGCGAAGAGGTCGCTCTTGCGCCGGGCGTCGTGGGCGATCACGACCCCGCGGCGGGCGGCGTCGGCGATCGTGCCGTCGGCCTGGCGGTCGAGCAGCCACTGGCCGAGCCCTGCCGCCGCCTGGCGCACCACGAGCCGGTTCATCCGCATCGGACCCGCCGCCACTGCCGCCCGCAACCCCGCTGTGCCGAACTGCAGGCGACCGGCGAACCGGTCGGCGAGGTCGTCCGGCTCGCCCCGTTCGGCGGCCAGGATCGAGGCACCGAGTTCATCGCGCAGATCGGCATCGGGCTCGGCGGCGAGCCAGGCCCGCGCCGTCGTCAGCAGCTGATCGGTCGTGGACGTGTCGCGCTCACCCATTGCCGATCAGGTTACGCAGCTCGACCAGCGGCCGCGGCCCGACATGGGTGATCACCTCGGCAGCCGCAACGGCGCCGAAGTGGCCGCAGGTCTCCAGGTCGTGCCCGCGGGTCCAGCCGTGCAGGAATCCGGCGGCGAACAGGTCGCCGGCGCCCGTCGTGTCGATCACCCTGTCGACCGGCACCGCCGGTACCCGGACCAACTCGTCGGGGGTCACGATGACGCAGCCGTCGGAGCCGACGGTGATCGCCGCGAACTCGCACTCGTCACGCAGCGCAGCCACGGCCGCGTCGAAGGAGTCGAGTTCGTACAGCGCCAACAGCTCGTCGTGGTTGCCGAACAGCAGGTCGACGCTGTCCTGCACGAGCGCACGGAAGTCGCTGCGGTGGCGGTCGACGCAGAACGAGTCCGACAGCGTCAGCGACACCATGCGGTCGTTGGCGTGGGCGACCTCGGCGGCATGCCGGAACGCCGCCTTGGCGTCGTCGCGGTCGAAGAGATAGCCCTCCATGTACAGCACGCTGGAGTCGGCGATGACACCGTCGTCGAGATCGTCGACGCCGAGCATGCTCGACACGCCGAGATAGGTGTTCATCGTGCGCTCGGCGTCGGGGGTCACGACGATCACGCAGCGCCCCGTCGGCGTGCCGTGATCACCCGGGCGACGATGGAACGTCACGCCGACGGCGCGCATGTCGTGACCGAACACGTCGCCGAGGTCGTCGCCGTTCACCTTGCCGATGTAGGCGGCGCGTCCACCGAGACTGGCGACACCGACCACCGTGTTGGCCGCCGAGCCACCGCTCATCTCGACCGCCCGCGGCAGCGCCGAGTACAGCTCGACGGCCCGCTCGGTCTCGATCAGCGTCATCGCCCCCTTCACGAGCTCGAACTCGGACAGGAACGAGTCGTCGGCCGGCGCGATCACGTCGACGAGCGCGTTGCCGATCCCGACCACGTCGAAGCGTGCCGTGGCGGACCGGTCGTCACGCGAGAACCGTCGAGTCAGGTCGGACACGGTCGGCCACGCTAGCGGTACCATCGCCCGGATGGCCGTGACCGAACCCGACGCGCTCGACCCCTACCGTCTGCCCACCACCGCCCGGCCGGAGCGCTACGACGTCACCCTGCGACCGTCGCTCGACACGGCATCGTTCACCGGCAGCATCGCCATCGACGTGGTCCTCGACGTCGACACCGACGTGTTCGTCCTCAACGCCGCCGAACTCGACATCGAGTCCTGCACCGTCGACGGCGCCGCGGCGTCGTTCGAACTCGATGACGAGCACGAACGTCTCCTGGTCCGGCCGACACGACCCGTCACCACGGGAACCGCCCGGCTCACGATCGACTTCGTCGGCGTCCTCAACGACAAGCTGCGCGGCTTCTACCGCAGCACCTACGTCGACGCCGACGGCGACGAGCACGTGATCGCCACCACGCAGATGCAGGCCACCGATTGCCGCCGAACGTTCCCGTGCTGGGACGAGCCGGAGTTCAAAGCCGTGTTCGCCGTCACGCTCGAGGTGGCCGAGGGCCTGACCGCGATCTCCAACGGTGCCGA
This sequence comes from Ilumatobacteraceae bacterium, assembly GCA_041685755.1. Classification (GTDB taxonomy): domain Bacteria; phylum Actinomycetota; class Acidimicrobiia; order Acidimicrobiales; family Ilumatobacteraceae; genus Sva-07. The sequence continues at coordinate 26,487 of JAWLFC010000032.1, forward strand.
GATCGAACGCTTCGAACGTGACGGCCTGACCGTCGTGCGCTTCGCCGACACCATGGTGATGAGCAGCTACCTCGTCGCCATCGTCGTCGGCCGGCTCGAGACGACCGAGCCGATCGACGTCGACGGCGTACCGCTGCGGCTCGTCCACGTGCCGGGCAAGGCCCACCTGAGCGGGTTCGCCCTCGACGTCGGAGCGTTCTGCCTGCGCTGGTTCCAGGACTACTACGCGATCCCCTATCCCGGCGACAAGGTCGACCTCGTCGCCCTGCCCGACTTCGCCGCCGGCGCCATGGAGAACCTCGGCTGCATCACGTTCCGCGAGAACCTCGTGCTGATCGACCCGGCGACCAGCACCCAGAGCGAACAGCAGGCCGTCGCCGACGTCGTCGCCCACGAGCTGGCCCACATGTGGTTCGGCGACCTGGTGACGATGCGCTGGTGGAACGGCATCTGGCTCAACGAGGCCTTCGCCACGTTCATGGAGGTGGCGGCGTGCGAGGCGTACCGACCGGACTGGGAACGCTGGACGTCGTTCGGCGTCGAGCGCAGCGGCGCGTTCGAGGTCGACTCGCTGCGCAGCACCCGCACCGTCGAGTTCGAGGTGCGCTCCCCCGCCGACGCCGACGCCATGTTCGACGTGCTCACGTATCAGAAGGGCGGTTCGCTGCTGCGAATGCTCGAGCAGTACCTCGGCCCCGACCACTTCCGCGAGGGCGTCAGCCACTACCTGCGCACCCACGCCCACGCGAACACCGAGACCGGCGACCTGTGGGACGCCATCGAGGCGACCTCGGGCGAACCGGTGCGCCAGATCATGGACCCGTGGATCTGGCAACCCGGCTACCCGCTCGTGCGAGCCACGATCGACGCCGACGACCCGAACACCCTGCACCTGCGCCAGCAACGATTCCTGTTCGATCCCGAGGGGGACGGACGCGACGACGCGACGTGGCCCGTGCCGATCCACGTCCGCAACGGGGCGACCACCACGACGGTCCTGCTCGACTCATTCGGCACCACGATCGCCCTCGCCGACCCCGCCGGCACCGTGGTCGTCAACGCCGGCGGCAGCGGCTACTTCCGCGTGGGCTACGACGACAACCTGCGCGCCCGCCTCGACGCCGACGCGCTCGGGGCGTTGACGACGCTCGAGCGCTACAACCTCGTCGACGACGCGTGGGCGGCGACCGTGGCCGGGGAACTGGAGCCGATCGAACTGCTGGGCTTCCTCGACGGCTTCGCCGACGAACGCGACCATGCCGTGTGGCAGGCGATCGTCATCGCTCTCCGGGGCCTCGGGCGACTCCTCGACGACGGCCCGGGCCGCGAGGCGTTCCAGCGTCGGGTGCGATCGCTGGCCGGGCCCGCCCTCGACGCCCTCGGCGAACCCGACGCCGACGAGCCCGACCTCACTGCCAAACTGCGCGGCCTGCTCGTCGGAGCGGTCGCCGTGCTCGGCGACGACGCCGAGGTCCAGGCGCGCGTTCGCGAGTGGTACGAAGCGGCGAGCGCCGACCCCCGGGCGATCGATCCCGAACTGACCGCGGCGGCCACCAACGTCGTCGCCGCAACGGGCGACGCGACCACCTACGACCGACTCCGTTCCCGCTTCCTCCACGGGGCGACACCGCAGGAGCAACTGCGTCACCTCTACGCCCTCGCCGAGTTCGACGACGAAGCACTGCTGCTGCGGACGTGCGAGTTCGCCATGAGCACGAACGTGAAGTCGCAGAACGCGCCGTTCGTGTTGCGGGCGGCGATCGCCAACCGGCGCCACGGCCCTGCCGCCTGGACGTTCGTCCGCGATCACTGGGACGCCGCCGACGACCGGTTCCCGCCGGGCACGATGATCCGCATGGTCGACGCCGTCAAGCTCCTGAACACCCCTGACCTCCTCGATGCCACGGCCGAGTTCTTCGCCGACCATCCGATGGCGGACCAACGACTCGGCCAGATCCTGGAACGTCAGCGTGTCAACACGGCGCTGCGCACACGCACCGGAGCCGACTTCGCGGCGAGCCTCACGGGGCGGTGAGGGCAGCGGCGTGAGCCGACCCCGCGAACGATGTCGCGCAGGCCGGTCATCCGGAGAACGGTGCGGCACCGTAGAGATGTTCGACGGTGGGAACGCCCCACGGTCGTACACCGAAAGGACCGCACGATGAAGAAGATCCTCGCAGGAGTGGCAGCAGCAGCTGCAGCCCTCCTCGTCGTCCCCGCCGGCACGCCGAGCGCCCAGGAAGGCGCCACGGTGATGCTCCTCCACGGCATCCCGGACACGTCCGTCGACCTGGCCGTCGACGGTGCCGTCGTCATCCCCGGTTTCGAGTTCGGCGACATGCAGGACCTCAGTTCGTTCGCCGGTCAGACCCTGGCGAACGTCGAGGTACGCCTCGCCGGCACCGAGGACGTGGCGATCGGCCCGGTGGCCGAGTTCCCCGTTCCCTCCACGGGCAACTGGACCGTCGTCGCCCACCTCGACGCGGAGGGCACCCCGACGATCACCCCGTTCGAGAACGACGTCTCCGCCGTCGGTGACGGCGAGGGCCGCCTCAGCGTCGCCCACGCCGCTGCCGCCCCGGCCGTCGACGTCGTGCTCGGTGACGTCCGCCCGGTCGAGAACGCCGCCAACGGCGACAAGGCCAGCCTCGTGCTGCCCGCCGGTGAGATCGCCGGCGCCCAGATCGCCCCGACCGGCGGCGACCCGATCGCCGACGTCCCCGCCGTGACGCTGGCCGCCGGCACGAACCTGATCGTGTACGCCGTCGGCTCACTGGAGGGCGAGACGTTCACGTTCCTCACCCAGGAGATCGCGATCGCGTCGGAAGGTGCCGCCGAGGAAGGTGCCGCCGAGGAAGGTGCCGCCGAGGATGGCG
>JAWLFC010000125.1:0-7438 GCA_041685755.1 Ilumatobacteraceae bacterium
GACCTCGACCTCGACGACGTCGAGAGCACTCGCACCGAGGTCATGCTCAACCTCGCCAACCCCAGCGGGGCGTTCCGATGGTGGCGACTCCCCGCCGACGGCGTCGGGTTGGCGCGTCTCGAGTTCATCGTCAACAACCACATCCAGATCCACCCGATGGCGCTCGTCCGCTACGACGACCTCGACGACGGTGCGGCCCGCAACCGGATCGACGAGCTCACCGCCGGGTACGACGACAAGACCGAGTTCTTCGTCGACCGCCTGGCCGACGGCGTCGCCCGCATCGCCGCTGCGTGGTACCCGAAGCCGGTGATCGTCCGGCTGAGCGACTTCAAGACCAACGAGTACGCGCAGCTGATCGGGGGTGCGCAGTTCGAGCCGGCCGAGGAGAATCCGATGCTCGGGTGGCGCGGCGCGAGCCGCTACTACCACGAGGACTACACCGAGGGGTTCGCGCTCGAGTGTCGTGCGATCCGACGGGTCCGTGAGCAGATCGGGCTGACCAACACCGTCGTGATGATCCCGTTCTGCCGCACGGTCGAGGAGGCCGACCGCGTCCTGGAGACGATGGCCGAGCACGGCCTGTTGCGCGGCCAGCAGGGGCTCGAGGTCTACGTGATGGCCGAGATCCCGGCCAACGTGGTGCTCGCCGCCGACTTCGCCACTCGCTTCGACGGGTTCTCGATCGGCAGCAACGACCTGACCCAGTTGCTGCTCGGCGTCGACCGGGACTCCGAGCGCCTGGCGACGCTGTTCGACGAACGCAACCCGGCCGTCACCCGCAGCATCGCCTCGCTCGTCGAGACCGCCCACGCCCACGGCACCAAGGTCGGGTTCTGCGGCCAACGCCCGAGTGACGATCCCGACTACGCCCGGTTCCTCGTCGGCGCCGGCATCGACTCGATCTCGGTCTCGCCCGACAGCTTCCTCGGCGTCAAGCACCACGTCGCCGCAGCGGAAGCCCAGGGTTCGGCGGAGCGCGCCGCCGATGGCTGATCGCCCGTCGTGGGGCTCCCGGTCGGTCGAGGAGGTGGTCGAGGACCTCGACGTCGATCCCGACGACGGGTTGTCCGACGACGAGGTCGAGCAACGACGAGGTCAGCACGGGCCGAACCGCATCGAGAGCGTCGGCGGGGATTCGGCATGGCGCGTCTTCGTCGATCAGTTCAGGAGCCCGCTGATCCTGCTGCTGATCGGGGCGTCAGCGGTCGCCGGCATCGTCGGCGAGGTGCGCGATGCCGTGGTGATCGCGTCGGTGCTCGTCATCAACGGGGTGCTGGGCTTCGTACAGGAGTACCGGGCACAGAAGAGCATGGCGGCGCTGCAGGAGATGCTGACGTTCACGGCCGTCGTGCGCCGGGGAGGCGAGACGACCGAGGTCGACGCCGCGGAGATCGTGCCGGGCGACGTCGTGCTGCTCGAGGGTGGCACCCGGGTGCCCGCCGACGGTCGGCTGCGAACGGCGGACGGGGTCTCGGTCGACGAGTCGACGCTGACCGGCGAGTCGACCCCGGTCGACAAGCAGGTCGAGCCGGTCGACGGCGACGTGCCCCTCGCCGAGCGGGCGAGCGAGCTCTTCATGGGGACGACGGTGGTCCGCGGCGAGCCGGAGATGGTCGTGACCCGGACCGGCATGGACACCGAGATGGGCACGATCTCGGCGGAGATGCGCGAGAGCGAGGGGAGGCAGTCGCCGCTCGAGAAGCGTCTCGGAACGCTGGCAACCCGGCTGGCGACGGTCGCCCTGATCGCGGCGGCCACCGTCGTCGCGGTCGCGATGCTGCGTGGAGAGTCCTTCGGCGACGCACTGATCGAGGGCGTGGTGCTGGCGGTGGCGTCGATCCCCGAGGGGTTGCCGGCGATCGTCACCGTCACGCTGGCGCTCGGCCTGCGTGCCATGGCTCGACGAGGGGCGATCATCGAGAACCTGAACTCGATCCACACGCTCGGCGCGACGACGGTGATCTGCACCGACAAGACGGGAACGCTGACGGTGAACGAGATGACGGTCCGGGCCCTGCGGGCCGGCGGTCAGCGATTCGACGTGAGCGGTGAGGGATACGGGAGTGACGGCGAGATCACCGTGTCGGACGGCGGCGACGCCGCACCTCCGCGCTCGGCGTTGGAGATCGGCGTGCTCTGCAACGATGCCGACGTCGACGACGGCGAGATCGATGGAGACCCGACCGAGGCGGCGCTGCTCGTGCTCGCCGACAAGGCGGGGTTGTCGAGGCAGGAACTCGCGGACGAGCTGCCGCGCATCGCCGACGTGCCGTTCTCGTCGGATCGCAAGTACATGGCCACGTTCCACGACGGGGACGGAACGACGCACCTGCTCGTGAAGGGAGCTCCGGGGGTCGTGCTCGACCGCTGCTCGGCCGTGGCCGGCACGGGCGACGACGGCCGGCTCGACGACGAGCGACGCGCCGAACTCGACGGGCAGGTGGAGGAGCTCACGAAGGAAGGGCTGCGCGTGCTCGCGCTGGCGAGGCGTACCTGCGAGCGGCCGTCCGACGATGCCGGCGAGGACGAGTTGGCCGAGTCCGTGAGCGAGCTGTGTCTCGAGGCTCTCGTGGGCATGGAGGATCCACCACGGCCCGAAGCGGCCGATGCCATCGCCGAGGCGCACGAAGCGGGCATCGACGTGAAGATGGTGACCGGCGACCACGCACTGACGGCGACGGCGATCGCCGAGCGTCTCGGTATCGAGGGTGAGTCGATCGAGGGCGCCGAGCTCGACGAGCTCGACGACGACGAGCTGGCCGAGCGGATCGACGACATCAAGGTGTTGGCTCGTGTCGACCCGCAGCACAAGGTACGGATCATCGATGCGCTGGCTGCCCGTGGCCACGTCGTGGCGATGACCGGCGACGGCGTGAACGACGCCGCAGCGTTGGAGCGCGCCGACGTCGGCATCGCGATGGGCGAGCGGGGCACCGAGGTCGCCAAGGAGGCGGGCGACGTGGTGCTCACCGACGATCGGCTCGAGACGATCGTGCGCGCCATCCGGAGGGGCCGGTCGATCTTCGACAACATCATCACCTTCGTCCGCTTCAACCTGGCGACGAACCTCGGTGCCCTCTCGACGATCCTGATCGCCCGGATCGTCGGTCTCCCGCTCCCGTTCACCCCGCTGCAGGTGCTGTGGGTGAACCTGATCATGGACGGACCTCCCGCCATGGCGCTCGGTGCCGACCCGCCTGCTCCCGACGTGATGCGGCGTCCACCCCGCGACCCCGAGGCCCGCATCCTCGACCGCCAGCGCATTACGACGTTGCTCGTGCTCGGTGGGTGGATGGCCGCCGTCACCCTCGTCGTGTTCGCGGCCACTCGCGGTGGTGGGGACGACACCACGACGGCGTTCACGACGTTCGTGCTGTTCCAGGTCGTCAACGCCGTCAACGTGCGAAACGGCTGGGACTCGGTGTTCTCCCGTCGCACGCTCACGAACCCGGCACTGTGGATCGCCCTCGGGTCGGTCACTGCGCTGCAGGTCGCCGTGGTCCAGTTCGGGCCGCTCAACGACTTCTTCGGGACCGAGCCGCTGGCGCTCGCCAACTGGGGCGTCGCTGTGGGCGGGGCGCTCAGCCTGCTCGTGATCAGCGAAGTGGCCCGCCTGATCCACCGGTTGCGGTCCGACGCCACACGAGTCGCGTCGCCGGAGACGGTGGACGGGCACGAGGAGTGATCTGCTTCCGTGGACGACGCCTCGGCCTACGTTGCGTTGATCACGATCGGTGCACTGTTGGCCGTGTCGCTCGTCGCCAACTGGGTCGGCGAGCGAACGGCACTGCCACGAGTGAGCTTGCTGCTCTCGGTCGGCGTGCTCGCCGGCCCGTTGTTCCTGGACCTCCTGCCCTCCGAGCGCGAGCAGTGGTTCTCGGTTGCCTCACGGATCGCGCTGGTGATGGTCGGCTTCCTGATCGGCGGGGAGTTCACGGCCGAGCAACTCCGCCGTCGCGGCGCAGCGGTCGCGGTGATCGCGACGTCCCAGGGGCTGGTGACGGCGGCGTTCGTGGCCGGCGGTCTGCTCCTGGCGGGCGTCGACACGACCGTGGCGTTGCTGCTCGGTGGCGTGGCGACGGCGACCGACCCGGCGGCCACACGGTCGGTCATCGAGGACAGCAACGAGCGTGGTGATGCGTCACGGACGCTGCTCGGCGTCGTCGCGCTCGACGACGTGGTCGGCATCGTCGTGTTCAGCATCCTCCTCGCCGCTGCCGACGTCGTGGCCGGCGGCGGCGGTGGAGTCGGACGTGAACTGCTCACCGGGTTCGGGGAGCTGGGGGGTGGCGTTGTGGTCGGTGCGGTCATCGGGTTCGTGGCGTCTCGGCTCACGGGGCGCCTGCCGAGGGGTGAACCGACGCTCGAGGAGGCGTTGGCGGCGGTGTTCCTGTGTGCCGGAATCACCTGGTGGCTCGACGTGTCGTATCTCATCGCCGCCGTCGTCATGGGCGCCGTCGTCGCCAACCTGGCAGAGCACCATGAGCGTTCGTTCCGCACAGTGGAGGGAATCGAGTGGCCGTTCCTCGTCGTCTTCTTCGTGTTGGCTGGTGCCCAGATCACTCGGGACACGTTGTCCGCTGCGGTGGTGCTCGGCGGTTACGTGGTGTTTCGTGTCGTCGGCAAGACGGTCGGATCCGCCGGGGGAGCGCGTCTCGTCGGTGTGCGGTGGCGTCAGGGCCTCTGGTTCGGGCCGGCGTTGCTCCCGCAGGCCGGTGTTGCACTGGGCATGGCGTTGTCGGGAGCGGAACGTTTTGCGCAGCAGGCCGAGACGATCGTGGGGGTCGCCGTCGTCTCGACGGTCCTGTTCGAGCTCGTCGGGCCGCTCGCCGTCCGCACGGCGGTTCCCCGGCTCGAGGAGGAGTGAGACGCGGGAGTCAGGTGTCGGCGCCGGCGGGTTGACGCAGCAGTTGTGCGGCGTAGCGGACCATCTGCTGGGCGTAGCCGGCCTCGTTGTCGTACCAGGCCATCACCTTGACGAGATCGCCGTCGGTGACCGTCGTCATCGTGAGATCGACGAGCGACGCATGGCGGTCGCCGATGATGTCCGACGACACGATGGGGTCGTCGGTGACGCCGAGGATGCCCCGGTAGCGATCGCTCTCCGCTTCTTCACCGAAGATGTCCGTCAGCTCCTCGGTGCTCGTCTCGCGGGCGGTGACCGCGACGATGTCGGCGATCGAGCCGGCCGCCACCGGGACCCGCAGGGCGACACCGTCGAACCGTCCTTCGATGGACGGGACCGCCTTGCCGGTGGCGTCGGCGGCACCGGTGGTCGTCGGCACGATGTTCGCGGCCGCTGCGCGCCCTCGTCGCCACTTGCTCGCAGGACCGTCCACGAGTTCCTGGCTGGCCGTGTAGGCGTGCACGGTGCTCATCGTCGCCTTGCGCACGCCGATGCGCCGTTCGAGGATCTCCATCACGGGGGCGATGCAGTTGGTGGTGCAACTCGCCGTCGACACGATCTCGGCACCGCGCCCGTCGTCGTCGTTCACGCCGGGCACGATGCTCGGCACGGTGTCGTCCTTGGCCGGCGCGGACAGCACGACGCGGCGAGCGCCCGCCTCGAGATGCCTGCGCAGCTCGTCCTCGTGTCGGAACACTCCCGTGCACTCGAACACCAGCTCGACGTCGCGGTCGCTCCACGGCAGCTCGGCGGGATCCTCGATACCGAGGACCTCGATCGTGCGTCCGTTCACGTAGAGGTACGAGTCTTCGCTGCGTGTCTCGAGCCCGTGGCTGGCGTAGACGGTGTCGTGGCGGAGCAGGTAGGCCAGGTTGTCGGCGGGGGCGATGTCGTTCACCGCGACCAGTTCGAAGGAGTCGTCGTCGAGTACGGCGCGCATGGTCGCGCGACCGATCCGACCCAACCCGTTGATTGCCACTCTCGCCGACATGTCAGCTCCTCTCGTCACGTCCGTGGTCGTCGCCGTCGCTCGCCGGTCCGGTCGAGCGATTCACCACGCGAGCGTCCCCGCTGGCGCCGTTCGCAAACGCCGTCACGCAGCGCCCGAGACGATCTCGTCGTGGTCGCCGGCGAGATCGCACCGCACGAGGGCGGCGACGAGGATGGTGAACTGCTCGACGTCGTCGGTGTGGCGCTGCAACGCCGACAGGTCGTCGCCGATGCCGAGCCGCTCGGCCGACTGGAGTGCTCGGTCGTCGGCGTACGGGTACTGCTCGTCCCAGACGAGCTGGACCTCGCGGCTGAAGATCGACGCGCCGACCTCGCCGATTCCCGTGAACTGCTGCAGGAGGCGCCGCTCGACGGCGGGATCATGATCGGCGGCGTCGCGCAGGCGCCGCAGGTCGCCACCGTAGACGTCGCGCAAGGTGTCGACGGTCTGGCCGAGCATGCGTGACGTGCTCTCGTCGTAGCGGGCGTAGCCGGATCGGTTGAGGACGTCGGTGCGCTGTCGCCACGTCGAGTCGGCCAGCTTGTCGGGCGTGGTCCACCCGGCGTCGCGGAGGGCTCGGCTCGATGTGACGGCGGCGTCGGCGGAGATCCGAGCGCTCAGCAGCAGCGACAGGCAGAGCAACTGGAACAGCGGCGCCGGGGTGTTGCGGGCCAGGCGGATCCCGGCCTCGGCGGCGTACGTGCGGCCGTGGCGTTCGAGGAGGGCGTCGACGATCTGCTGTTGTGAGGGTGTGGCCATCGGGTGTGCTCCGAGCGGTCGTTGCACCTGACGGTGCCCGATGATCCGACGCTGCGAAACACCCGATCCCAGGGGATCGGTTCAGGCGCTCGCGAGTTCGCGGAGCGATTCGAGCTCGTCGACGCCGCCGGCTCGATAGGCCCGCCAGTCGCTTCCCATCGACCGCGTGTCGACGAGCGCGAGTTCTGCACGCCAGTGGTCGACGCGCTCGTCGAGGATCTCATCGATCGGTCGGCCGGTCCGCGCCGCACGTCGGATCTCCCGGATCGCCGCCATCCGTCCCTCGAGGTACTTCGCTTCCGGAACCGAGCCGGCCGAACGCGAGATGGCACACAGGCTCGCGCCTGCGGCCGCCGCGGTGAGTTCCTGTTCGACCGTGGCGAGCCGCCGCTCGAGGAGGTCTCGCATCGAGTGGACCGATCCTGCGCCGTGTTCGTCCATGTCCCTCACGATACCCACCGGGGTGTATGGGTGCAGCCTGGCTCCTCCCGTACTGTTCCCCTTCGCCGGCCGCTTCGTGGAGATCGACGGCGCCCGGCTGCACTACGTCGAACGGTGTGGCCATTTCCTGTGGGAGGACGTGCCAGCGGATTCGATCCGTGCGCTGCGTGAGCTGTTGGCAGCGGACGAGCCCGCGTAGCTTCCTATGCTGTCCCCGACTCTGGTCATCCGCGGGGGTCTCATCGAGCGAACCGTCGGAGTCCCGCCTCTGTAGCTCAGTGGATAGAGCATCGGTTTCCTAAACCGTGTGTCGCAGGTTCGATCCCTGCCAGGGGCGC
>JAWLFC010000002.1:0-5394 GCA_041685755.1 Ilumatobacteraceae bacterium
GTCGTCGTGCGCTGCGACGACGGGCGCAGCGTGCGCTCGACCCACGCCGTGCTCGCCATCGGGTCGATCCCGAACACCGAGGCGATCGGTCTCGCCGATGCCGGTGTCGAGGTGAACGACTGGGGCTACGTCGACATCAACCAGCACTGCGTCACCAACGTCGGCCACATCTACGCGGCCGGTGACATCAGCGGCAAGCTCCCGCTGTCGTCGGTGGCGTCGATGCAGGGTCGCAAGGTCGCCGAGCACGTGATGGGTGGGCACACCCGCAGTCACCGTCACCTCGACTACGACAAGGCGGCCTCGGCGATCTTCACCGAGCCCGAGATCGCCGATGTCGGCCTCGCCGAGGCCGAGGCCTTCAGCACGGGGCGCAAGATCCGGGTCACCAAGGTGCCGTTCTCGTCGACGGCGAAGGCGATGATCAACAACGACACCACCGGGTTCGTCAAGATCATCTCCGACCCGGCGACCGGCGAGGTGCTCGGCGGATCGATCGTCGGGCGCCAGGCGGCCGAACTGATCTCGGTGATCGCGGTCGCCGTGACGGCGGGGCTGACCGTGACCGATCTGGCCGAGAGCATCCTCGTGCACCCGGCGCTGAGCGAAGCGCTCGCCGAAGCCGCCGAGTGATCACACCGCCGGTCGGGCCCCGGCTCAGTCGATCACGGCGAGGATGTCGCCACCGCCGACGGTGTCGCCGGCGGTCACCTTGATCTCCTTCACCGTGCCGGCCTTCTCGGCGTTGATCTGATTCTCCATCTTCATCGCCTCGAGCACGACGATGCCGGTGCCGACCTCGACCTCCTGGCCGACGTCGACGAGCACCTTGACGATCGTGCCCTGCATCGGTGCCTCCACCGAACCGGACGCGACCGCACCGCCGCCGCTGGCCGAGCTGTGCCGCTTCTTCTTCGCTGCCGGGGCGCCGGCAACGGCCACCGCCGGTGTCTCGGGTACCCACATGTCGACGGCGAAGCGCTTGCCGTTGACCTCGACGGTCGTCGAACGCTTGACCTTCGGATCCTCGTCGTCGGGAGCGGGATCGCCCGAGTCGGCCTTGCCGCCGAGACCGGTGAGATCGAGTGTCTCCTCCACCCACTTCGTCGAGTGCTCCACCGCCTGGAAGTCGGGGTGGCGCAGGATCGCGAGGTCGGCAGGGATCGTCGTGGCGACACCTTCGACGACCAGTTCCTCGAGCGCCCGGATCGTCCGGGCGATCGCGACATCGCGGTCGCGGCCCCACACCACGAGCTTGCCGACGAGGTTGTCGTAGAACTGGCTGATCTCGTCGCCGGAGTGGTAACCGGAGTCGAAGCGCACCCCGAACCCGTCCGGTGCGAGCAGCTTGGTGATCGGCCCGGGCGAGGGCAGGAACTTGCCCTCGGCGACGTCCTCGGCGTTGATGCGGATCTCGATCGAGTGGCCCCGGCGGGCGGCGTCGACCTCGGCCTGTGTCATCGGCAGTTCCTCGCCGGCAGCGACCCGGATCTGCCACTCGACCAGGTCGATGTCGGTGATCATCTCGCTCACCGGGTGCTCGACCTGCAGGCGGGTGTTCATCTCGAGGAAGAAGAACTCGCCGTCCTGGAAGATGAACTCGACGGTGCCGGCGCCGTAGTAGCCGACGGCCTTGGCAGCCTTGACGGCGGCTTCGCCCATCGCCACCTCGACGCCGTCGGGCAGGTTCGGTGCCGGCGCCTCCTCGACGAGCTTCTGGTGCCGACGCTGGGCGGAGCAGTCACGCGTCGAGATCCACACGCAGTTGCCGTGCTTGTCGCCGACGAGCTGGACCTCGACGTGGCGCGGCCACGTGAGGTAGCGCTCGACGTACACCTCGTCGCGCCCGAAGAAGCTCTTCGCCTCGCGCTGGGCGCTCGCCATCGCGTCGTCGACGTCGGCCGCTGCCTGCACGACCTTCATCCCCCGGCCGCCACCGCCGAAGGCTGCCTTGATGCACACCGGCCAGCCGAATTCCTCACCGAAGGCACGGATCTCCTGCGCGCTCTGCGCGAATTCGGTGGTGCCGGGCACGATCGGCGCGCCACCTCGGATCGCGGCGAGGCGGCTCGAGACCTTGTCGGACATCTCGTCCATCGCCGAGGCCGGGGGGCCGATGAACTCCACGCCCATCTCGGCGATCGCCCTGGCGAAGTCGGCGTTCTCGGAGAAGAACCCGTAGCCCGGATGCACCGAGTCGGCGCCGCTGCGTCGGATCACGTCGAGCATGACCTCGGTGTTGATGTAGCTCTCCGCCGCGGTCTGCCCACCGAGCGCATACGCCTCGTCGGCGAGGCGGACGTGGAGAGCGTCACGATCCAACTCGGAGTAGACCGCCACCGTCGGGATGCCCATCTCGCGGGCGGCTCGGATGACACGGACAGCGATTTCGCCGCGGTTGGCGATCAGGATCTTCTGGAGCACGAGTGCCAATGTAGGGGCCGTGGGCGTGCACGGAGACATCTGGGCCGACGAGGTGTGGCCCGACGGGTGGACCGTGCGGCACGTCGAGGAGACCGGGAGTACCAACGCCGACCTCCTCGCCGACCTCGACGTCGGTGTCGTCGGCGATCGTTGCGTCTTGGCTGCTGGACACCAGACCGCGGGTCGGGGTCGGCTCGACCGGCGTTGGGATGCGCCGGCGGGGTCGAACCTGCTGGTGTCGATCGTGTTCGCACCGACGCCGGATCCGGCCGTCGAGGCGACCCATCGCGTCGGGCTGGCGGCGCTGGCGGCGGCCCGGGAGCTGCGACCGGATCTGTCGACGTCGCTCAAGTGGCCCAACGACGTGCTGGTCGGCGATCGCAAGCTGGCCGGCATCCTCGCCCAGCGGTCGCCGACCCGCGACGCGGTGGTCGTCGGGCTCGGACTCAACGTCGGCTGGGCTCCCGAGGGCGCAGCCCGGCTCGGCGAGCCGGCTCGACCCGCCCAGGTGCTGGCGCTCGTGCTGGCGCACCTCGATCGGCTGCCGCCGTCGATCGACGCGCCGTACCGTGCCTCGTTGTCGACGCTCGGTGCCCTCGTACGCGTCGAGTTGCCGGGTGGTGCCGTCGCCGACGGGGTGGCGATCGACGTCGACTCCGACGGACGGCTGCTCGTGGAGGGCGACGACGGCGCCGTCGTCGCCCATGACGTCGGCGACGTGGTCCATCTCCGTCCACGTCCACCCGGGTGAGAGCCTCGGGTGAGAGCGTTCGGTGAGAGGAGGGTGTGAAACGCCGGCGACGGGGCCGCTGCCGTCGGCGTGGCCCGTGGCGCCAGTAGCGTCGCGGGCATGTCCCCGCCGAGACGTCGTCGACGCAGCTCCGCGCCCCTCGCGCTGGTGCTCGCCGCGGTGGTCGGCGGGTTCGGCGCGTTCGGGGTGATCACCGCTGCCAATGACCGCACGTCCGACGTCGAACGAATCGAGGGGCTGGAGCTGGTGCTCACCGCCCAGGACGGACCGGCACGGAACTACCTGCTGATCGGCTCCGACACCCGCGAGAACGCCGACCCGAACGACCCCGACTTCGGGGGGATCGGCGACGTGAACGACGTGCAGGGTCGCCGCTCCGACACGATCATGGTCCTTCGTCAGGAAGCCGACGGCAACGGCGCCGCCGTCGTGAGTCTGCCGCGCGACCTGTGGGTGGACATCGCCGGCACCCGCGGCGAGAGCCGCATCAACTCGGCCTACAGCGACGGCACCGACGTGCTCGCCGCCACGATCACCCAGGAACTCGGCATCCCGATCCATCACGTCGTCGACATCGACTTCAACGGGTTCAAGGACCTCGTCGACGCCGTCGGCGGTACCACGATCTGTTTCGACTATCCGACCCGGGACGGCAACACCGGTCTCGACCAGCAGCCGGGATGCAACAGGCTCGACGGCGTGCAGTCGTTGCAGTACGCCCGCAGTCGCTACTACGAGGAGTTCCGCGACGGTGCCTGGCGGACGGATCCGACGGCTGATCTGGGCCGCATCGAACGTCAGCAGAACTTCCTCCAGCTCACGGCGGACTCGACCATCGCCAAGCTGCAGTCCGATCCGTTCCTCGCCTCGAAGCTGATCGATGCCGGTACCGCGGCAGTGCGCATGGATCCCGGCCTCGACCCGATCGGCGCCGCCGGAACCCTGCGCAAGGCGTTCTCGACCGGGTTGAACAAGTACCAGCTCCCCGTCGTCGGCGTCACCAGGAACGGCAACGCAGTGTTGTTGCTCGGCGACGGAGCCGATCCGATCCTCGACTACTTCCGCGGGGTCGGACCACCGCCGCCCATCGAGCCGTAGCCACCGCCGATCCCGGCCCGTCGCCTACACTTCAGCGAGAGATGAAGGTGAAGGCGGGGCTCTGAGGGTGGTGTCGTGAAACTCCTCGTCACGGGCGCCGGCGGACAGCTCGGTGTCGACGTGGTGCGTCACGCCGCGTCGGTCGGCGACGACGTGACCGCCCTCGACAGAGCGGCGCTGGACATCACCGACCTCGTCGCCGTCCGGGAGATGATGGAGGCCGTCCGGCCGGACGCCGTCGTCAACTGCGCGGCCTACACCGCGGTCGACGCCTGCGAGACGAACCAGTCGACCGCCTTCGCAGTCAACGCCGATGCCGTCGGGCTGCTCTCGGCCGCGTCCGAGCTGGTCGGAGCCCATCTCGTCCACGTCAGCACCGATTACGTGTTCGACGGCACGCTCCATCGTCCGTACCGGGAGGACGACAGCCCGAATCCGCAGTCGGTGTACGGCAGCTCGAAGCTCGCCGGCGAACATGCTGCCGGACCGGACGCGGCGATCGCCCGGACGTCGTGGGTGTGCGGCGAGCACGGGAACAACATGGTCAAGCTGGTCCTGCGCCTCGCCGCCGATCCCGACCAGCAGCTGGCGTTCGTCGACGATCAGGTGGGCTGCCCCACCTTCACCGCCGATCTGGCGCCGGCGCTGCGCCGGCTGGCGGTCGATCGTCGGACGGGGGTTCACCACCTGACCAATCAGGGGCCGGTGAGCTGGTACGAGTTCGTGCGCGAGGTCCTCGCCGTCGCCGGTCACGACCCGGATCGTGTGCGCCCGATCGCGACGTCCGAGCTCGATCCTCCCCGCCCGGCGCCCCGACCGGCCAACAGCGTGCTGGACAACGCCGTGTGGCGCGCCGCCGGCCTGCCGATGCTTCGCGACTTCCGCGAGCCATTGGCCGAAGTGGTCGAGCGACTTCGCTCGCAGTGACGCCGGGTCAGGCGTCGAGACCGAGAAGATCCCGCGCGACGTCGATGCCGTGCAGCGTGATGTCGTCGCGGCGGATCGTCGCCCAGTGGTCCCGGTCCATTCGGTACTCGACCTGCTCGTCGGGCACCTCTCGCCGCAGCAGGCGCCGGCGGCCGGCCTCCGCATAGCCGAGCGATTCCGTGACTCCCCTCGAT
>JAWLFC010000002.1:5494-49865 GCA_041685755.1 Ilumatobacteraceae bacterium
TCCATTCGGTACTCGACCTGCTCGTCGGGCACCTCTCGCCGCAGCAGGCGCCGGCGGCCGGCCTCCGCATAGCCGAGCGATTCCGTGACTCCCCTCGATCCGCGTCGGTCCACGGAACGAGGAACGGCATCGTTGCCGGGTCGTGGACCCCACGAGCGGCAACGGCGACGACCTCGGCGGCGAGCTCGTCGTCGAGGTACCGCAACCTCAGGCGCGGCGTGCGGACCTCGAGGTCGAACAGCGGCCAGTGGTCGTTCCCCATCCGTCGAGTGTCGCAGACGCCCTACGCTCACGGAGGTGGGCTTTTCGCGTGCCGAACTCGAGTCGTTCGCCGGCGCAACGGTCGACGATCTCGTCGGACCCGGCGTCGAGCTGCTGTTCGTCGGCATCAACCCCGGCCTGTGGACCGCGGCGACGCAGACCCATTTCGCCCATCCGGGCAACCGGTTCTACCCGGCGCTGCTCGAAGCGGGGATCATCGACCGGCCGATCGACCGCGGTCGGGGCATGACCGACGACGACAGACGCCACCTCGTCGAACGAGGAATCGGCATCACCAACGTCGTGCACCGGGCGACGGCGAAGGCGTCGGAGCTCACCGCCGACGAACTGCGCGCCGGAGGTGAGCAGCTCCGAGCGTTCGTGCGGGCGCACCGCCCGGCGGTGGTGGCGATCGCCGGGATCACGGCCTACCGCACAGCGTTCTCGCGGCCGAAGGCCACGGCGGGGGAGCAGTCCGACGACCTGGAGGGTTCTCGTCTCTTCGTGGTGCCCAACCCCAGTGGCCTCAACGCCCACGAGACGACGTCCAGCCTGGCGACCGCCTATCGCCGGGCGGCCCGCGCTGCCGGGATCGTGCGGTGAACTGTCACGTTGGGCCCGGCACGGTGTGACAGTTGGTCAGTGGGGGCTTCGTTCGGCTTCGTCGCGGTGGGCGTGGTACCAGTCGATCGTGGCTCGCAGGCCCTGCTCGAAGTCCATCGACGGGCGCCAGTCGAGCAGGTCGCGGGCGCGTGAGCCGTCGACGGCGCGCCGGGGCTGGCCGTCGGGCTTGGTCGAGTCCCAGCGGAGTTCACCGCCGAAGCCGACCAGGTCGGCGATCGTCTCGACCGTCTCCTTGATGGTCACCTCGCGGTCGGCGCCCAGGTTGACCGGCTCGGCGGTGGTCTCGACGGCGCCGGCGCGCACGATCGCATCGGCGGCGTCGTCGACGTAGAGGTACTCACGGCTCGCCGCCCCGGTGCCCCACACCTCGACGTGGTCGGCGCCGGACTCGGTCGCCTCGACGCACTTCTTGATCAGGGCCGGGATCACGTGGGACACCGACGGGTGGAACTTGTCGCCCGGCCCGTACAGGTTGGTCGGGATCAGGTACGCGAAGCGCTGGCCGTACTGCTGCTCGTTGACCTGGGCGTGGATCAGGTGCGCCTTCTTGGCGATGCCGTAGGGCGCGTTGGTCTCCTCCGGGTACCCGTTCCACAGATCGCTCTCGGCGAAGGGCACCGGGGTGAACTTCGGGTACGAGCAGACCGTGCCGACCAGCACGGTCTTGTCGACGCTGGGCGCCGTGCGTGCCGCTTCGATCACGTGGGTACCCATCAGCAGGTTCGCGAGGTAGAGGCGAGCCGGGTGCTCGAGGTTGTAGCCGATGCCGCCGACATCGGCGGCGAGGTGGACGACGAGCGAGGGCTCGTGGTCGGCGAACATCGCCTCGGCCCGACCCGGAACCGTCAGGTCGTAGTCGACCCGACGCGGTGCCGCCACGACAGCCCCCAGATCGCGCAGCCGCTGCACCACGCGTCGCCCGAGGAACCCTGCTCCACCCGTCACGAGCACGCGTCGGCGCTGCCAGCGCGGATCGGTGTCCGCCGTCGATGTCGACATGGCGGCCAGGCTACGGCACCGAGCGGGGCGCCGATGGCGTCCGCAACCGGCGACCACGCGGCATCATGGGCAGATGGCGGACCCCGGCGCAACGACCGACGAGTCGCCGGTTCGCCTCGCCTACACGCTCGAGCAGTGCTGGCACCCGTCGCCCGGCGGCACGGCGATCGCCGCGCTGCGCATCGCCCGCGAACTCGCCGCCCGGCCCGACGCCGTCGAACTGCACCAGGTCGCCGGTCGCCACCCGAAGCTGCCGTTGCCCGAGTTCCGTCCGTCCGGTTCGGTCGCCATGCTGCCGCTGTCACGAGCGTTGCTCTACGAGAGCTGGCTGCGGTTGAACTGGCCGAAGGTCGAGTCGGTGACCGGTGACATCGACGTCGCCCACGCAACGGGCCTCGTGCCGTGCGGTACCTCGGCGCCGCTGGTGGTGACCGTGCACGACCTGGCGTTCCTCCACGACCCGGACCAGTTCACCCGTCAGGGCATCCGCACCATGCGCCGATCAGTCGACGTGATCGCGGAGCGCGCCGACCGGGTGCTGTGCTCCAGCCTGGCGACGCTGCGCGACTGCGAAGCCGTCGGTCTCGATCCGGCCAGGCTGCGCCACGTCCCGCTCGGGGTCGACCTCGTCGACGTCGACGCGACCGAGGTCGGGCGGGTGCGGCGCGCCTACCTGCTGCCCGAGGAGTTCGTGCTGTTCGTCGGCACACTCGAGCCCCGCAAGAACCTGCGTCGGTTGCTCGATGCCGTGCGGCGACCCGGAGTGACGCTCCCCCTGGTGATCGCCGGTGCGACCGGCTGGGGAGACCTCGACCTCGGCGATCCCCGCGACGCCACGTTCCTCGGGTTCGTGCCCGACGCCGACCTCGCCGCGCTGTACGCGGCTGCGACCGTGTTCGCCTACCCGAGCGAACGCGAGGGGTTCGGGCTCCCCGTTGCCGAAGCGATGTCGCAGGGGACCGCCGTCGTGACGAGTCGCGGCACCTCGACCGAGGAGGTCGCCGGCGGTGCCGCCGTGCTCGTCGACCCGTTCGATGTCGCCGACATCGCCCGCGGCATCGTCGAAGCGGCTGATCGTCGCGACGAACTCGCCGTTGCCGGGCGCCGCCGCGCCGCCGAACTCGACTGGTCGGTCGCCGCCGAGCGCACGCTCGCCGTCTACCGTGAGCTCGGCTCATGAACACCGTGTCACGTCCTCGTCCCGTCGATGTCGCGGTCAACCTGCTGTGGTGCGTTCCGGGCGATGTCGGCGGTTCCGAGCAGTACCTCGTGCGCCAGTTGCTCGGCCTCGCCGAACGCCCCGGCGAATTCCTGCCGACGCTGTACTGCCTGCCGGCGTTCGTCGATGCGCACCCCGAGTTGACCGAGCTGTACCCGACGGTCACCGCAGCGATCAGCGGCGACGAGAGGTCCCGTCGCGTCGTCGCCGAACACACCTGGCTGCGACGCCGGACCGGCACGGCGGCGCTCGTGCACCACGGCGGCGGAACCGCTCCGGTGGGCGGACACCGTCCGATCGTGCTGACGATCCACGACCTGCAGTACCTGACGCATCCCGAGTACCTGACGTCGAAGAAGCTGCGCTACCTGTCGTGGGCGATCCCGCGGTCGGTTCGCTCAGCGGCCGTCGTCGCCGTCCCCACCGAGTACGTCCGCTCCACGGTCGTCGACGCCTACGGCACCGATCCGGGGCGGATCGTCGTCGTGCCACACGGTGTCGAACCCACGATCGGCACGGGCGCGCGATCGGAATTCGAGCTCCGCCGCGATCACGGGCTGGGCGCAGGGCGGGTGCTCGTGTTCCCGGCGATCACCCATCCCCACAAGGGCCACCGGTTCCTGCTCGAGGTGATGGCGCAACACTGGGACGACCCCGACCTCCGCCTGGTGCTGCTCGGTGGCACCGGCTCGGCGGAGGCCGAGGTCGCGGCAGCGATCCACCGCCTCGGCCTCGGCCGGCGCGTGGTGCGTCCCGGTCGTGTGCCCGATGCCGATCGCGACGGCCTGATCGCGCTGGCCGACGCCCTCGTGTTCCCCAGCGAGTACGAGGGGTTCGGCGCCCCCGTCGTCGAAGCCATGGCGCTCGGTACACCGGTGATCTGTTCCGACCAACCGGCGCTGGCCGAGGTCGTCGGCGACGCCGGGCTCGTCCTGCCTCGCGACGCCGACGCCTGGGCCGACGCCCTCGACGTGGTCGCGCACAGATCGGGCGAGTTGCGCGCCGCCGGCCGTCGCCGGGCAGCGGCGTTCACGGCTCGCCGCTCGGGCGAGCAGCTCGCTGTCGCCTACCGCGCCGCACTCGCCGAGTCGGCATGACTGCCGGGCTCCGCTCCGGACGGCCACTGATCGTGCTGTGCCCACACTTCGCGCCCGACACCGCACCGACCGGAACGGTGATGACCCGGATCGTCGCCGAACTCGCGGATCGCGGTCACGTCGTCCACGTCGTCACGTCGCTGCCCTGGTACCGCGGGCACCGGATCGAGCCCGGTTGGGAGGGCCGGCTCGTGCGCCGGGAGACGACGCCATGGGGCTCGATCACCAGGGTGCATCCGTTCCCCGGCGACGACAAGTCGAACCTGTTGCGGCGAGCCCTCGGCTTCGTCGCCTACTCGCTGCTCGCCGGGGTCCAGTGCCTGCGTGTCGGCGGCTGGGGCCGTCGGGCCGAAGCCGTCATCGCCATGTCGCCACCGCTCACACTCGGGCTCACCGGCTGGTTCGCCGCCCGGCTCCGGCGGGCGCCGATGATCTTCAACATCCAGGACGTGTTCCCCGACGCCGCCGTCGAGACCGGGGCGATCAGCAACCGTCACGTCATCGCCGTCGCCGCCTGGCTGGAGCGGATCAGCTATCGCGCTGCCGACGCGGTGACCGTGCTCTCCGACGACCTGCGCGACAACGTCGCTGCCAAGGTTCCCGCCGCCGCCGATCGGGTGGCGGTCATCCCCAACTTCGTCGACACCGATGCCATCGTTCCCACAGGTCGGCGTACGCCGTACCGTGACGAACTCGGACTGGGCGACGGTCCCGTCGTGCTGTATGCCGGCAACGTCGGCTTCTCGCAATCGCTCGACCTGGTGATCGCCGCGGCCCGTGCGCTTCCCGAGGTGACGTTCCTCGTCAACGGCGACGGCGCCGCCCGGCCGACACTGGAGGCCTCGGCGGACGGACTCGCGAACGTCCACTTCGCCGGCTACATCGAACCCGACCGCCTCGGCGAACTGCTGGCGACGGGCGACATCCACGTCGTCCCGCTCCGGGCGGGGCTCGGTCGTGTGAGCGTCCCGTCGAAGACCTACTCGATCATGGCGGCGGCTCGTCCGGTGGTCGCCGCCATCGACCCCGGCACTGCCGTTCCCACGCTGCTCGCCGAATCCGGCGGCGGCGTCGCCGTCGCCCCCGACGACCCCGACGCCTTCGTCGCCGCCGTCGACGCACTGCTCGCCGACCCCGACGGCGCTCGGGAGATGGGCCGACGGGGACGGGCCTGGGTCGAACGCGAAGCGAGCCCGGCAGCGGTCGGCGACGCCTACGACCACCTCGTGCGACGACTTGTCACCCCGTCCGTCCGGGCGCCCGGTGACCGACCCCCCAAGCGCCCGGGGCCCCGCTAGCCTCTCATTTTCGTGGCCCCCTCCTCGTCTTCCACCAAGAAAGCCGCCAAGCTGGCCAAGTCCGGCCAGGGCAAGAAGGTTCGCTTCCAGGGCGGCACGCTGTTCCCTGCGGTGGTCGCCCTCGTGGTGGTGCTCGGCCTCGCGCTCGTCGTCTACGCACGCGAGAGCCGTCCCGCTGCCGATGCGTCCGCCCCGCTGATCACCGATCACTGGCACCACGCCTACGGCTTCTACCTCTGCGATTCGTGGTTCCAGCTCAGCGGCGATGCCGAAGAGCGCGACGACGTCGGGTTCTTCAACCAGGAGTTCGCCCGCACCGGCATCCACAGCCACGACGACGGGCTGATCCACTGGCACCCCTTCTCCTCGGCAGCTGTCGGTACCCGTGCCACGCTCGGCGTCTTCCTCGACGTGTACGGCGTCGAACTCACCAACGACCGGCTCGAATTCCCCGAGGAACAGCGCCCCGGGCTTCCGCACCAGCAGGAGACCGGTCTGTTCGAGGAGGGCGAGACGACCTGCACGATCGACGGCCGTGAGGAGGAGGGCGAACTCAAGGCCGTCGTGTGGAACAACTTCACCGACACCGACGACGGCACCACCTACATCGCCGACTTCGACAACATCCGCCTCGACCGCGACCAGATGGTGGTCGTCATCGCCTTCGTGCCCGACGACACCGACGTGAGCATGCCCACGTGGGCGCCGGAGCTGCCGTCGCTCGGCGCGCTCGACGACACCCAGTTGACGCCCGAGGATCTCGATCCGACGACCACCCACGACATGATGCCGGAGGACCCGGCCGCACCGGCGACGACCGAGGGCTGATGCGCGCCGTCGTCCTCGTCGGCGGCTTCGGCACCCGGTTGCGGCCGTTGACCCGGAACGTCCCGAAGCCGATGCTCCCCGTGGGGCACCGGCCGATGATCGCCCGTCTCGTCGACCGCCTCGCCCGCGGTGGGGTGACCGAGGTCGTCCTGGCGCTGGGGTTCCGACCCGAGCCGTTCATCGAGGCGTTTCCCGACAACACCTGCGGTGACGTGCGGTTGTCCTACGCCGTCGAGCCCGAACCACTCGACACCGCCGGCGCCATTCGCTTCGCCGCTGACGAAGCCGGTATCGACGACACGTTCGTCGTGGCCAACGGCGACGTCATGACCGACCTCGACGTCGGAGCGCTCGTCGCTGCTCACCGTCGCTTCGGGGCCGACGCGACCCTGCACCTGATCGGCGTCGACGACCCCTCGGCCTTCGGCGTGGTCGACCTCGCCGACGACGGCCACGTGGCGGCGTTCGTCGAGAAGCCCGCTCCCGGCACCGAGCCGAGCAACCTGATCAATGCGGGGACCTACGTGTTCGAGCCCGGCGTGCTCGATCTCGTCGAACCCGGCCGGAAGGTGTCGGTGGAACGAGACACCTTCCCGCGTCTCGTCGAGGCGGGCACGATCTTCGGCGTTGCCACCGACGACTACTGGATCGATGCCGGTCGGCCCGAGCTGTACCTCGCGGCGAATCTCGACCTCCTCGACGGCTCTCGACGCTTCGACCGCTGCGATCCGATCGCCGCCACGGCGACCGTGGCGGCCGATGCCGTCATCGTGAACAGCGTCGTCGGCGACGGCGTCAGCGTCGCCGCCGGGGCGTCGGTGACGAACTCGGTGCTGCTCCCGAACGCGGTCGTCGAAGCCGGTGCCGTCGTCGAGCGATCGCTCGTCATGGGGGTCGTGGGCCAGCGAGCGGCGATCGCCGACACGATGGTCGGCGCCGACGGTGTCGTCGCGGCCGACGCCGTCCTCGCCGGGGCGGCCGTGCCCGCCGAGTCGTGAACATCCTGGTCGTCGGGGGCGCCGGGTTCCTCGGCTCTCATCTCGTCGATCGGTTGCTCTCCGAGGATCACGCCGTCGACGTCGTCGACGACCTCTCGACCGGGTCGCTGGCGAACCTGGCAGACGCCCGGGCCAGCGGCGGGTCGTTCAAGTTCCACCACCTCGACGCCGCGTCGGCCGACGCCGACTCCCTGATCGGCATGCGCAACCCCGATGTCATCCACCTCCTGACGCCGCTGGCGCCGTCGGCGGCGTCACCTGCCGGGCACGCTCGGTCGTTCGAGATCGCTCTGGCCACGCTCGAGGCCGCCCGTCGCCACGGTGTCGCCAAGGTCGTCGTCGGGGTGCCCGCCTCCTGCATCTACGGCCACCCGGCGGCTCGATCGCTCCCGCTCAAGGAGGTCGAGCCGACCCAACTCGTCGCTCGTGGCGTCCGCGGCGTCGTCGCCCGAGCGATCATCGAACTGCTGGTCACCTATCGAGACGTCCACGCCGTGGAGTTCACGGCACTGGCGATGGCGACGGTCTACGGCCCCCGAGCTCGTGGCGGAGTCGTCCAGACGTTCCTGGAGGCGGCGGTCAGCGGCGAGGCCCCCGTCGTCGACGGCGACGGTCGTCAGACGCGCGACCTGCTCTACGTCGACGACGCTGTCGACGCGCTCGCCCGGGCATCGGCCCGCGGCGGAGGGTTGGTCGTCAACGTCGGTACCGGTGTCCAGACCTCGATGGTCGAACTCTGGCAGCGCGTCGCCGCGCTCGCTCCCGGCGCCGCAGGTCTGGAACCGCAACACGGCCCGGCCCGCCTCGACGAACTCGCTCGCTTCGCCGTGTCGCCCGTACGGGCCCGGATCCATCTCCAGTGGTCGCCCTGGACCGACCTCGACGAAGGTCTCGGGCTCGTCGTGGCGTCGTGAGCGCGGCGGTCAGCGGGCGTCGACGGCGCTGAGCGCGGCGGCTGCCAGCGAACGGGCGCGTTCGGGCGTCGACATGACCGACGGTCGGACCAGGCACCGCAGCCCCTCGTCCTCGACGGCGTCGGCCAACTCGGCATCGGTGGGGTCGATCACGAGCACCGACGCGATCGGTGCGTACAGCCGAGCGACGCCGACGACCGACGCCTCGTGGCCCAGTTCGGTGAGCATCCGCGCAGCGGGGCCCTTCAGGGCGTCGCCGCCGACGATCGGCGACACGGCCACCACTCGTTCGCGTCGCTCGGCGAGGAGCGTGTCGACGCCGGGCAGCGAACGGATCGGGCCGATCGAGACGAGTGGATTCGACGGCGCGATCACGACGGTCCGGGCGTCGGTGATCGTTCGGCGAGCGGTGTCCGACAGGGTGGCCGAACCGTCGAACCGCACAGCAGCGACCGGCACGGCGTGGCGAAGGCGGACGAAGTAGTCCTGGAACGAGACTTCCTCGTGGCGGCCCTCCCCGTCGACGACGGTGACCATCGTGCGGCAGCGGTCGTCGGACATCGGCGCGACGCCGATGGGGACCTGCCATGCCCGCCGGACCTCGTCGGTGACCTCGGTCAGCGTCGCGCCTTCGCGGAGGCGAGCGGTGCGGTAGAAGTGGGTCGCGAGATCCTGATCGCCGAGGTTGAACCAGCGCTCGCCCGCCGCGGAGCCCTCGGGCCGGACCGACTCGTAGTGGGCGAGCGCGCCGCTCACCCGCCAGCACTGGTCGACGAGTCCCCACCCCCGGTCCGGGTCGATCGCCCCGGCGAGCGTGTACACGATCGTGTCGAGGTCCGGCGAGATCGAGAGCCCGTGCATCGTGAGGTCGTCGCCGGTGTTGACGATCGCCGCGATCTGCTCGGTGCGCACGGGAACCAGCCCGCGCTCGGCGGCGTCGATCAGGCCGCGCAGGAAGCGGGCGGCACCGACACCACCCGAGATCACCGCGACGCCGCTCACGTGCTCCCCGTGGCGCTGTCGGACCGGTCGTCGGCGATGCGGCGATAGAGCTCGTCGAGTTGCCGGGCCGTGTCGGTCCACGAGAACCGCTCGACGTTGGCGAGGCCCCGTCGGACGAGTTTGGCGTGCATCTCGTCGCTCGTGATGATCCAGTACAGGTTCGCCGCCAGCGCGTCGGCGTCGCCGGGTGGGCTCAGCAGGGCGGCCGGGCCGGCGACCTGGGGGATCGACCCGGCGGTGCTGGCCACCACCGGGACGCCGTACTGCTGTGCTTCCAGGATGGGGAAGCCGAATCCCTCGTCGAGCGACGGATAGGCCAGGGCGCGGGCGTGGTGCAGCAGCCATCGCTTCGCCCGTTCGTCGACCGGACCGGTGCGCAGGACGCGCTCTGCGGTGGCTGGGTCGAGCCGGGCGATGGCCCGGTCGATCGCTGCAGCGTCGTTGCCGATCGCACCCGCCATCACGAGGCGGACCGACTCGTGTTCGCGGGCGAGGCGGCCGAACGCCGCGACCAGCAGCGGCAGGTTCTTGCGGCGCTCGAGCGTGGCGAGTGAGAGGATGAACGGCTCGGTGGTGAGGCTGGGAAGGCCCGGGGGAGCGGCGTCGGGCGCAGCGTCGACAGGAGCCGGCGGTGGTCCGAGCAGCACCGTGGTCGTGCGGTCGGTGCCGAGCAGGTCACGTACCCGCCTGGACGTGGCGTCGGAGCTCGTCACGACGTGCGCCCCTTCGTCGACGGCGCGTCGGAGCACGGTGGCCGCCCGACGCACGTCGGCCACGGTGTCGTCGGGATGTTCGAGGAACCAGCAGTCGTACACCGACACGACGCGTGGGCAGCGCGTCGGTGGCACCACGTAGTTGGTGCCGTGGACGACGTCGGGGTCTCCCAGCCAACGGTCGACCGGTCGGGAGGACCGAGCCCAGAGCCGCACCGCCGCTGCTGCCGGGATCGGGAGGCGACGCTCGGGCGGGCGGACCCGGGCGCGGGCGCTGACGACGTAGGGATGCAGCTCCAGGTCGTCGCGGTCACCGAGCGCGGCGAGGGTCCAGGCGACGGCGTTGCCGACGCCGGTCCGCGGGCCGTGCACGGCGCCGGCGTCGATCGCCACGGTCAGGGGCACGGCAGCACCGTCATCGCGGCGCAGCGTACCGGCCGTCGGGCGTCGTAGACTCGCCTGCCTTATGCCGACAGCGTTCATCACGGGGATCACGGGTCAGGACGGCCAGCATCTGGCGGAGTTCCTGCACGAGCAGGGTTACTTGGTGTTCGGGATGGTGAAGGGGCAGAGCAATCCGCGGGCGGAGCGGTTGCAGGCGGAGTTGCCGTTCGTGGAGTTGGTGTCGGGTGATCTGGCCGATCTGCCGTCGTTGGTGGGGGCGTTGGAGGCGTGTCAGCCCGATGAGGTGTACAACCTGGGGGCGATCAGTTTCGTGGCGTTGTCGTTCTCGCAGGCGGAGTTGACGGCGAACATCACCGGGTTGGGGGTGTTGCGCATGTTGGAGGCGATCCGCATGGTCGGCGGGTCGCAGAACAATCCGATCCGGTTCTATCAGGCGTCCAGTTCGGAGATGTTCGGGCAGGTGCGTGAGACACCGCAGACCGAGTTGACGCCGTTCCATCCCCGCAGCCCGTACGGGTGCGCGAAGGTCTTCGGTCACGACATCGTGGTGAACTACCGCGAGTCGTACGGGCTGCACGCCAGCTCGGGGATCCTGTTCAACCACGAGGGCCCGCGCCGCGGGATCGAGTTCGTGACCCGCAAGGTGACCAACGCGGTGGCGCGGATCAAGCTGGGCGTGCAGCACGAGGTGGTGTTGGGCAACCTGGACTCCAAACGTGACTGGGGATACGCCGGTGACTACGTGAAGGGCATGTGGATGATGCTCCAGCAGGACGAGCCCGATGACTACGTCCTCGCCACGGGCCAGACGCATTCGATCGAGGACCTCGTCGAGCGGGCGTTCGCCGAGGTCGGCATCGACGACTGGCGCAGCTACGTGCGCCAGGACCCCAAGTTCCTGCGCCCGGCCGAGGTCGACCTGCTGATCGGCGACGCCAGCAAGGCCCGCACCAAGCTCGGCTGGGAACCAGAAGTCGACTTCCCCGCACTCGTCAAGATGATGGTCGCCCACGACCTCGAACTCGAAGCCGCCAAAGCCGGACTTCCCGTCCCCGACTGAGAACCGGCGGCGCGGCCAGCGACCGCGTCAGGTCTCGAAGGGCATGTCGGTGATCGCCTCCATCACCGACGACTGGTTCGGTGTCGCACCCACCCGGAGGCGGTGCCGCAGGGCGAAGGCGAAGGCGATCAGTGCCGCCGTGGACGACACGACCAGCCCGATCTCGATGCGGCGGAAGACCTCGTCACTCGAGAGCCAGGTGCCGAGCGCGAATCCGACGACGCCGATGCCCCACCCCAACGCCACGAGTGCGTGGCCCTGGAGCGCGATGACCGCCTGGGCGGTGGCCAGCGCCAGCATGTAGACGGCGCTGCTCAGCGACAGCATGGCCAGCGTCCGGCTGCTGAGGTCGGCGTCGTAGACGATGCGAAGCGCCAGCGGGCCGAGCAGGAACGCCCCCGCCGTGCCCACCACGCCGACGCCGAGCACGACGAGCATCAAGCGCTGGAGCCCGTTGCGGAACTCGGTGAACTCGCCCCGCGCCGCCAGACGGCTGAGGCGGGGCAGCAGGGCGGCCTGGACGGCCTGGAACAGGAACAGCGGGATCCGAGCCAGCAGGACCCCGTAGGAGAACTGGGTGACGAGCCCGCTCTCGGTGTCGGTGGCGAGGATGCTGGCGGTGATCGGCCCGGCGTTGAGCAACGCCGCGGCGCTCACCGACCCGAGCAGCAGCCAACCCAGGTTCGGGGTGACCTCGCCCCACTCGGCCGGCGGCCCGTCGTCGGTGCGCAGGGCACCGCGTCGGTACACGTACGCCACGGCGAACAACGGAGAGATGGCGATCGCCAGGCCGTAGGCGCCGGCCGCTGTCACCCCGATCACGGCCAGCAGCACGCACAGCACGATCCGGACGATGCCGTCGGAGCCCAGGACGACGGCGTACTCGGTGAAGCGGCCGCTGCCCGAGCAGACACCGCGGGCCATGTGGGCCGGGGCGTAGGCCGCGAACGCGGCGATCAGCGCCACGACCATCAACCAGTCACCGCCGAAGTACGACGAGGCGATCAGCTGACTGGCGGCGAGGATCGCCAGCACGACGATGGCAACGAGGAATCCGCCCAGCCCGACCACCTTGCGCACGACCGGTCGCCCGCCCTCGCCGACCGCGCGGCGATGGGACAGGGCGCGTCCGAGTTCCTGCTCCAGCGGCAGGAAGAACCCGGGTGCGAGTGCGAAGGTGGCGAACCACATCGCCGCGATGGGCGCGAACTCCTCGTCGCCGCCGACGGCGACGGTGCCGACCTTGAAGAACGCGTAGGTCGCGACGCCGGCGACCAGGAGCGCGACGCCGACCGGGATCGTCCCTTCGGGGAGCGGTGTACGCGTTTCGGCGCGAGGGGTGGTCGGCGACACGGGAGCCCGATGCTACCGATGCAGGCTGCGTTCGATCTCGCGGCGTCGGACCTGGGCTCGCTGCACGGTGAGGAGACCGAGACCGACCGTGACATAGGTCGCATCCTTGGCGAGCTCGGTCACGCGGCCGGTGATGCGCCCGGCGATCGCTGGCACGTCGAAGTCGGTCAGGTCGACGCGGGTGGGATCGAGCGGAGACCAGTGGGCCATGACGGTACGTTACCGAGAGACGTCGGTAGCCTCGCTCCATCGTGGACTCGGAGACTCAACAAGCCCCGCCCGTCGTGGCGGTCGTCGTCGTCCACGATCCCGGTTCGTGGTTCGACGAGACGCTCGCCGCGCTGGCCGCGCAGGACTATCCGAACCTGCGGATGCTGTTCCTGGTCGCCGACGGCGTGACCCCCTTCGACGAGGTGCAGGAGCGGATCGCGCCGGTCGTCCCGAACGCGTTCGTACGGTCGCTCGGCGTCAATGCCGGGTTCGGGCCGGCGGTCAACGAGGTGCTCCGGCTCGTCGAGGGCGACAACGGCCTCTTCCTCGTCTGCCATGACGACATCGCTCCGGAACCCGACGCGTTGCGGCTGCTCGTCGAGGAGCTGTACCGCTCCAACGCCGGCGCCGTCGGCCCGAAGTTCGTCGAGTGGGACGAGCCGCGCATCCTGCAGTCGGTCGGTCTGAGCACCGACCGCTTCGGCGAGATCGATCCGGTCGTCGAGGTGGGCGAGGTCGACCAGGAGCAGCACGACGGGGTGCGCGACGTCTTCGCCCTCCCTTCGGCCTACTTCCTCGTGCGAGCCGACCTCTTCCGCCAACTCGGCGGTTTCGACCCTGCGATCGACTTCCACGGCGAGGACGTCGAGCTGTGCTGGCGCCTTCATCACAGCGGAGCGCGCGTGATCGTGGTGCCGTCTGCCCGCGTCCGCCACCTCGCGCAGCTCCGCGACCGGCGCCCGGATCTCGGGCACGGCCGGTTGAAGGCCCGCCACCGGATGCGGTCCGTGGCCACGCTCACCGGAGCGTCCCGGCTCCCGCTGCGCTCGATCGAGCTGGTGCTCCTCACGATCGGCGAACTCGTGGTCGGCCCGTTCACCGGACGTTTCGGGCAGGCCTGGAAGTCGCTGGGCGCCCTGGCCGGGCTGATACCTCGGACCCCGGTGATCCTCGCCCGGCGTCGGGCCGTGAAGCCCGGGCGGCTGGTGCCCGAGCGCGAGGTCTACAGCCTCCAGGAGCGAGGCAGTGCGCGGCTGAACTCGTACCTGCGCAGCCGGGAAACCGCCACCTACGTGGGCTCGGGAGTCGAGGTGCGGCGTTGGCGACCGAGCACGACCGCTCCCGTTCTGGCCTGGCTCGCCGTCCTCGCCGGCATCGTGATCGGATCGCGTTCGCTGCTCACCGGTGGGATCGCGCCGGTGGGCGAGTTCCTGCCGTTCCCGGAGAGTCCCGCTCGTCTGCTCGACACGTTCATGTCGGGTTGGAACCCGACCGGGGCCGGCGCCACCTCGCCGAATCCGACCGGATGGGCGACGCTGGCCGGCCTGTCGGTCGTCACGCTCTTCAACATGGGGCTGTTGCACACCCTGTTCGTGCTCGGCCTGATCGTGGCCGGCGTCGCCGGCACCTGGAAGCTGGCCACCGTGTTCCCGTCGACGCGCGCCCAGGTCGGCGCACTGGTCGTGTACGCGGCCACGCCGCTGGTCGGCGGGGCGATGTCGAGCGGCCGCCTCACCGTGCTCGTGACGTACGCGGCCGTGCCCTGGACGGTGCATCTGCTCAGACGGGCCGCCGGCATCTCCACGGCCGATCCACTGCTCTCGGCCTCCGACGCCGTCGACGGCCTCGTCGAACTCGACGGGCTCGAACGGGTGCGGCGAACGGCGCTCGCCGGCATCGTGATCGCTCTCGCCGCCGCTTTCGCACCGA
Source organism: Ilumatobacteraceae bacterium (assembly GCA_041685755.1). Lineage (GTDB taxonomy): Bacteria > Actinomycetota > Acidimicrobiia > Acidimicrobiales > Ilumatobacteraceae > Sva-07. The sequence continues at coordinate 20,186 of JAWLFC010000002.1, forward strand.
TCGTCCTGCCGGTCGTCGTCGTCCTCGCCGTGGTGCTGGCGGTCGCGACGCTCCTCGCCGGTGCCTCGTGGCAGACCGCCGGATGGTTCGCCGCGACGGGGCTGGGCGCCGCCGCGATCGCCGCGCTGTTGAACCTGCCGTGGATCTTCTCGTGGACGTGGGACGGGCTCGTCGGAGCCGCGCCCGTCGGTGACCCGGGGCGGGGACTGTTGGCGTTGGCGTCGTTCGAGATCGGCAGGACCGACGTCGCCGCGTTGGCATTGGCGCTGTACCTCCCGGTGTTCGCGGCCCTGCTGCTGGCGCGGGCGTGGCGACTGACCTGGGCGGTTCGCGCCGGCATGCTCGTGGTGTCGTTCGGGGCGCTCGCCGTGCTCGGCGACCGCGGGAGCCTGCCGTTCGCCGTTCCCGAGGCCGGGGTGCTGTTGGTGCCGGTGGCCCTCGGGCTGGCCCTCGCCGCCGCAGCGGCGCTGGCGGCGTTCGATCTGGACGTCCGTGGCGGTTCGTTCGGATGGCAGCAGCCGCTCGGCTTGCTCGCCAGCGTCGCCGTTGCCGTCGGGGTCGTGCCGGGCGTCGTCGCCATCGCCGATGGCTCCTTCCAGACGCCGACCACCCCGCTGGCCCGCCTCATCGACGCGTCGCTCCCCGATGCCGACACCGCGGGCGACTTCAACGTGCTGTTGCTCGGCGACGCCCGGGTGCTCCCGGTCCCGGCGACGGAGTACCGCGATGGTGTCTCGTGGGCGATCGTCGACGACGGAGCCCTCGACGCCCTCGACCGCTGGGCGCCTGCGCCGAACGCGGCGAGCGCACTCGTCACGACCGCGCTCGACGAGATGTCGGCGTCGTCGACGCTCCGGGCGGGTCGTCTGCTGGCGCCGCTCGGGATCCGGTACATCGTGGTGCCGCCGTTCGACGGGGTGACCTCCACCGTCAATGATCCGCTGCCGTTGCCCGTCGGGCTCGTCCCCTCGCTCGAGGACCAACTCGATCTCGTCGCGCTCATCCCGCGGCTGCCGACGCTCGAGGTGTTCGAGAACCGGGCCTGGCTGCCCACGGTGGCGTCGCTGTCGGGGCCGTCGGCGGAGGCGAGTTCGTCGGCAGGGTCCGAGGTGCTGGTCCGGTCGGAGCTGAGCGACGCCACCGCGGTGTTCGTCGGCGCCGACCAGTTCGGCCCGACCGTCGACGACGTCGAGGCGGGTGTCGTCCACCTCGCCGTGCCGTTCGACGACAACTGGTCGTTGCGCGTCGACGGCGAGTCGATCCCTGCCCGGCGAGCATTCGGTGAGACGACGGCGTTCGACGTCACCACGGCCGGTGTGGGGACGCTGCGGTACGACTCTCCGGCGACCCGGTTCCTCGCGGTCGTGGTCCAGGCGTTGCTGTGGATCGTGGCGCTCGTCGTCGTGTCGCGGATCCGGGTGCCCACGCCGCGTCGAGGAGGTCTCGTCGACACCGACGAGGCCATCATCGACCTGTCGAGTGAGCCGGCCGCCGACCCGGCCCTCCAACCGGTGCTCGCGCCACCGGTGCCACCGAGCGTCAGCGGGGAGGTCGAGCAGTGATCCGCCGCGCTGTTCCCGCCCTCGTCGTGGTGTCGGTCGGCGTCGCCGGGTTGTTGGCGGTCGGTCGTGACGAACCGGTGCGGTCCGAGCCGTTCTTCTCGACGGAGGCGGGGGCGTGGATGCCGTCGGTCGACGACGCGACGTCGCTGACGGGGAGCTGGTTCTGTCCGGGTGTCCCGGCGAGCGGCGAGGACGGCGTCGGTGGCGAGGTCGTGATCTCCAACCGTGACGACGAGCAGCTGTTCGGCACCTTCGCCGTCCTCGCGTCCGACGGACCCGCGGCCGAGCAGGACCTGCTCGTCGAGCCGTGGTCGCAGACGACCATCGACGTCGACGCGTTCGTCACGACCCCGTTCGCCGCGGTCGTCGTCGAGATCGAAGGCGGCAGCGGCGTCGTCGAACAGCGGGCATTCCACCCGGCGGGTGACTCGGTCTCGCCGTGCGCCAACGACACCTCCGACACGTGGTACTTCGCCGACGGTTTCACCGTCGACGGCAGCATCGAGACGCTGATCATCACCAACCCCTATGACGACACGGCGAGTGCGAATCTCCGATTCGCAACGCTGGCAGGTGAGTCGACGCCGTCGGCGTTCCAGGGTTTCACCGTGCCGCCCCGCTCGGTCCGGACGATCCCGATCGCCGAACTCGGCGCCCGCGACGAACCGGTGATCGCCGTCGAGGTCAGCGCCCAACGTGGCCGATTCACGGTGGGCCGGGCACAGCACTACCTGGGCGGCGGCAGGCTCGGGTACGGCGTGACCCTGGCGGCGCCCGCACTGCGCGACCAGTGGTGGTTCGCCGACGGCGAACAGGGCAACGGCGTCACCGAGACGTTCGCGATCTACAACCCGACCGAGGCCGACGTCCAGGTCGACGCCGTGTTCCTCGGCATCCCGCTCGAGGCGACCGTCGGGACCCTCACCGTCGAGGTGCCCGCCGGCGATGCCGTCATCTTCGACCCCGACGAGATCGCGCCCGAAGGGTCGATCCCCGACGGCCGTCATGCGACGGTGTTCTCGACGCTCGCCGCCCCCTCGGTCGTCGTCGAGCGGATCCTCACCCGGCCGGCGGGCGACTCGGTCGCCACCACGGTCACGGTCGGGGCCCCGCCACGAGAGGACGGCTACGTGGCGTCGCGATGGCACATCGGGATCGGGCCGTCGACGCCGACACCGGAGGCGATCGTCGCCTACAACGCCGACAACGTCGAGGGCACGATCACGATCGAGGCGGTCGGTCCGGCCGGCCCGACGCCGGTGGCGTCGTTGACCGACATCCCGGTGCCGCCAGGTGCGGTCGTGGCCATCGACCTGGTCGATCCCGAGGTGTTCGACCGCGAGCTGATCGTGCAGTCCTCGAACCGGGTGTTCGTCGAGCGCTCGCTGTCGCGAGGCAGCGGACGTGAAGGCCGGTGGAATTCCTGGGCGCTCCCGGCGGCGGGCAGCTGAGCCGACGTCGTCGGACGGCGTCGATAGCCTGCGAGACCGTGGACCGGTTGATCGTCGCGCTCGTCATCGTGGCCGTGGTGGCCGTCGTGGCCGCCGTGGTGCGGCAGCGACGACCCTCCGACGCACCGACCCAGCGCCGCTTCAGCGCACCGACGCAACTCGATCGCAGCGACTTCGAGCGCCCGGACGCGCCGTGGCTGGTGGCGGTGTTCACGTCGGCGACCTGTTCGACGTGTGCGAGCGTCGTGGCCAAGGCCGAGGTGCTCGAGAGCGACTCGGTCGCCGTGCACGACGTCGAGTTCGTCGCCGACCGGGCGTTGCACGAGCGCTACTCCATCGATGCCGTTCCCACCGTGGTGATCGCAGATTCGCGCGGCGTGGTCGCGGCGTCGTTCGTCGGGCAGATGACGGCGACCGACCTGTGGGCTGCCGTCGCCGAAGCCCGCGAGCCCGGTTCGACCCCGGGCGGCGGAGCCTGTCAGCGTCCCGACGCGCCGGTCGACTGACCCGCTCCTCTCAGCGAGCGACGTGCTGCCGGTCGCTCTCAGCGAGCGACGATGTCGTCGGCGTTCTGGCCCGACTCGGCCATGCCCTGCTGGATCAGCTTGGCGACCTCGGGTCCGTCGATCGTCTCGTGTTCGAGCAGCGCTTCGGCGATCAGTTCGAGGCCCCGGCGATGTCGCGAGAGGATGTCGCGGGCGCGTGACTCCTGCGAGGTGAGGATCCGGGAGACCTCCTCGTCGAGCAGCTTGGCCGTGTCATCGGAGTACTCACGCTGTGACGACATCAGATCCTCGCCGAGGAACACCGCTTGCTGGCTGCTCCAGGCCATCGGCCCGACCCGCTCCGACATGCCCCACTCACGCACCATCCGGCGAGCGATACCGGTTGCCTGTTCGAGGTCGTTGGCGGCGCCGGAGTTCAGGTGGCCGAACACGATCATCTCGGCGACGCGGCCGCCCATCGCCTTGCAGATCGTGTCCTCGAAGTACTCCTTGGAGTAGGTGTGGCGTTCCTGGGGGAGCGACCACGTGACACCGAGGGCCATCCCGCGCGGCAGGATCGTCACCTTGTGCAACGGATCGCCGTGGGGGAGCACCGTGGCGAGCAGCGCGTGACCACCTTCGTGGTAGGCGGTCGCCTTCTTCTCCTCGGCCGACAGGATCATCGACTCGCGCTGGGCGCCGAGCACGACCCGGTCACGGGCGTTCTCGAAGTCGATGCGCTCGATCTCCTTCGATCCGCGGCGCACGGCGACGAGCGCCGCCTCGTTGACGAGGTTGGCGAGATCGGCTCCCGACATGCCCGGTGTGGCCTGGGCCATGGTGTCCATGTCGACGTCGGGGCCCATGCGCTTGTCGCGGCTGTGCACCTCGAGGATCGCCTTGCGCTCGGTGGCCTCCGGCAGCGGCACGACGATCTGACGGTCGAACCGACCGGGGCGCAGCAACGCCGGGTCGAGGATGTCGGGCCGGTTGGTGGCGGCCATGATCACGATGCCCTCCGACGGCTCGAAGCCGTCCATCTCGGCGAGCATCTGGTTGAGCGTCTGCTCGCGCTCGTCGTGGCCGCCGCCGAGACCGGCACCGCGCTTGCGTCCGATCGAGTCGATCTCGTCGACGAAGATGATCGCCTTGCCCATGCGCCGGGCCTGCTGGAACAGGTCGCGCACGCGGCTGGCGCCGACCCCGACGAACATCTCCATGAAGTCGGACCCCGTCACGCTGAGGAAGCCGACGCCTGCCTCACCGGCGACCGCCCGGGCGAACAGGGTCTTGCCGGTGCCGGGAGGGCCGACGAGCAGGATGCCCTTGGGCACGCGGGCACCGATCTCGCGGAAGCGCTCCGGCATGCGCAGGAAGTCGACCACCTCGGTGATCTCCTGCTTGACGCCGGAGTAGCCGGCGATGTCGTCGAACGTGGTCGACGGGCGATCGAGGTCGTAGCTCTTCGCCTTGCTCTTGCCGATCGACATCACGCCGCCCATCTGGCCCTGGGCGCGGCGCTGCATCCACACGAAGAAGGCGATGATCAGCATCACCGGCAGGAAGATCGTGAGCACGCCGAGCAGCCAGTTGTTGCTCGGCGCGACGAAGGTGAACTCGACGCCTTGTTCGATCAGGATCTCCTGGTCGGCGTCGGACACGCCGGTCTCGGCCCGCCCGGTGGTCGTGTACTTGTCGCCGTTGGTGAACTCGCCGGTGATGCGACCGGAGCCGGTGTTGATCTCGGCGGAGTCGATGTTGCCCTCGATGAGCTGGGTGCGCCACTCGGAGTACTCGAGCTGTGTGCCCTCGTCGGACGGCCACAGGCTCGGCACGAGGAACGCAGCGGCCAGGACGCCGACGAGCACCCAGATCGTCCAGCGCGGCCAGCTCCCGGGCCCACGTCCGCCGCCTTCGGTGTCGAGGCCGCCCTTGGGCTTGTTGTCGCCGGAGCTGCGCGAGGGTTCGTCCGGCCGGCGCTGCCCGCGCCCGCGACCCGGCGGGGGCGGCGGCGGGGGAGGAGGCAGATCGTTCATCTCTGCAATGCTACGCAGGATGTGGGCCGATGCCAGGTCGTGCTGGGAGACACCGCAGGCGTCACAGGTATCCACACAGGTATCCACCAGCGCTCGCCGGCGGCGTCGTACGGTTCGGCGGATGCAGCTCACGCATCGCTCAGGGCCCACGGGGCGGCTGTGCACGCGCACGGGGTGCGCCGAGCCCGCCGAGGTGACCCTCACCTACCATTACGGCCGCTCGCAGGCATGGCTCGATCACCTGTCGGCCGAGCGCGATCCCCACGCCTACGACCTGTGCAACCGCCACGCCGGACGCCTGTCGGTGCCGGCGGGATGGAGCCTCGACGACCGCCGCTTCGAGCGTCACACGCTCATCGCCGTCTGAACGCCGGTCACGCGACCGGTCGAGTGGTTGCGTCGGCGGTAGGGTCGGCGCGTGGTCGAATCGGCGCACGGCAGCGCCTCCCTGCCCGGCGGCTTCCTGCCGTCCGCGTCGGCTCGACCGATCGACGTCAACACCGCGGTGGCGGTGTTTCTCGGGGCGTGGGTGGCGTCGCAGATCGTGGCGGCGATCGTGCTCGTGGTCCTGCACGGCTCCGACACGGGCACCGATCCGACGTTCACGGTCACCGTGACGGCGCTGGTCGGCGCGTGGTCGGTGCATCTCGCGGCGATGTGGCTGGCGTCACAGCGTGCGGGCTCCGGCGACGTGGTGACCGACTACGGCATCAGGTTCCGGACCGTCGACGGGTTCGGCCTGGCCATCGGTGCGCTGTGCAGCCTCGTGTTGATCCGCGTGGTGTACCTCCCGCTCGAGGCGATCTGGCCGGACACGTTCAGCGAGGAGCGTCTGACCGAGAACGCCGAGAACCTCGTGGCCCGCGCCGAGGGTTCCACCTGGCTCGTCGTTCTCGTGGTCGTCGTCGGAGCGCCGCTGGTGGAGGAACTGTTCTACCGCGGCCTGCTGCAGCGCAGCCTCGCCGCCCGCTATCGCGAGGGGCTCGTGGTCGTCGTGGTGGCAGCGCTGTTCGCACTGGTGCACTTCCGGCCCGTCGAGTTCCCCGGTCTCTTCGCGATCGGCATCGTCTTCGGCGTCGCTGCTCTGCGGACCCATCGCCTGGGGATGCCCATCGCCGTCCACGCCGGTTTCAACGCCGTCGGTATCGCCCAGGCCTTGTGACGGTGAGCGCGGTGACGGTGAGCGCGGTGACGGCTTTGCCATGATGGTCGCCGTGATCGACCTCTCGCGGCCCGGTTCGGGGTCGAACGACGACGCGGGAACCGGCTCGTGAGCGAGGACCTGCGCGGCACCGACGCGTCCGGGGCGAGCGACTGGGCGTCGTTCGACCGAGAGTTCGACATCGCCACGGTGGATGCCGACACCGTCGACGGCACCGAGCTGGCACCGCCGGACGTGACCGACGCGTCCAGCGATCCAGAGGCAGTGGCCGACCCCGTCGCCGCACGGGGGCTCGGGGCTCGGATCGTCTCGCGCGTCACGCGCCGTCCGGTGGCCTGGTGGAACCGCCCGTGGACCGGCGAGCGTGTCGTTCGGTTGTTGGTCACCACATCGGTGCTCGTGACCACCACGGTCGTGATGATGCTCGTCGTCCACCTCAACCCGTTGTCGCCGAGCAGCGACCTCGTGTTCGATCGGACCACGCCGACCGGTGGCGACATGGGGGCCCACGTCTGGGCACCGGCGTTCCTGCGCGACCACTTCCTGACGAATTTCCAGATCTCGGGCTGGAGCATGGACTGGTACGCCGGCATCCCGTTGTACCGCTTCTACATGGTGGTGCCGGCGCTCGCCATCGTCGCCCTCGACGTCGTGCTGCCGTACGGCGTCGCCTTCAAGCTGATCGCCATCTCCGGGCTGGTCACCTTTCCGCTCGCCTGCTGGGCCTTCGGTCGCCTCGCCGCCTTCCGCCATCCGATCCCCGAGCTCTTCGCGGTCGCCGCGCTGTGCTTCCTGCTCGACGAGAGCTTCTCGATCTACGGCGGCAACGTGCTGTCGACGATGGCAGGGGAGTACTCGTTCTCGATCTCGCTGACCCTGGCGATGCTCGGTCTCGGGTTCCTGGCCAACGGGCTGCGGACCGGGCGATACCGGGTCTGGGCCGCCGTGCTGCTGTCGCTCTCGGCGGTCTCCCACGGCATCGTGCTGATCTTCGTGGCCGTCGCCGCCACGATCATCTGCCTGGTGTGGATGGACCGTCGGCGTCTCGTCTACGCCGTCACCACCGGCGTCACGGTGCTGCTGCTGTCGGCGTGGTGGGTCGGGCCGTTCCTGTTCGGCCACGAGTTCATGACCGACATGAAGTACGGGTTCCGGCCCGAGGGAGCGAACGACTCGTTCTGGGACATGTTCTTCCCCCTGACGGCACCGCTCGACTTCGTCATCACCGCGCTCGCCGTCATCGGGTTCGTCGCGATGATCCTGCGCCGCAACCTCACCGGCACGGCCATCGGACTGATCTGCCTGACCTTCGTCGCCCTCGTGTACCTGACCCGTGACAGCCTGCCGCTCATCGGCCTCTTGTGGAACCCCCGCCTGCTGCCGTTCGTGTACCTGACCAGGTACCTGCTGATGGTGATCGGCGCGCTGGAACTGATCACGTGGTTCGTCAACGCCGCGAGGGACCGCCGAGCCTCGACCGAACTGAACGCCTACGAGGGTGCCGTCGCCGCCGGCGTGATCACCCTGTCGTGTCTGACCGTGTTCGGCTGGATGTACGAGACGCTGCCGTTCGACGGCCGGGCGAACGACGGCGAGACCTCGGTGTATGCCTGGGGGCCGTTCCGCAAGCCGATGCCCGAGGGAGACGGATACCGGAGCCGGGCGGTCGCCGACGGCTGGAGTCGCTACAACATGCTCGGCTACGAGGGCCGTCCGAAGTACCCCGAGTACAACGAACTGGTCACCACCATGGACCAGATCGGCCAGGACAACGGGTGCGGTCGGGCGGTGTGGGAGAACAACAGCGCCAACGGCGAGTACGGCACCACGATGTCGTTGATGCTGCTGCCGCACTGGACCGACGGGTGCATCGCCTCGATGGAGGGACTGTTCTTCGAGGCGTCCGGGACGACGGCGTACCACTTCCTGACGGCGGCGGCGGTCTCGGAGAGTTCCTCGAATCCCGTGCGCCAGCTCCGCTACGTCAACAACGACGCCGAGGTCGGCGTCCGCCACATGCGTGACCTCGGCGTGCGCTACCTGATGGTGCGTACCGAGCAGGCCAAGGCCGAGGCCCGCGCCCGTCCCGAGCTGGACCCGATCGCGAGTTCGGGGCCCTGGGAGATCTTCGAGCTGCGCGACGCAGCGATCGTCGAACCACTGACGGTCCAGCCGGTGGTGGTCGAGGAGCGCGGTGGCGACCAGCGCGAACGCAACCTGGAGGTCGGCACGAGCTGGTTCCAGCGGCCGCAGGACTGGGCGGCGATGCCCGCCGACGACGGCCCGCCGGACTGGCAACGGATCCCGGTGGAGATCGACCTCGACGTCCGCGTCGGCGAGCCGGGTGAGCGAAGCCGCAACGTCGACTACGTCGTACCGGCGTCGACGATCGACCCCGTGCCGCTCGACCCGGTGACCGTCAGCAACGTCGTCGTCGACCAGCAACAGATCAGCTTCGAGGTCGACCAGGTCGGTGTCCCGGTGCTGGTACGGGTGAGCTACTTCCCGACGTGGGCGGTCGACGGAGCCGACGGCCCGTACCGGGTGGCGCCGAACTTCATGGTGGTGATCCCGACGAGCAACGAGGTGACGCTCAGCTACTCCAAGACGCCGCTCGACTGGTTCTTCTACGCCCTGACCGCCGTCGGTGTCGCGCTGTGCGTGTACTGGCGTCGCCGCGGCGACGTCGAGTACCCCAGCGACCGTCCGAGCTGGGGAGCGCCGGCCGCTTCGCCGGTCACCGCGGCGCCCGGTGCCGACGGCGTCGAGGCCGTCGAGGAGCACGTCGGCGCTCTCGTGGGCGCCACCGGCGGACCACCCGGTGACCCGCCGTCGGCCGCGGAATCGGCGACCGACCACGAACGCGGCCGGTAGTGTCGGGGTCCTCATGTCTGTCCTCGACCAGATCGTCAAGGCGTACGACATCCGTGGCACGGTGCCCGACCAGCTCGACGCTGACGTCGCCTACGCGCTCGGGGTCGGCTTCGCCTCCTTCGTGACCGCCGACGAGGTGGTGATCGCCCGTGACATGCGCCCGTCCGGGCCCGAACTCGTCGACGCGTTCTCCCGCGGCGTGATGGAGCAGGGCGCCGACGTCGTCGACATCGGTCTCGCATCGACCGACCTGATGTACTACGCCTCCGGCGTGCTCGACCGTCCCGGGGCGATGTTCACGGCGTCACACAATCCCGCCGGCTACAACGGCATCAAGCTGTGCCTGTCGGGGGCGCGACCCATCGGCGTCGACACCGGGCTCGCCGACATCAGCGCCGTCGCCGAACGAACACTCGCCGGGCATCGGCCCGCCCGCGCCGCCACGGCGGGGACCCGCAGCGAGCGCGACCTCCTCGGCCCGTTCGCCGACCACGTCGTCAGCTTCGTCGACCCCGGCGAGATCGGGTCGATGCGTGTCGTGGCCGACACCGCCAACGGCATGGGCGGCCTCGTCGTTCCCGCCGTGTTCGAACGCCTGCCCCAGGTCGAACTCGAGGTGATGTACCCCGAACTCGACGGCACGTTCCCGAACCACCCCGCCGACCCGCTGCAGCCGGCCAATCAGCGAGACCTCCGGGCACGGGTGGTCGCCGGAGGCTTCGATCTCGGCCTCGCCTTCGACGGCGACGCCGACCGCGTCTTCGTCGTCGACGAGACCGGGAGCGGCCTCAGCGGTTCGACGACCACGGCACTGCTGGCCGCAGCCGTGCTGCGGCGCCATCCCGGCGCCACCATCCTGCACAACCTCATCTGTTCGAAGTCGGTGGCCGAGGTGATCGCCGAACTCGGCGGCCGTCCGGTGCGCACGAAGGTCGGGCACTCCTTCATCAAGCAGATCATGGCCGAGACCGGGGCCGAGTTCGGCGGCGAACACTCGGCGCACTACTACTTCGCCCGCAACTTCAACGCCGACAGCGGGTTGATCGCCTCGATGATGGTGATGGCCGAGGTCGCCCGGGCGGGCGTGCCGTTGTCGCAGGTGCGCCGGCCCTACGAGCGCTACGCCGCCAGCGGCGAGATCAACACCGAGGTCACCGACGCGCCGGCCGTCATCGAACACATCAGCGAGCTCTACGCCGACCACCCGCAGGACCGCCTCGACGGCCTCACCGTCGACTGCGGCTCGTGGTGGTTCAACCTGCGACCGTCGAACACCGAACCGCTGCTGCGCCTCAACCTCGAGGCCGACGACCGCTCGGCCTGCGACGACGGCGTGAGCACCCTGCTCGCCCAGATCACCGGCTGACGCCTTCGACCCTGCCCGACCTCGAAACGGAGACCCACCATGGCCCTCGATCCCACCCTGCTCGAGATCCTTGCCTGTCCGCAGGACAAGGGCCCGCTCTACTACGTGGAGAGCGAGTCGCTCCTCTACAACCCGCGTCTGCACCGTCGCTACGACGTCCGCGACGGCATCCCGGTGATGTTGATCCCCGAGGCGACCCAGGTCGACGACGCCGAACACGAGCGCCTGATGGGTGTGGTCGAGGCCGCCGAGATCCCACCGACGTTCAAGATCGACTCAAGTCCGAACTGAGAGCTGCCGAAGAGACCACTACGGTGAAGTCCGTGGTCCATCGGGTACCACTTGGACGAAGTGGGCGAACAGGAGGTCACAGTTCCGTCATGTCGATTCCGCAACGACTCCGAAAACTGACGATGGTGAAACTGACGATGGTGGCGGCGCTCGCCGTCACCGCCGTGGCGGTCGGCGCCACGGGGACCACACCGCCCGACGTGGCGGAGGCGGAAACCGGCCCCGGCGCCGGCGGCGAGTACCACCCGCTCACCCCGACGCGCATCTTCGATTCGCGCCCGCCCGGCATCAACGACGTCGCCCCGCTCGGCAAGAAGCCGGCCACCTTGGCCGGTTCCGACTTCGACGTCCAGGTCACCGGGCTCGGTGGGGTGCCCGCGGATCCGTCACGAGTGCTCGCGGTCGTCGCCAACGTGACCGTGATCGAGCCCGAGGCATCCGGGTGGATGGCGGTGCGGCCGTCGGGGACCCCGATGCCCGATCCGCCGTCGTCGCTCGTCAACTTCAGCGCCGGCCGCAACGTGCCCAACACCGCCATCGTCGGTGTGGGCGCCGACGGCAAGATCACCGTGCGGCTGCGCGCTTCCGGGCGCGCCCACGTCGCCGTCGACGTGTCGGGGTGGATCTCGACCTCGTCGTACGAGACCCGGGGCGCCCGGCTCGTCCCGGTCGGACCCGCTCGCGTGCTCGACAGCCGCCGAGCCGGAGGCCTGCTGCGCTCGAAGGAGACGCGCTCGCTCACCATCCGCGGCGCGAACTCGTTCGAGCCGGCGATCACCTCGGTCGTGCCGGACGACGAGAGCGTCAGCGCGGTGATGGTCAACATCGTGGCGATCAACCGCCAACCGGGGAGCCGGTCGACCTACGTGGCCGCCACGCCGACGCCGATTCCCTCCGGAACGCTGCCGACGGTCTCCAACGTCAACCTGCCCGCCGGCATCGTCAAGACCAACATGGCGATCGTCCCGATCGGGCCCGACGGGCGCATCCACTTCTTCAACTTCTCCGGTGACCTCCACCTCGCGATCGACGTGCTCGGCTACTTCGAGTCCGACCCGGACCCGGACCAGGACTCGAGGGGGCGGATCGTCCCGCTCGACGTCCCGTTCCGGGCGCTCGACACCCGCGAAGCCGTCTTCGGCAGTGTGCCGCTCGGCAATGGCACGCTCGAGGAGTGGAGCTTCGCGGCGTTCGCCGACTCGGTCGAGAGGGAGAACACCAGCGGCGTCCAGGAGAATCTCGGCCCGCAATCGGCCCTGATCGGCAACCTGACCGCCACCGGCCTCCAACGGACCTTCCCGAGCACGCCCGTGTCCACGTACCTCACGGCGTATCCGGGCGACGTCGGACGACCGCTCGTGTCGAATCTCAACCTCACCGAGGGCCCCTCCGTGCCGAACATGTCGCTGGTCCGCTACGGGTCCACCGCCAACAGCTCGAACTCGGTCAAGGTCTACAACCACGCCGGCAGCGTGCACTACGTGCTCGACGTGTACGCCGTCGTGCTCGGCTGACGGTCCGACCGGTCGACGGGCCCCGCGCCGGCGTCCGGCGTCGCTAGGCTGGCCCGACCGAATCGCCGGGCTGATTCGACCGGTGCCTGAAGGCCCCTGCCCGGTTCGCACGTTCCCGAACCACGGAGGCTTTCGATGACCGACACCATCCAACCGTCCACGTCCAGCCCGTCCATGTCCAGTGCGGCGACGCGCAAGGATTTCCGCGTCGCCGACCTGTCGCTCGCGCCGTTCGGCCGCAAGGAGATGATCCTGGCCGAACACGAGATGCCGGGCCTGATCGCCCTGCGCAAGGAGTACGGCGACTCGAAGCCGCTCGCCGGGGCACGCATCTCCGGCTCGCTGCACATGACGATCCAGACCGCGGTGCTGATCGAGACGCTGACCGCGCTCGGCGCCGAGGTGCGCTGGGCGAGCTGCAACATCTTCTCCACCCAGGACCACGCGGCCGCCGCCGTCGTCGTCGGCCCGGACGGCACCCCCGATGACCCCCAGGGCGTACCCGTGTTCGCCTGGAAGGGCGAGACGCTCGAGGAGTACTGGTGGTGCACCGACCAGATGATGACCTGGCCGGACGCGGCCGACGGCACGACGTACGACGGACCCAACATGATCCTCGACGACGGCGGTGACGCCACGATGCTGCTGCACAAGGGCGTCGAGTACGAAAAGGCGGGCGCGGTGCCCGACCCGACCGAGGCCTCGAACCCCGAACTGGCGATCGTGCTCGGGCTGCTGCAGCGCACCCTCAAGTCCGATCCGGGCAAGTGGACGCGTATGGCGGCCCACATCAAGGGCGTCACCGAGGAGACCACCACCGGTGTCAAGCGGCTCTACAAGATGCTCGCCGACGGTGAGCTGCTGTTCCCGGCGATCAACGTGAACGACTCGGTGACCAAGTCGAAGTTCGACAATCTCTACGGCTGCCGGCACTCGCTCGTCGACTCGATCTCACGGGCGACCGACGTGATGATCGGCGGCAAGACCGCCGTCGTGTGCGGCTACGGCGACGTCGGCAAGGGCTGCGTGCAGTCGCTGCAGGGCCAGGGTGCGCGCGTGATCGTCACCGAGATCGACCCGATCAACGCGCTGCAGGCCGCCATGGAGGGCATCCAGGTACTGCCGCTGGAGGACGTCGTCGACACCGCTGACATCTTCGTGTCGGCCACCGGCAACGCCGACATCATCACCGCCGACCACATGCGTCGCATGAAGCACAACGCGATCGTCTGCAACATCGGCCACTTCGACAACGAGATCGACATGGCCGGCCTCGCCCGCTCGGGCGCGACCCGCGACGAACTCAAGCCGGGCACCGACGTGTGGCGCTTCGAAGATGGCCACCAGGTGATCATCCTCGCCGAGGGCCGGCTCGTGAACCTGGGCTGCGCCACGGGTCATCCGAGCTTCGTGATGTCGTGCTCGTTCGCCAACCAGGTGATCGCCCAGATCGAGCTGTACCAGAACACCGCCGAGTACCCGCTCGGCGTCTACGTGCTGCCCAAGCACCTCGACGAGAAGGTCGCCCGGCTCCACCTCGACGCCCTCGGGGTGAAGTTGACCGTGCTGACCGACGAACAGGCCGAGTACCTCGATCTCGACCCGTCCGGGCCGTTCAAGCCCGAGCACTACCGGTACTGAACGGGCGGTCACGGCGCTGATCTGCGGCGGCGCCGCATTGACGTCGAACGGTTCGAACTTCCCCCCTCGGCCCGCCTAGTGTGACCCCCGCCACTACCGGGCCCATCGGGCGCGGCCGAGGAAAAGGGGAAGCATGGAGAACGAGATCCGGGTCGGTCGGGCGCCTGCCCGTCGGGAAACCGACGGCGAGCCGTTGCTCGTCGTCGACGACCTGCGCACGCATTTCACCGTCGCTGCCGGCGCGGTGCGCGCCGTCGACGGCGTGTCGTTCGAGCTCTACCGTGGGCGCACCCTCGGCGTCGTCGGCGAGTCCGGCTCGGGCAAGACCGTGCTGTCGCGTTCGATCATGGGGCTCAACACCTCGGCCAACGCCGTGACCACGGGTTCGGTGCGCTACGCCGGTGACGAGCTGATCGGCAAGACCCCCAAACAGAAGCGCATGCTGTGGGGCGCCGAGATGGCGATGGTCTTCCAGGACCCGATGACGTCGCTCAACCCGGTCGTCACGATCGGCCGCCAGCTCACCGAGCACGTCCGGTACCACCTCGAGATGGGCAAGAAGGAAGCCGAGGAGGTCGCCGTCGCGCTGCTCAAGTCGGTCCACATCCCCGAGGCCGAGAACCGCCTCGACGTGTACCCGCACCAGATGTCGGGCGGGATGCGTCAACGCGTCTGCATCGCCATCGCGCTCGCCTGTGGCCCGCGGATGCTGTTCGCCGACGAGCCCACCACCGCCCTCGACGTCACCGTGCAGCACCAGATCCTGAACCTGCTCGCCGAGCAGCAGAGCGACCGCGCCATGGCGATGATCCTCGTGACCCACGACCTCGGCGTGGTCGCCGGGCGTACCGACGAGATCATGGTGATGTACGCCGGCAAGGTCGCCGAGAAGGCGCCGACCCACAAGCTGTTCTCCGAACTGCGCCACCCCTACACCCAGGGCCTGCTGTGGTCGATCCCGAAGGTGACTCAGGCCAAGCGCACCCGTCTGAACGCCATCCCGGGTCGCCCGCCGAACCTGATCGACCCGCCTTCCGGGTGCAAGTTCGCGCCCCGCTGTGCCTACGCCCAGGACATCTGCCGAACCGAGGAGCCACCGTTGCGATCGATCGACTCACCCGACCACGTGTTCGCCTGCCACTTCCCGGTGGGGACGCCCGAGGGTGATGCGGCATTCGAGGCGAACATCGCTGCGGAGTTCCCGCCGGCGCTCGCTGCTGCGGGCAAGGTGCGCGCCAGTGAAGAGGTGATCGGCTGATGGCCGGTTCCGGGACCGCCCACCTGCGTCCCGACGACGAGGTGCTGCTCCAGGTCACCGATCTCGTCGTCGAGTTCCCCGTCGGCAAGGGCCGCACGGTCAAGGCGGTCAGCGGCATCAGCTTCGACATCGCACGCGGCGAGACGCTCGGTCTCGTCGGCGAGTCGGGCTGCGGCAAGTCGACGACCGGTCGAGCCATCCTGCAGCTGCCCAGACCGACGGGCGGCTCCGTCGTGCTCGAGGGAGAGGATCTCTTGAGCCTCGACGCCAAGACGATGCGCTCGCGGCGAACGCAGGTGCAGATGATCTTCCAGGACCCGATCTCGTCGCTCAACCCGCGACGGATGATCGGCGAGGTCGTGGCGGAGCCGCTCAACGTCTGGGGCCCGAAGGACAAAGACGAGCAGTGGGACATCGTGGCCCGCATCCTCGACCAGGTGGGGGTCGATCCGGGGCCGGCGCGCTACAAGCGTCCGCACGAGTTCTCCGGCGGGCAGTGTCAGCGCATCTCGATCGCCCGTGCGCTCGTGATGGAACCGCAGCTGATCATCTGCGACGAACCGGTGTCGGCGCTCGACGTGTCGATCCAGGCGCAGATCCTCAATCTGCTCGACGACCTCAAGGCCGATCACGGTCTCACGCTCGTGTTCATCGCCCACGACCTCGCGGTGGTGAAGAACATCAGCGACCGGGTCGCAGTGATGTACCTCGGCAAGATGTGCGAGATCTCCGAGGCCGACGAGCTCTACGAACGCCCGGCGCACCCCTACACCGAACTCCTCCTCGGCTCGAGCCCGGTGCCCGATCCCACCGTGGACGTCAACGCCGTCGAGGTGATCGAGGGTGAACTCCCGTCGCCGATCGCGCCGCCCTCGGGGTGTCGTTTCCGTACCCGCTGTCCCTTCGCCGACGAGATCTGTGCCGCCGAGGAACCGCAGATGCGCCGGGTCGGAGAGGACCACTGGGTGGCCTGTCACCACCCGCTGATCGAGCCGTGGACCGACGGCGGTCCCGGCGTCTCGGCGGTCGCCGTCGGGGGCCCGCAGACGGGTGGCGCTCCGACTGTGTGACATCGGTCATGTGTGCTAGACAATCGATGTTCTCAGCCGGGACGAGTCGCTCGGGTGGGGAGGGGGCGTCTTCGGGGTCGAGATTCCGCGGCGTTCGGCATCGTGATCGACTCTTCGACATCAACAACAACCACACTTTCAACCTCATGGGGGATACATGCGACAGCGACGGGTAGTCACAGCACTCGCCATTCCGCTGGTGTTCGCGTTCGTGGCGGCATCGTGCGGGAGCGACGACGACAGCTCCGGCGACACCGACACCGGTGACGACACCACCGAAGAGACCACCGGCACCGACGACGACACGGACACCGAACCGCCAGCGACGGTGCCGGACACCGACACCACCGTTGCCGAAGAGACCTCGGAGGCCGTCTACGGCGGCACGATCACCATCGGTCTCGAGAGCGAGGCCACGGGCCTGCGTCCCTGGGAGGACAGCTGCTCGTCGCCGTGCTACCACATCATGCGGTCGGTCTACGACCCGCTGATGGAGCAGATCAGCGACGGTGGTTACGGCCCGTTCCTCGCCGAGAGCCTCGAGTCCAACGAGGACTTCACCGTCTGGACGATGACGCTTCGCCCCGACGTCACCTTCCACAACGGCACGCCGTTGACCGCGCAGACCATCGTCGACATGTTCCCGCTGCAACAGGCCGGAGCCGCCGGCTCGTCGGCCATCGACGCCGCGAACCTGACCGGCGTCGCCGCCATCGACGACCTGACCGTCGAGTACACGTTGAGTGCACCGACGGTGGCCTTCCCGGCCACGCTCGCCGGCGCCCCGGTCGGCTTCCCGTTCGACCCGGCTGCGGCGACTGCCGACCCCGCCGGCTACAGCACGAACCCGATCGGTACCGGTCCGTTCACCATGGTCTCGCGTGACATCGACAACGAGACGATCGTCGAGCGCAACGAGGACTACTGGTACACCACCGACGACGGCGACCAGTTGCCGTACCTCGACTCGATCTCGTTCCGTCCGATCCCCGACGAGGGCACGCGTCTCGACGCACTGCTGTCGGGAACGACCAACGCGATGATGTCGCTGCGCCAGGGCACCATCCGTGACGCCCGCGAGGCCAGCGACATCGAGCTGATCGAGTTCCAGGGCAACAACACCGGTGGCGGCATGTTCAACACGGCGGTCCCGCCGTACGACGACGTCCGGGTGCGCAGTGGCCTGCTCCACATGAACGACCAGGAGCGCGTCATCGAGGCCCTGGGTGGCAGTGGCATCTCGCTGCCGACCACGCAGTTCTTCTCCGCCGACAGTGTCTGGTGGACCCAGGAAGCGGCCGACGCCTACAAGACGTTCGACTTCGAGGCCGGCCTGGCCTTCTTGCAGGACTACGTCGCCGATCCGGCACGTTCGGACGGCAAGGCTGCCGGTGAGCCGATCGACGTCGAGCTCTCGTGCCCGCCCGACCCGACCCTGATCGCGGCCATGCAGGTGCTCGAGCAGGTGTGGACCGGCTCGGGTGTCATCAACGTGAGCCTCACGCAGTTCGACCAGGCCACCCACATCAACAACGCCGTCAGCGACATCCACCAGGCCCACTGCTGGCGCTGGGGCGGCGAGGGCGACCCGTCGGCGTCGATCAACCCGTTCGTCGCACCGTCGGACGTGTCGGTGGCCAACTTCCCGAACTACGACGACCCGGAGATGCAGGGGTGGGCTCAGGAAGCCAGCGCCACCGACGACTTCGAGCGTCGCAAGGAGCTGTACGGCAACATCATGACCCGGATCAACGAGCAGTCGATCCTGTGGTACTCGGGCGGCACGGCGGTCATGGTCGCCCACGAGCCGGGCATCCGTGGCTTCAACAGCTGGACGCTGCCCGACGGCACCCTCGGAGTGGGCATCGCTCCGGAGGCTCAGGCCCGTTGGTTCCAGGTCTTCTTCGCCGAGTGACCATCTCCGAACACACACTGAACACACACTGAACACACCGACCCCGGGGAGCAGTAGCAGTCATCATGGCCAAGACCATCGCATTCGTACTCTTGCGATTGATCGCAACGCTGTTTGCGGTCACCTTCTTGACCTTCTTGATGGTGGCGCTGCTCCCCGGGGACCCGGTCGACACGATCCTCGGCACCGGGCCCCGTGCGCCGGGCATCGAGGAGCAGATCCGCGAGGACCTGAACCTCGACGATCCGTTCCTCGTGCGCTACGTCTCCTGGCTCGGCAACGCCGTCACCGGCGACCTCGGCCAGTCCTACATCACCGACCAACCCGTCTCCGACACGATCAGCCAGCGCCTGCCGGTGACGGCGCAACTGGCGTTCATGTCGATCTTCCTCGCCGTCGTCGTCGCCGTGCCCGTCGGCGTGCTCGGCGCCTACAAGCAGGGCAAGTGGCAGGACAGCATCACCTCTGCCGGCGTCCAGGTGGCGCTGTCGATCCCCAACTTCATCTTCGGCATCTTCTTGATCTGGCTGTTCGCCGTGCAGCTCAACTGGCTCCCGGCGTCGAACTGGAACCGTCTCAGCGACGGCGTCTCGGACAACCTCAGGACCTCGATCCTTCCCGCCATCTCGCTGGCGCTCGCCCAGATGGCGCTGTTCTCCCGTCTGGTGCGCTCCGACATGATCGCGACGCTGCGTGAGAACTACATCCTGTCGGCCCGGGCCAAGGGGCTCAGCGACAAGTACATCCTCTTCCGTCACGCTCTGCGCCCGAGTTCGCTCAGCCTGATGACGATCGTCGGCATCGCGTTCGGTGCCCTGCTCGGCGGCACGGTCATCATCGAGACCCTCTTCGCCGTACCGGGCCTCGGGTTCTCGCTGATCACCGCGATCAACTCGCGTGACATCCTCGTCATCCAGGGGATCACGGTCTTCATCGCGGCGATGTTCGTGATCATCAACACCGTCGTCGACCTCTTGTACGCCGTCCTGGATCCGCGCATCCGAAGGAGCTGAACATGGCGACCACCGAAAGCAACATCGAGGCGGGCCGCCTCGTCCAGCCCGGCGTCCCGTCCCCCCAACCGGGCGAGGACTTCGCCGTGCCCACGGGGGTCAAGCCCCCGCGCAAGTCCGTGTGGGCGGTGTTCCGCGAGATGCCGTTGCTGGTGAAGCTCGGCACGATCTGGCTGATGATCGTGCTGCTCTCGGCGATCTACGCCCAGCTCGACGTGCGGGTGTTCAACGGTTCGCTGCCGCTGGCCGATCCGAACCTGCAGCTCAACGGCTTCAACGCGGCCACGGGCGAGTTCGGCACCGGCGAACCGCTCGAGTCGCCGTCGTGGGCCCATCCGCTCGGCACCGACGCCCTTGCTCGCGATTCGTTCGCCCGGGCGGTGCACGGTTCGTACGTGTCGGTGACGGTGGCGATCGTGTCCGTGGTCTGCGGCGTCGTCGTCGGTGGCCTGCTCGGATCCCTGGTCGGATTCGTGCGCGGCAAGACCGAGACCGTGATGATGGCGATGATCGACGTGCTGTTGGCGTTCCCGGCGCTGGTGCTGCTCCTCGCGCTCATCTCGATCTTCGAGGTGCGCGACCTGTTCGTGATCAGCTTCGTCATCGGCCTGCTGTCGATCCCGGCCTACACCCGGGTCTCCCGCGCGAACAGCCTCGCGATCTCCAACCGCGAGTTCGTGATGGCAGCCCAGGCGATCGGCACCAAACGATGGACCATCCTGCGGCGCGAGATCATCCCCAACGTGCTGCCGACGCTGCTGGCCTACGCGATGGTCGCCGCGGCGACCGTGATCGTCGTCGAGGGCTCGCTGTCGTTCCTGGGGCTCAGCGTGCAGCTGCCGCAGTCGAGCTGGGGCAACATGATCAACCAGGCCCGACGCGACATCAAGGCCAACTTCGGCCAGGTGCTGTATCCGTCGGTGATCATGACCGTCACGGTGCTCGCCCTGAACCAGGTCGGCGACTTCTTCATGCGCCGCAGCGCCCATCGCGGCTCCTCGCTCTGATTCGACCCCTACCTGCCCGTCCGGACCCGACCCCGACGCGCAGGCGTCACACGGTGCCGGGCCTACCGTGACATCTCGGCGGCCAGCTCGGGTCGTGGCGTGATGGTGAGGTGGGGCAGGAACAGCTGGACCAGCGGTCCGATGCCGAGGGCGAACACGGCGGTTCCGAGCCCGATGGCGCCGCCGAGGGCGACACCGACCGCGAGCACGAACACCTCGATCCCGGTCCGGGCGGCGCGAACCGAGACGCCCCGGCGGGCGATACCGGTCATCAGTCCGTCGCGTGGGCCCGGTCCGAGCCCGGCACCGATGTAGAGCGCCGAGCCGACACCGATCACCACGACACCGCCGAACATCATCACGAGTCGTGCCGCCAGCTGGTCGGGCTCGGGAACGATCGGGAGCACGAGGTCGACGACGAGGCCGATCTCGACGGCGTTGAGCACCGTGCCGAGCCCGGGCTGCTCACGCAGCGGGATCCACAGCACGAGCAGCGCCGCGCCGGTGAGGATGATCACCGTGCCGACGGGGATCCCCGTCAGGTCGCTCACGCCGGTGTGGAACACGTCCCACGGCGCGGCGCCGAGATCGGCGTCGATGATCAGGGCGATGCCGACACCGAAAAGTGCCAGCCCGACCACACAGCGCGCGATTCGTTCGACGGGCCGGTCGGTGGGGACGAAGCGGTGCACCCCGGCACGCTACGGCCTTCCTGCCCGTCCGGACCCGACCCCGACGCGCAGGAGCTGCCCCGTCATCTCTGTCACAGGCCTTCGTCACACTTGGCTTCATGATGTTGCAGACACGTTGTGCTGGATGCGACGCCCCGGGCGTCGCGGTGTGTACCACCTGCCGGTTCGCCCTGCTGGGGCGTCGACCGCCCGAGTCGGCCGACGGGATCCGCGCCGCGGTCCCCTTCGTCGGCCGTGCCCGCGACGTGGTGCTGGGGCTGAAGTACCGCAACCGTCGACAGGTCGCCCGCCATCTCGCCGGCCTCGTCGTCAACGCCGTGGTCGCCGATCTCGACGGGCCCATCGACCATCGGATCGATCTGGTCACCTGGGCGCCGACGAGCCGGGCCCGGCGCCGCAGCCGCGGTTTCGACCAGGGCGAGTTGGTCGCCAGGTACGTGGCTCGTCAGCTGCGGGTGCCGGCACGGCGGCTGCTCGAGCGGTCGGACGACCAGCCCAGCCAGACGGGTCGGTCTCGGCGCGAACGGCTCGCCGGGGTGTCGTTTCGGGCCCGGCCCGGCCTCGACGGCGCCAGGGTGCTGGTGGTCGACGACGTCGTCACGACCGGTGCGACGCTGCGTTCGGCACGCCGGGCGCTCACGTCTGCGGGGGTCGCGACGGTGTGGCTCTACGCCGTTGCAGCCACACCGGCCGGCGTGTCGGCGGCGCGGCGTCCGAGCGAACGACACTCGGCGGTCATCGACGTCGCTGCCTGAGCCGGCGCCGGGCCGCCGCCTCAGCGGGCACTGGTTCGGTAGGATCGGACACCGCATGGGAATTCTCGATCGCATCCTCCGCGCCGGTGAAGGCAAGAAGCTCAAGGCGCTCGAAGCGATGGTGCCCGAGATCAACGCCCTCGAGCCCGAGATCGCCGCACTCTCCGACGACGCCCTCCAGGCCAAGACCGGCGAGTTCCGCCAGCGTCTCGACAACGGTGCCGACCTCGACGACATCCTGCTCGAGGCGTTCGCCGTGTGCCGGGAAGCCGCCGACCGCACGATCGGGCAACGCCACTACGACGTCCAGCTGGTCGGCGGAGCGGCACTGCACTTCGGATGGGTGGCCGAGATGAAGACCGGCGAGGGCAAGACCCTCGTCTCGACGCTTCCCGTCTACCTCAACGGCCTGACCGGCAAGGGTGTCCACCAGGTGACGGTCAACGACTACCTCGTGCGACGCGATGCCGAGTGGATGGGTCAGATCCACCGTTGGCTCGGGCTGTCGGTGGGCGTCGTCGTGCCGACGCTCAACCACTCCGGAGTCGAGAAGCGACGCAACTACGCCGCCGACATCACCTACGGCACCAACAACGAGATGGGCTTCGACTACCTGCGCGACAACATGGCGCAGAAGCGCGAGGACAAGGTCCAGCGCGGCCACAACTTCTGCATCGTCGACGAGGTCGACTCGATCCTGATCGACGAGGCCCGCACACCGCTGATCATCTCCGGGCGCGTCGGCGACGCCGCCAAGCTCTACTACCGCTTCGCGTCGATCGTGCGCTCCCTGCAGCGCGACGTCGACTACGAGGTCGAAGAGGACAAACGCGTGGTCGTACCGCTCGAAGCGGGCATCGAACGCGTCGAGAAGGCTCTCGACGTCGACAACCTCTACGACAACGTGCAGGCGAACCTCGTCCACCAGTTCACCGTGGCGTTGAAGGCCAAGGAGCTGTACCGGCGCGACAAGGACTACATCGTCCAGGGCGGCGAGGTCAAGATCGTCGACGAGTTCACCGGCCGCATCCTCGAGGGCCGCCGCTGGTCGGAGGGCATCCACCAGGCCGTCGAGGCCAAAGAGGGCGTCAAGATCAAGGAGGAGAACCAGACCCTCGCCACGATCACGCTCCAGAACTACTTCCGCATGTACGACAAGTTGGCGGGCATGACCGGCACGGCGACCACCGAAGCCGCCGAGCTGATGAACACCTACGGTCTCGGCGTCGTGCCGATCCCCACGAACCGCCCGGTCGCCCGGGCCGATCAGCCCGACCTGATCTACAAATCGGAAGAGGCCAAGTTCAACGCCATCATCGACGACATCGAACCCCGCCACGCCAAGGGCCAGCCGATCCTCGTCGGCACCGCCAGCGTCGCCCGCAGCGAGATCCTCGGGCGGCTGCTCACCCAGCGCGGGATCCCCCACGAGGTCCTCAACGCCAAACAGCATTTCCGCGAAGCCGAGATCGTCACCCAGGCCGGCCGCCTCGGCGCGCTCACCGTCGCCACCAACATGGCCGGCCGTGGCGTCGACATCCAGCTCGGGGGCAATCCCGAGGGCCTCGCCCGCCACGACGTGCTGAAGGAGGGCTACACCGCCGATCTCCTCGTCGACGAGTTCGAGATGCCGGTCCCGTTCGAACAGATGCCCGACGACTTCCGCGAGGCTCGCGCCAAGGCGCTCGCTCGCTACGACGAACTGCTGGCCGAGTACTCCGCGCAGTGCAAGGCCGAGGGCGAGAAGGTGCGCGAGCTCGGCGGGCTCTACGTGATCGGCTCCGAGCGCCACGACAGCCGCCGCATCGACAACCAGCTCCGCGGCCGCGCCGGCCGTCAGGGCGACCCGGGTGAGAGCCGGTTCTTCCTCAGCCTCGACGACGACCTGATGCGCCTGTTCGCCACCGGAGCGCTGAATTACGTGATGGGCCGCGCCCTGCCCGACGACGAGGCGATCGAGGCGAAGATGGTGACGAAGGCGATCGAGCGTGCCCAGACCACGGTCGAGACCAAGAACGCCGAGATCCGCAAGAACGTCCTCAAGTACGACGAGGTGATGAACGAGCAGCGCAAGGTGATCTACAAGCGCCGCGACCAGATCCTCGACGGCGAGGACCTCCGTTCGGCGGCGATGGAGTACCTCGCCGAGGCCGTCGACTCGCTGATCTCGACGCACTGCGCGTCGGTCGCCAGCGACGAGTGGGATCTCGACGCCCTCAACAAGGAGCTGACGCTCTACTTCCCGAACGACATCACCGACGAGATGCTCGCCGCGTGCAGCGACACCGACGAGATCTACGACCTCGTGATGGCCGACGCCACCGCCCACTACGAGCGACGCGAGGAGGAGCTCGGAGAGGACGTGCTGCGCCAGGTGGAGCGCCAGGTGATGCTGCGCATCATCGACCAGCGCTGGCGCGAGCACCTCGAGGAGATGGACTACCTGCAGGGTGGCATCAACCTGCGGGCGATGGGTCAGAAGGACCCGCTGACCGAGTGGCAGCGTGAGGGGTTCGAACTGTTCGGCGGGATGATGACCGGCATCGCCCAGGACTTCGTCAAGTACGTGATGCACGTCCAGGTGGTGCAGAACCAGGCGCCGGCGGCCGATCCGGCGGCCGACACGGTCAAGAACCTGCAGACCTCGTCCTCCGACGACGTCGAGTCGAGCGGGTTCGATCGGGCTGCCAGCGCTGCTGCTGCCGAGGGGTCGCTGCCGCCGGAGGCCGCAGCACCGGCGCCGACGGCCAAGCAACAGACCGTGGTCAAGGACGCCTTCGACAAGACCCCGCGCAACGCTCCCTGCCCGTGTGGCTCGGGCAAGAAGTTCAAGCAGTGCCACGGCGCCTCTTGACCGGGCGGGTGCTCCATGCGTGACTTCACCTCCGACCTGCGCGATGTCCGTCGTCGTCTCGACGAGGCCGAGAGCTACCTCTCGATCGTCGACAACCGGGAGCGCTTCGCGGTGCTCGAGGCCGAGATCTCCGATCCGGCGCTCTGGGACGACCAGGAACGCGCCAAGAAGCTCAACACCGAGTACGCCAACATCCGCGACGACCTGGCGATCTTCGACGGGCTCACCGAGCAGCTCGGCGACGTCGAGGCCCTCCACGAACTCGCTCGCGACGAGGACGACGAGTCGCAGGAACCCGAGATCGAGGCGGCGATCGCCGAGCTGAACGCCACGCTCGACCAGCTGGAGCTGCGCAGCCTGTTCACCGGCGAACACGACGACGCCGACTGCATCGTGCAGATCAACGCCAAGGACGGTGGCGTCGACGCCCAGGACTTCTCCGAGATGCTGCTGCGGATGTACGAGCGGTGGTGCGAGCGCCGGGGCTTCACGATCAGCCTCAACTACGTCTCCGAGGGTGCCGAGGCCGGGATCATGTCGGCCGAGGTGACGATCTCGGGGCGCTACGCCTACGGGCTGATGAGTGCCGAGCGTGGCACCCATCGTCTGGTGCGCATCAGCCCGTTCGACAACCAGGGACGCCGCCAGACCTCGTTCGCGGCCGTGCAGGTGTGGCCGTTGCTCGACGACGTCGACGTCGACATCGACGAGTCGGACATCCGCATGGAGGTGTTCCGGGCCTCGGGTGCCGGCGGCCAGCACATCAACAAGACGTCATCGGCAGTGCGCCTGATCCACGAGCCGACCGGTCTCGTCGCCAGCTCCCAGGAGGAGCGCAGCCAGCTCCAGAACCGTGAACGGGCGATGGGGCGACTCACCGCCATGCTCGCCGCCAAGGCCGAGGAGGACCGCGCCGCCGAGCTCGACTCGATCGCCGGCAAACAGGCCCAGGTCGGCTGGGGCAGCCAGATCCGCAGCTACGTGTTGCAGCCGTACCAGATGGTCAAGGACCTGCGCACCGAGATCGAGACCAGCGACGTCTCGGGCGTGCTCGACGGCGACATCGACGACTTCGTCGAGGGGTATCTGCGGATGCGGCGTGCCGAGGCCGACGCGCCTGCCTGACCCCGCGCGGCACCGAGTGACCTGTACCCTCTCTGCGTCCTTCGGGAAGCCACCACCATGATCCGACTCGAGAACGTCACCAAGAGCTATTCGTCCGAGGTCGTCGCGCTGCGCGATGCCAGCTTCGACATCGCCAAGGGCGAGTTCGTGTTCCTCGTCGGGCCGTCGGGGTCCGGCAAGAGCACCCTGCTGCGCATGCTCAACCGCCAGGACCGCCCGGAGCGCGGTGCGGTCTGGGTCGCCGGTCGCAACATCGTCGACATGCCCGCCGGTCGTGTCCCGCACCTGCGTCGCAACATCGGCAACATCTTCCAGGACTACAAGCTGCTGCTCGAGAAGAGCGTGTTCGAGAACGTCGCGTTCGCGCAGGAGGTCATCGGCCGACCCACCCACGTGATCAAGCAGCAGGTACCCGCCGTGCTCGACCTCGTCGGCCTCGCCGGCAAGGAGGACCGGCTGCCGCACCAGCTCTCCGGCGGCGAGCAGCAGCGTGTCTCGGTCGCCCGGGCGTTCGTCAACCGGCCCCTGATCCTGCTCGCCGACGAGCCGACCGGCAACCTCGACCCGGCCACCGGCGAGGGCATCATGCGGCTCCTCGACCGGATCAACAAGACCGGCACGACCGTCGTGATGGCGACCCACGACCAGCGCATCGTCAACACGATGCGCAAGCGGGTCATCCAGCTCGACCGTGGCGTCATCGTGCGCGACCAGGCCCGCGGCGTCTACGAGTGAGCTGAACCGTGCTGTCCCGCCTCCGCTACATCCTCCGCGAAACCTTCGACAGTTTCCGCCGCAACGCCACCTTGACCGTGGCGTCGATCATCACCGCCGCCATCTCGCTGCTCGGAGTCGGGCTCACCCTGCTCAGCCAGCACGCCTTCGACAACCTGCTCGAACGGTGGGAGGGCGGCGTCGAGATGATCGTGTTCATGAACCCGACGGCGACCGCCGACCAGCTCGCACTCGTCGAGTCCGCCCTCGCCGGCCAGGACCAGTTCATCGAGTCGTTCACCTACTGCGACGAGATCTGCTCGCTCGAGGAGGCCGACCGGATCTTCGCCGGCGAACCCGGCGTGCGTGAGCTGCTCACCGAGGACACGATCCCCACCCAGTTCAAGGCGGTGCCCACCGAGGACACCGACGTCGAGCTGCTCCGTCAGGTCTCCGACGCGTTCGCCGAGCTCCCCGGCGTGTTCGACGTCAGCTTCGCCGAGGACCAGATCAGCCTGATCACCCAGCTGCAGAGCTTCTTCGGGTTCCGCCTGCTCCTGCTGTCGGTGTTCCTCCTGCTGGCCGCGATCCTGCTGATCTGGAACACCATCCGCACCGCGATCTTCGCCCGACGGCGAGAGATCGAGGTGATGAAGCTCGTCGGCGCCACCGACTGGTTCATCCGCGTCCCGTTCATGCTCGAAGGCCTGCTCCACGGCATCATCGGCGCCGGTCTGGCGAGCGTCGGGCTGTGGGCGTGGAACAGCCAGTGGACCGACGGCGTGCAGAACTTCCCCGACAACAGCGGGTTCTCCGCGCTCGTCGTCATCGACGGCTACGACCAGACGGTGATGCTGATCATGCTCGCGATCGGGGCGCTGGCCGGCGCCATCGGCTCTGGTATCGCGGCATCGAAGTTCCTCGACGTCTAGGGCGCGGGTCCCGCTCACGGAGTTCGGTACCGCTCACGGGTCCTGTCACCGGCGACGCCCTGGGGCTGCGGCCTTCGGCCGGTCCCCATGACGTCCCCGGCGCCACCCGTTCGCTGTCGGGTCGCGGGCTCATGTCGTTCCGCGCGTCGAGGAACGTCGCCGCCGCGTTGGGGCCTCCGGCGTCGACCGCTTCTCTGCGGGGGCTGGGGGTGTTCGGTGTGCGGTTCTTGCTGCGGGTTCGGGTGTCGGTACGGTCCGTTCATGGACTACTCGGAGATCATCTATGGCGTCGAGGACTCGGTGGCGACGGTGACGTTGCATCGGCCGGAGCGGATGAATGCGTTCACGGGGACGATGATGCGCGAGCTGATCGACGCGTTCGACCGGGTCGACGCCGACGACGACGTACGGGCGGTGATCGTGACCGGTGCCGGTGAACGGGCCTTCTGCGCCGGCGCCGACCTGGGAGCGGGCGGCGACACGTTCGCCGGCGGAGGCAGCGACATCCAGACCGACGCCGGCGTGCCGCGCGACGGCGGCGGCATGGTGTCGCTGCGCATCTTCGACTGCACGAAGCCGGTCATCGGCGCCATCAACGGCGCCGCCGTCGGTGTCGGTGCCACGATGACGCTCCCGATGGACATCCGCCTGGCGTCGGACACCGCCCGCTTCGGGTTCGTGTTCGCCCGGCGTGGCATCGTGCCCGAAGCGTGTTCGTCGTGGTTCCTCCCTCGCCTCGTCGGCATCAGCACGGCCGCCGAGTGGTGCTACTCGGGCCGGGTGTTCCCCGCCGCCGAAGCGCACGAACGAGGGTTGGTCCGCAGCGTGCACGCCGCGGAGGAACTGCTCCCTGCTGCCCGCGAGATCGCCCGGGAGATCGCCGACAACACCGCCCCGGTCTCGGTGGCGCTCACCCGGCAGATGCTGTGGCGCATGCTCGGCGCCGACCACCCGATGGAGGCGCACCGGGTCGACTCCCGGGGCATCCTCGCCCGGGGGGCCAGCGCCGACGCCAAGGAGGGAGTCGAGAGCTTCCTCGAGAAGCGCCCGCCCGTCTACCCCGTTCGCGTGAGCGACGGCCTGCCCGACATCTTCCCCGACTACGAGGAGCCCACCTTCCACTGATCGTGACGTTTGACACGGCGAGCTTCGGGAATTCCTCAAGTCGACCGGCGTTGTCACCGATGTCTTGAACAACCCGAGACACGAACCACACGAACGACAGGAACCACCGATGACCACGATGTTGATGGAGAAGCTGCAGGCCGGCGACGTGCTCGAGATCCGGTCCGCCGACCACGACGTGATCACCGTGCTCGTGCTGCTCGCGACCGATGACGCACTCGTTCTCGATCCCTGCAACGACGACACCCCCTTCGTCGTCAATGCCGACGAACTCGTCGAGTACCGCAGGTTCGACGCCGAGTCGATGTTCGCCGACGCCTGACGTCGACGAACCAACCGATCTCTCCGAGCGATCCCCCTTCTCGCTCTCGAGGGAATCCCCTAGCGTGGGTGCCGTGGACAACACGGCACCCACGTTGTTTTTCCGGGTCGGCGGCATGCCGTTCTTCGAGCGACTCGTCGACGCCTTCTATCGCGGCGTCGAGACCGACGAGGTGCTGTTGCCGCTCTACCCCGAGCAACCCGACCTCACCGGTGCCCGCCATCGGCTGACCCTGTTCCTCGCCCAGTACTGGGGCGGGCCGACCACCTACTCCGACGAACGCGGTCACCCGCGGTTGCGCATGCGGCACTTCCCGTTCTCGATCGGTCCGCTCGAGCGCGATCGTTGGCTGGTCCACATGGCAGCGGCGGTCGAGGAGGTGTGCGCCGACGAGCGCGTCCCCGACGGCGTCGCCGAGGAGATGATGGCCTACTTCGTCAACGCCGCCGAGCACCTCCGCAACGACACCGGGCTGCCGATCTCGTCGCGCCGGACCCCCAGCTGAGGTCGGCAGCT
>JAWLFC010000002.1:49965-78860 GCA_041685755.1 Ilumatobacteraceae bacterium
GGAGATGATGGCCTACTTCGTCAACGCCGCCGAGCACCTCCGCAACGACACCGGGCTGCCGATCTCGTCGCGCCGGACCCCCAGCTGAGGTCGGCAGCTAGGGTCGGCGATCCATGAACGCCATCGAGGTGCGCGACCTGCGCAAGGACTACGGCGACGTCCGCGCCGTCGACGCGTTGAGCTTCCGCGTCGCCGCCGGCGAGGTGTACGCGCTGCTCGGCGAGAACGGTGCCGGGAAGTCGACCGCGGTCGAGATCCTGGAGGGCCATCGAGTGGCGACGTCGGGCTCGGTGTCGGTGCTCGGCGTCGACCCGGCCGAGGCTGACCGCGACTTCCGTGACCGCATCGGCATCGTCCTGCAGTCCTCCGGTGTCGAGTCCGAGTTCAGCGTCCGCGAGGTGATCGAGCTCTACGGGGGGTGCTACCGCTCACCCCGCCCGCTCGACGAGGTCGTCTCGCTCGTCGGTCTCGAGGAGAAGGTCGATGCCCGGGTGGGTTCGCTGTCGGGTGGCCAACGGCGCCGGGTCGACCTGGCGCTCGGCATCGTGGGTCGACCCGAGCTGCTGTTCCTCGACGAACCGACCACCGGCTTCGATCCGTCGGCCCGGCGACGGTCGTGGGATCTGATCGAGGCGTTGGGCGACGACGGGACGACCGTGTTGCTCACCACCCACTACCTCGACGAGGCCGAGCACCTCGCCGATCGTGTCGGTGTGCTGTCGAGGGGTCACCTGATCGCCGAGGGGACGCCCGAAGAACTGATCAACCAGGTCAGCGGCACCGTCGTCAGCTTCATGCTGCCCGAGCGCGTCGCCCCATCGGATGCAGCGTCGACGTTCGGCGAGTTGCTCGGCGTCGGCATCCGCGTCTCGGGTCGGCTGGTCGAGGCCAGCATCGACCAACCGACCGTGGCCGTCCACCGGATCACGGGATGGGCGATCGAGGCCGGGGTCGAGCTGGAGTCGTTGTCGGTCAGCCGCGTCTCGCTCGAGGACGTCTATCTGTCGCTCACCGACACCGCCGCCCAGGAGGCCCCGTGAATGCGTTTCCGTCGGCGCTGAGCCTCGTCGCGACCCAGACTCGCTACCAGCTCGTCACGTTCTGGCGGATCCCGGTCGCCGTGTTCTTCACGCTCGGTCTGCCGCTGGTCATGCTCGTGCTGTTCAACGCCCTGTTCGGCAGCGGGACCTTCACGACCTCGGAGGGCGAGATCTCGGCCCAGCAGTTCTACACCGGCGGGCTGGCGGCGTTCACGGCGGTGTCGGCGACGTTCACCAACCTCGCCAACATGGTGCCGCTGCGCCGCGACGAGGGGGTGCTCAAGCGCTGGCGGGGTACGCCGCTGCCGACGTGGATCTACCTGGCAGGCTTCCTCGTGTCGGCGGTGCTCATCGCGTTCGTCGGGGTCGTCCTCATGCTCGCGCTCGGCGTCGTCGTGTACGACCTCGAGATCGAACCGGCCAAGATGCCGGCGGCGTTCGTGACCTTCGCCGTCGGCGTCGGAGCGTTCGCCGCCCTCGGGATGGCGCTGGCATCGGTGGTCAAGTCGGCCAGTTCGGCGTCGGCGGCCGCGAACGCGATCATCCTGCCGATGGCGTTCGTGTCGAACATCTTCATCCAGGTCGACAGCGGTCCGGCGTGGATCACGACCATCGGCGACATCTTCCCCCTCAAGCACTTCGCCGAGGCGTTCCAGGACTGCTTCAACCCGCTCGTCGACGCCCCGGCCTTCGACTGGCCGAGCCTCGCGTACGTCGCGGCGTGGGGGCTGCTCGGCCTCGCGATCGCGCTGCGCCGGTTCACCTGGGAGCCCAGCGGCAGCGCACCGCGCGGCCGCCGCAGTCGCCGTGCCGCGGTCGACGCCACCGCGTGACCGGGGCCAGGTCGCGCAGCGTCAGGAGAAGACGACGGTCTTGCGGCCGTGGACGAGCACCCGGTGTTCGAGGTGGGCGCGCACGGCGCGGGCGAGCACGATGGTCTCGAGGTCGCGGCCGCGCGAGGTGAGCCGGGCGACGTCGTCGCGGTGGGTGACGTGCACCGTGTCCTGCTCGATGATCGGGCCCTCGTCGAGGTCTGCCGTCGCGTAGTGGGCCGTCGCCCCGATGAGCTTCACGCCGCGGTCGTGGGCCTGGCGGTACGGGTTGGCCCCGACGAACGCGGGGAGGAACGAGTGGTGGATGTTGATGATCCGGTTGGGGTGTTCGGCGACGAACCGGTCGCTCAGGATCTGCATGTAGCGGGCCATGACGATCAGCTCGACGCCGTGATCGGCGAGCGCGGCGAGGACGGCGCGCTCCTGCGCGGGCTTGGTCTCGGGCGTCACCGGCAGGTGGAGGTACGGCACCCCCATGTGGTCGGCGATCTCGGCGTGGTCGGGGTGGTTGGAGACCACGACGCGCAGGTCCATCGGGAGCTCGCCGCTGCGCCAGCGCGTCAACAGGTCGTAGAGGCAGTGCGGCTGCTTCGACGCCATGATCGCCGTCGGGGTCGCGATGTCGGTGAACCGCAGGTCGACGTGCATCCCGAAGCGCTCCGCGGTGGGAGCGAACGCCGTCACGATCTCGTCGCGGTCGACCCCGAAGCCGTCGAGTTCGAACTCGACGCGCTGGAAGAAGACGGGGTCGGCGCCGGCGCCCCCGCGGTCGACGTGCTGTTCGGCGTGGACGATGTTGCCGTCGTGACGGGCGATGAACTCCGCGGTGGCGGCGACGACGCCCTGACGGTCGGGGCACGAGAGCAGCAGGACGGCGGTCATCGCCGTTCGTTCTATCGGGGTCGGAGTGCGTAACACGCGATCGCGGTGGCGGCGGCGGCGTTGAGCGAGTCGACCCCGGTGGCCATCGGGATGCGTACCGGGGTGGCCAACTCCAGCAACGTGTCGCTGAGCCCGCTTCGCTCCGACCCGATCAGGATCGACAGTCGATCGCCCGGATCGACCGTGTCGAGCGCCACGGCGTCGGCTGCCGGGGTCATCGCGTAGTGCTCGATGTCGGTGAGCCGGCGCAGGTCGGCGGCGAGATCGGTCGTGCGGGCGTGGGGAAGGGCGAACACGGTTCCCATCGCGACTCGGAGCGAACGACGGGCGAGCGGGTCGGCGCTGGTGTGGTCGAGGACGAGCCCGTCCCAGCCGAGCGCGGCGGCGTTGCGGATGATCGAGCCGATGTTCGCCGGGTTGTCGACCGCCTCGACGATGACGAGTCGGCGGGCGTGCTCCGCCAGTTCGGCGACCGTCGGGCGCGAGGGCCGGTGGAACAGGGCGATGATCGTCGAGGGGACGCCGAGGCGCGACACGACCCGCCGGACCTCGATCCCGCCCGAATACACCGGCGCCCCGAAACGGCTCGCGACGGCGGGGACCCGGTCGGCGTCGACGAGGGCGGCGACGGGTTGGCAACCGGCGTCGAGCGCCCGTTCCACCACGAGATCACCCTCGGCCAGGAACAGCCCGGCGCCGGCGTCGTCGCGCTTGTCGGCCCGGCTGGCGAGGCCCCGTTCGCTCAATCGGAACTGGGTGAAGCGGGGGTCGTCCGGGTCGTCGACCCGCACCACCGCCGTCATGTCGGTCCCGTCCCGGCGTTTGTGGCGTGTTGTGGTTGACCCGGCCCAACCAGTTCGCCCCGCAAACGGGGAGGGCCGTTTGTGGCGTGTTGTGGTTCACCCGGCCCAACCAGTCCGCACCGCAAACGTGACGGGGGAGGGAGGGGAGGAGTGGGCATCAGAAGTGGTACGGGTAGGCAGACCAGTCGGCAGGGCGCTTCTCGAGGAAGCTGTCGCGGCCTTCCTGCGCCTCGTCGGTGCCGTAGGCCAGGCGCGTCGCCTCGCCGGCGAACACCTGCTGGCCGACCAGGCCGTCGTCGATCAGGTTGAACGAGAACTTCAGCATCCGCTGCGCCGTCGGGCTCTTGGCGCAGATCTCCCGGCCCCACTGCAACGCCTCGGCTTCCAGCTCGGCGTGGGCAACCGAGGCATTGACCGCGCCCATCGCCACCATGTCGTCGGCGGTGTACTCGCGCCCGAGGAAGAAGATCTCCCGGGCGAACTTCTGGCCGACCTGCCGGGCGAGGTAGGCCGACCCGAACCCTCCGTCGAAGCTCGCCACGTCGGCGTCGGTCTGCTTGAACCGGGCGTGCTCGCGGCTGGCCAGCGTGAGGTCGGACACGACGTGCAGCGAGTGGCCGCCGCCCGCCGCCCAACCGGGGACGACGCAGACGACGACCTTCGGCATGAACCGGATCAGTCGCTGCACCTCCAGGATGTGCAGCCGTCCGGCGCGTCCCGGCTCGATCGTGTCGGCGGTCTCCTCGGCGGCGTACTTGTAGCCGTCCCTGCCCCGGATCCGCTGGTCGCCGCCGGAACAGAACGCCCAGCCCCCGTCCTTCGGCGACGGCCCGTTGCCGGTCAGCAGCACGCACCCGACGTCGGTCGACATGCGGGCATGATCGAGCGCCGTGTACAGCTCGTCGACGGTGTGGGGCCGGAAGGCGTTGCGGATCTCGGGGCGGTCGAAGGCGATGCGCACCACCCCGGCGTCGACGGCGCGGTGATAGGTGATGTCGGTGAACGCGAATCCCTCGACGTCACGCCATGCCGTCGGGTCGAAGATCTCGGACACCGACCTGTCGGGCGTCGCCGGGGAGGGTGGGGGAAGGGGGGCATCGTTCGCCATCGCCCCATGTTGGCCGATCCGGTACCGTCGGCCCATGCCCCACGCCGACGTCAACGGACAACGCATCTTCTTCGACGACACCGGCGGCGACGGCCCGCCCGTGATCCTCGCCCACGGGTTCCTGATGGACCACGAGATGTTCGTGCACCAGGTCGCGGCGCTGCGCGACGACTACCGGGTGATCACCTGGGACGAGCGGGGCTTCGGCCAGACCGAGTACGACGGCGAGCCGTTCACCTACTGGGACTCCGCGAACGACTGTCTCGGGCTGCTCGACCACCTCGGGATCGACCGGGCGGTCGTCGGCGGCATGAGCCAGGGCGGGTTCCTGTCGCTCCGTGTCGCACTGACGGCTCCGGAACGGGTGCGGGCGCTGATCCTGCTCGATACCCAGGCCGGCGTGGAGGACCCGGAGGTCGCCCCGGGCTACTGGCAGATGAACGACACGTGGCTTGCCGTCGGGCCGGTCGACGAACTCGCCGAAGCGGTCGCCGGGCTGATCATCTCCGACCCCGAGGTCAACCCCGTCTGGATCGCGAAGTGGCGCGAGCGGCCCAACGACTACATCCAGCAGCCCTTCAACACGCTCATGACGCGCGATGACGTCACCGATCGCCTCGGCGAGATCACCTGCCCGGCGCTGGTGGTGCACGGCACCGAGGACGTGTCGATCTCGATGGACAAGGCCGAGGCGCTCGCCGCCGGCCTGCCGGGTTCGGGGTCGGTCGTGAAGGTCGGCGGCGCCCACGCCGCGAACCTGACGAACCCGGAACCGGTCAACGCGGCGATCCGCGACTTCCTCGCCGGACTGCCCGACTGAACGTGGGTCGCATCGAGGTCTTCGGCATCCCCGGTCTCCCGGAGATCGCGGCGGGCGACGATCTCGCGGCACAGATCGTCGCTGCCGCGGCCGACAGTGGGACACCGCTCACCGACCGCGACGTCGTCGTGATCACCTCGAAGGTCGTGTCGAAGGCCGAGGGGCGAGCAGTCGAACTCGCGGCGGTCGAGCCGTCGACGTTCGCGACGTCGTGGGCCACTCGCTGGGAGAAGGACCCGCGGGTGGTCGAGGTCGTGCTGCGCGAGTCGAAGCGGATCATCCGTCAGATCGGGCCGGTGCTGATCACGGAAACCCATCACGGGTTCTGCTGTGCCAACTCCGGCGTCGACCAATCCTCGAGCGGCGCCCACGACCGGGTGCTCGTGCTCCCGGAGGACTCCGATGCATCCGCCCGGCGCTTCCGCCGGCGCTTCGCCGACCTCGGCCTCGACGTGGCCGTGATCGTCAGCGACACGTTCGGGCGCCCGTGGCGCGAGGGGCAGACCGACGTCGCCATCGGGATCGCCGGCATGCACCCGCTGCACAGCTACATCGGTCAGCACGACCCGCACGGCCACGAGTTCCGCGTCCAGGAGATCTGCGTCGCCGACGAGCTGACCGCGGCGGCCGAACTGGTGAAGGGCAACACCAGCCGGGTGCCGGTCGCGGTGATCCGTGGCTACGAGTGGGTCACCGACGACGAGGCGACGATGGCGCCCGTCCTGCGCGACTCCGAACGCGACCTGTTCCGCTGACCGCCCTGATGGCGAGGTCAGCCGACGAGGTCCTTGGCGATGCCGTAGAAGTAGTTGCCGGACAGGCCGAGCGAGTCGACGTCGATGCGCTCGTCGTTGCCGTGGAACCGCGACCCGAACGTCGCGATGTCCAGCGCCGGCGAGAACAGACCGGCCCCGTAGGCGGTGATCCCGCGCTCGCGGTAGAAGCGGGCGTCGGTCCCGCCGACGATGAGCCCGGGTACGAGCTCGGCGCCGGGGTAGGCGACCTGGGTGTGCCTGGTGAGCGTCTCCCACAGCGCGTTGGACGGCCCGAAGTCGCACGCGGTCGGGTCCGAGTGCTGGAGCACGCTGACGTCGACCTGGTCGTACAGATCGCCGAGGGCCTCGCGGAGCATCGCGTCGACGTCGTCGCGGGTCGTGCCCGGCACGGTGCGGATGTCCACGTCGATGTCGACGACGTCGGGAATCGTGTTGGTCTTCTGGCCGCCGTGGGCGACGTTCGGCGAGATCGTCGTGTGGGTCTGGGCGTGGCACATCCGCGACACCGCCGTCGGCATCGACTCCAGGGTGGCGAAGATGTCCTCGGTCGAGGTCAGGCCGGCCTTCAGCTCCTCGGGGAGCTGCATCGTGGCCACCTGCGCCCGCCAGATGTCGTCGATGTGCGGCGCCGTGCGGTACTCGGCGAGCCGACGAACGACCTCGGCGGCCTTGATGAGCGCGTTGTCGGCGCCGAACGGCGCCGAGCCGTGCCCGGGCGTGCCGTGCACGCGCAGGCGCCGCCACGCGAGTCCCTTCTCGCCGACGTTGACCGTCACCGAACGGTGGCCGTGGTCGTCGACGGTCGACCACCCGCCGAGCTCGGTCAGGACGTAGTCGGCGGCGATGGCGTCCCAGTGGTGTTCGACCATCCACTCCGCGCCCCAGGTGCCACCCGCCTCCTCGTCGCCGACGCCGAAGTAGATCAGGTCGCCCTTCGGGCGGAAGCCCTCGGTGGCGAGCCGGCGGAACGCAACGGCCATCGACGAGGTGAGGTTGAGCATGTCGATCGCGCCCCGACCCCACACCTCGCCGTCGATCACCTCGCCACCGAACGGGTCCTCGCGCCACCCGTCGCGATTGACCGGCACGACGTCGATGTGGCCCATCAGGCACAGCGACGGCGCATCGGGATCGGTGCCCTCGATGCGGGCGACCATCGAGTCACGCCCGGGCCGCGGCGTGAACCGTTGCACGTCGAGACCCGCCCCGTCGAGGTAGGTCACGAGGAGGTCGGAGTTGCGCGTCTCCTCGCCGGAGTCGGGCGTGCCGTCGTTCACGCAGGCGTTGCGGATCAGCGCCTGCAGCAACTCGGTTGTCGGGCCGGTGAACTCCTCGGGTGTCGCCATGACCGCACGCTAGTGGCGTTCATGGCAACGGGTCGGGGCGTCCGATCCCGGTCACGACGGTGCGCCAGGCCCGATCGACCGACGAGGCATCCAGCGGCTCCGGTGCCGATCGAGCCAGCTCCTCGAGCCACTCGCCGAGTCGTTGGCCCTCGACGAGGTGGCTGCCGTGGACGAGTTCGTCGAATGCGGACCGGGTCGGCTCGGGAGATCCCCAGAAGACCCGAGCCGACAACCGGCAGCCGACGCCGGAGGGTCGAGCGATCTCGTCGACCGGGCCGCGAGCGACGGCGGCGTCGCTGACGAGTCGGGTGTCGCCGACGGTGTCGATCAGGTGCCGCGGCGCGGGTCGATCGGCGACGACCGTGGTGATGGCGACGATGCCCGGTGGCCCGACGACGACGTGATCGACGCCGCCGAGCGCACCGCCGACTTCGTACACGACCCGCCACGGAGCGGTGTCGTGGCGGTGCAGCGCCTCGGCGGTGAGGCGGACCCCCGACACGGGCTTGGCGTCGTCGGGCGCCAAAGCGGCGATCGAGCGCCGATACCAGACGTAGGCGCCGATCACCAGGATCGGGAGCAGGACGAGCGGGATGACGATGCCGAGGTCCACGCCACTAGTCAAGCCGACGCAGCGGACCGTCCTCGGCGATGTGCGGCTCGATGCGGACGGCGGCGTCGGTGATGACGGCGCCGTCGTCGGACACGATCACCGGGTTGAGGTCGAGCTCGGCGACCTCGGGATGATCCGAGGCGAGCTGAGCGGCGAGCACGATGGCATCGACCAGTGGCGCCGAGTCGAACCCCGACGAGTCGAGCGCGGCGGCAAGTCGCGTCTCGCGCAGCATCGTGGTGGCGCTCGCCGGAGAGACCGGAGCGAGGCGGCTCGTGCGGTCGTCGATGGCGTCGGCCTGGGCGCCGCCCAGACCGACGGTGACGATGGCGCCGAGGCGATCGTCGTGTTCGCAGCGGATGCGGACGTCGACGCCGGGTGAGGTCATCGCCTGCACGACGAGGTCGTCGGCGTCGGCGCCCAGCGAGTCGCGCATGACCTCGATCGCCTCGGCCACGTCGTCGTCGCCGGAGAGGTCGAGGGCGACACCGGCGCGCGCCGACCGTCCGGGCCGTCGCCGGACTGCCTTGACCGCCACCGGGAAGCCGATCTCACGTGCTGCCGCCGCCGCCGTGTCGGGCGTCGCCTCGACGGCGGCAGCCATGTCGAGTCCGTAGGCGCCGAACAGCGCTCGCTCGGCGGTGAGATCCAGGTCGATGCTGCCGTCGTGGGACGCATCGCTCGCTGCCGAGATGATCGCGTGGGCGGCACGCGGATCGACGTGGCGGCCGGTCTCCTCCGGGGCGGCCGCTTCGTCGCGCAACCAGCGGGCGTAGGCGTGCGATCGGCCGAGGACCGCGGCGGCCTGCTCGGGGAACGTGAAGGCCGGGACCGACGAGCCGGGCGCCACGGGCCCGTCCGCTCCGCCGAGCAGCACGGCGACGACCGGCTTGGTGGTGTTGCGGGCGCCGTCGTCGATGTGGCGGGCGGCGACGTCGACATCGGCGGCGACGGCTGGGGCGTGGATCACGAGGAGCCCGTCGACGCCGTCGTCGGCGAGCGCGGCCTGCATCGCCGCCGGGTAGTCCTGCGATGCTGCGCTCCAGTCGAGCCGGATCGGTCCGTCGACCGCTTCGAGTCCCGCCGCGCCGAGCGCGGCGGCGGCGAGCGTGCCGGGGCTGCGGGAGTTGGTCAGCACGGCGACGCGCGGGCCCTCGAGCACGGGTTGAGTAGCGAGGACCCGGACGGTCTCGAGGAGCGCCGGCACGGTCGGAACCTCGATGAGGCCGGCCTGCTGGTACAGCGCGCTGCCCATCTCGCCGGCGGCGGCGGCACCGGTTCGCACGGCGACGATCGGTCGAGTGCGAGACACCCGGCGGGCGATGCGGGCGAACTTGCGGGGGTTGCCGAACGCCTCGGTGTAGAGCGCGACGACGGTCGTGTTGTCGTCGAACTCCCAGAACTGGAGCAGATCGTTGGCGGAGATGTCGGACTTGTCGCCGAGCGACACGAACCAGGAGATGCCGAGGTCGACGTCGCGCGCCTTGCGCAGGAACGACCCGCCGAGCGAACCCGACTGCATCGAGATCGCGACGCCGCCGGCAGGGAGCGTCACGTCGACGAGAGCAGCCTGGAGGCGCGTCTCGGGACGCGGCGATGCGATGCCCATGCTCGAGGGGCCGATGATCCGCAGCCCGTTGCGGCGGGCCCGAGCGACGAGCGCCGGTACGTCGACATCGGTGCCGTCGACCGAGGTGACGATCACCGCGCCGCGCATCCGCTTGGCGATGCAGGCGTCGATCGTCTCGTCGAGCGAGCGGGCCGGAACGGCGACGATCGCCAGCGACACCTCGTCGGGAAGATCGGCGATCGAGCGATGACAGGGGTGGCCGTGGACGGTGTCGTGACGGGGATTGACGGCGTACACGGGGGCGTCGACGCCGTCGACGACGTTGCGCCAGACGGCGTCGCCGACGCTGCCCGCCCGTTCGGACGCGCCGATGACGGCGACGGCGCGGGGGATCAGGATGCGGGCGACGGCGCGGGAGTCGGCGCGTTGCTCGCGCCGCTCGACGCTGTCGAGGAACTCCTCGGTGTCGGCGAGCTCCCAGTCGAGATCGACCACGCCGGAGTCGAAGCGGCGTTGCAGCGGCCAGCCCGCCTTGGCGAACACCGCCAGCATGGCCCGGTTGTCGCCCAGCACTTCGGCGGTGAACCGCTCGATGCCGTTGGAGCGGGCGATGGCGGCGAGGTGCTCGAGCAGGAGCGTGGCGATGCCCTGCCCCTGGTGGGCATCGCTCACCATGAACGCCGCCTCCGCTTCGTCACGGCCGGGCCAGCGTTCGTAGCTCGCCCAGGCGATCAGCTCGTCGTGTGATTCGACGACGAGGGCGGCGCGGTCGACCATGTCGACCGCGGTGAAGTGCTCGAGTTCCTTCTCGCTGAGTTCGGGCTTCGGTGAGAAGTACCGGCGGTAGATGCTCTCGGGCGACTGGCGGCGGTGGAAGTCGGCGAGGGCGGGTTTGTCCGCCGGCGTCAGGGGTCGGATGAATGCGGTGTCGCCGCTGCCGAGGACGACCGAGGAGGCCCACTTCGAGTCGGCGGCCGGCTCGTCGGTCATCGGGGGTACCTCACGTTGTCAGCATGGCATCTCCGAGCCCGCAGCGACACCGGTGTGACCGCGTTCATGGTGAGGTGGCGCGCGCCTGGGGTTCGGGGGCCTCGGGTGCCTAGGGTGAGGGTGTGGCCGTGCCCATCTCCGTGTTTGCCGCTGCGCATCTCGACCAGCACCTCACTCCGGACTGGCATCCGGAGCGCCCCGCCCGGCTCGACGCGGCGCTGGACGGCATCACCCGAGCCGGACTGGTCGACGCCGTCGAGTTCCGCGAGCCGCGTCTGGCGACGGTCGACGAACTCGGCCGGGTCCACGACCCGACGTACCTGGCACAGCTCGAGCGGTTCTGCGAGCGCGGCGGCGGTGATCTCGATCCCGACACCTATGCCGCGCCGGGCTCGTGGACGACGGGTCGTCGCGCTGCCGGTGCCGTGCTCGACGCGGTCGACGCGTTGCGAGGGGGTGAGTGCGACGTCGCATTTGCCGCCGGCCGCCCGCCCGGACATCACGCCGTACCGGATCGGGCGATGGGGTTCTGTCTGTTCAACAACGCCGCCGTGGCGGCCGCCAAGCTGGCCGACGCCGGCGAGCGGGTGGCGATCGTCGACTGGGACGTGCACCACGGCAACGGCACCCAGGACATCTTCTACGACGACCCTCGGGTGATGTACGTGTCCACCCACGAAGCGCCGCTGTACCCGGGCACGGGGCGCGCCGACGAGACCGGCGCGGCGAGTGCGCCCGACGCCAACGTCAACCTGCCGTTCCCGGCGGGGACGCGCGGCGACGTCTACCGCCGGGCCTTCGACGAGGTCGTCGTACCGCTGGTCGGCCGCTTCGCGCCGGACTGGTTGTTCATCTCGGCCGGATTCGACGCCCACCGCAACGATCCGCTCGCCGGGCTCGAGTTGACCGCTGCCGACTACGCCGACCTGGCGGTCCGCCTGCAGGCGCTGGTGCCCGAGCGGCGCACGGTCGTCGTGCTGGAGGGGGGCTACGACGCCGACGCCCTGGCGATGTCGACCGGGGCGACGCTGGCGGCGCTGGTCGGCCACGAGTACCGGCCCGAAGCGGCGTCGACCGGCGAGGTGGGCCTGCCGTCGATCGCCGCCGCCCGCCAACGCTGGCACCTCGACTGACCACCGGCGCGTCGGGGTCGGGTCCGGACGGGCAGGAGCGCGTCGGGGTCGGGTCCGGACGGGCAGGAGCGGGTCGGTCAGGGTGGGGAGCGGTCGGGCTCGCCGGTGACGGGGAGGCCGAGATCGGTGGCGAGCGCGGGGACGATCCGGTCGCAGACGGCGCCGCCGGTGGTCGGGTTGGCACCGGCGACCGTGGCGACGACGACCGTCCGTGCGTTCTCGAGCAGCCAGGCGCAGGACACCGCTCCGTCGACGCTGCCGGTGTGGCCCCATCCGTACTGGTCGACGAACACGCCGGGCCACACCAGTGTCTCGCGGTCGGCGTCGGTGAGCGAGGAGAGCAGCGTGGCGAGGTCGTCGGTCGACACGACCAACGAGCCGGCTCCACCGAGTCGGGCGAGCCGATCGACACCCAGGGTGTAGGCCACGTCGGTCGGCAGCAGTCCACCGGTGGTGAGATGGATGCCCGAGGCGCCCAGCGGTTGCAGCAGGAAGACCTCGGCGGCGAGATCGAGCGGCATGCCGGTGAAGCCCTCGACGAGCAGGCCGAGGGCGCAGTAGTTGCCGTTGGAGTAGGTCCACTCACCGCGGTGGGGCCGTGGGGGCTCGGTGAGCAACGTGGGCAGGAACGAGGCGCAGTCGCCCGAGCGTTCGAACCACTCGC
Organism: Ilumatobacteraceae bacterium; assembly: GCA_041685755.1. Lineage (GTDB taxonomy): Bacteria > Actinomycetota > Acidimicrobiia > Acidimicrobiales > Ilumatobacteraceae > Sva-07. Next base: position 62,544 of record JAWLFC010000002.1, read on the forward strand.
GGCGAACCTTCACCATGCCGGAGGTGTGCGCGAGGAGTTCGCGAAGGGTGACGTCGTTCCAGGCGGGATGGGGATCCAACCCGCCCACGGCCCAGGGCGTGGGGGCGTCGAGATCGACGATGCCTCCCTGGTCGAGCCGGGCGACGAGGAGTGCCGTGACGAGCTTGCCGACGCTGGCGACGACCATCGGCGAGTCCGACGTCGCCGCGGCGCCGTCGATCGTCGTCCCCGACGCCCGCGCCAGCACCCTGCGCCCATCGCGCTGCACCGTGAGCGTGACCGCGGGGTTGGTCGCCGCCAGCTCGTCGAACGTCGCGTTCGTGGCAGCCAGCGCCGGATCGGGCAGCGGCGGGCTGGTCGTCGTGGTGGTCGTCGTCGAGGTCGTGGTGGTCGAGGTCGTGGTGGTCGAGGTCGAGGTCGAGGTGGTCGAGGTCGAGGTGGTCGTGGTCGAGGTGGTCGGTGGGGGAGCCGGCGCCGAGCTCGGTGGAAGCGTCGTAGCGGGCGGCGTGGCGGTGGCGGTGTCGATCGACGCCGAGGAGGTCGCGCCGCCACAGGCGGCGATGCCCAGCGCCAGGGCAACGAGCGCCGATCGCCGAGCGGGCCTCGAATCCATTGCGGCGACAGTACCGGCGCGTCGCTGCGGTCGACGGGCACCGCCGACGGCGAACTGGCTAGCGTCGGTCGGACGATGAGTTGGGAACTGAGCGAGGACCACGAACTGCTCCGGTCGACCGTGCGCGAGTTCGCCGAGGGCGAGATCGCACCCCGCGCGGCCCAGTGGGACCGGGACTGTCACTTCCCGGTCGACGTCGTTCGGGCGATGGGCGAGCTCGGGCTGTTCGGGATCGTGTTCCCCGAGCGCTGGGGCGGCGGCGGCGGTGACTTCGCATCGCTGTGCGTGGCCATCGAGGAGTTGGGGCGGGTCGACCAGTCGATGGGGATCACCCTGTCGGCCGGCGTCGGCCTCGGTGCCAACCCGGTGTACCGCTTCGGCGACGACGACCAACGTGACCGCTGGTTGCCCGACCTGGTGGCGGGCCGCGCTCTCGGTGCGTTCGGCCTGACCGAACCCGACGGCGGCTCCGACGCCGGCGCCACCCGTACCCGCGCCGTGCTCGACGGCGACGAGTGGGTACTGAACGGGTCGAAGGCGTTCATCACCAACTGCGGCACCGACATCACCTCGATCGTGACCGTGACCGCACGTACCGACGACGGAATCTCGGCGTTCGTCGTCCCCGCTGGCACCCCGGGCATGATCATCGAGCCCGCCTACGACAAGCTCGGCTGGCACGCCAGCGACACCCACGGCATCACCTTCGTCGACTGCCGGATCCCGGCCGAGCACCTGCTCGGCCGGCCGGGGATGGGGTTCCGCAACTTCCTGTCGATCCTCGACGACGGTCGCGTCGCCATCTCGGCGCTGGCGCTCGGCTCGGCTCGGGCGTGTCTCGAGTTGTCGGTGGAGTACGCGCAGCAACGCCACGCCTTCGGCGGCCCGATCGGTCGCTTCCAGGGCCTCGCGTTCCAGCTGTCGGACCTGGCCGTGCAGGTGGAGAACGCCCACAACCTGACCTACAAGGCGGCGTGGCTCAAGGACCAGGGCCGCCCGATCGGCCAGGCGGCGGCGATGGCCAAGCTCTACTCGACCGAGGCGGCGATGGACGCCGCCCGGGTTGCCACGCAGGTCTTCGGCGGCATGGGCTTCATGGAGGAGTCACCCGTCGCCCGCTTCTACCGCGACGCCAAGATCCTCGAGATCGGCGAGGGTACGAGCGAGATCCAGCGCCTGGTGATCGCCCGCAACCTCGGCCTTCCGGTCGAGTAGACGGGTCAGTGGGCGTTCCAGAACGCCACGAGCGAGTCGGCGACGGGGGCGACGTCGTCGACCATCCACCAGTGCCCCCGGCCGTCGAGGCGCAGGACGTCGGCGCCGAGGCGTCGGGCGACGTCGACGGAGAGTTCCGAGGGCACGTAGGCGTCGAGTTCGGCGTCGACGACGAGCCCGGGCGGGAGGCTCATCGACGCCAGGCGGTCGCCGAGCTCACCGACGGCGGGTTGGGCACCGGTGCGGTAGAGGCGCAACACGCACCGGCCCATCTCGGCGTCGAGCCCGGCTGCGAGGTCGTCGGCGATCGCCGGCGGGAGTCCGAGCCCTTCGAAGAGCGCCACCTTGTCGGCATGAGTCGACGACGCCATGCCCTCGACCACCTGTTCGCCGACGTCGGGCGTCTGCCATGCCTGGGCCATGTCGTGCCAGACGTAGTCGCGATGGACGACGCCGGCGATGTCGCCCGCCCAGGTGCGCACGAGGTCGGGTCGGCGCGAGAGCGCTCCGTAGACGTGGCCGGCGCCCCAGTCGTGGCCCACCAGGTCGATCTCCGATCCGTCCGCGGCGATGGTGTCGAGCTCGGCGACGAGCCACTCCGCGTAGGCATCCATCGTGGGGTCGAAGCCGTCGGGAACGGGCGCTCCGAATCCGGGCGGCGACAGGGCGATGACGTCGGTGCGGCCCCGCTCGGCCAGCGCCACCGTGAGCGGACCCCAGATCGCGGCGGTCTCCGGGTTGCCGTGGACGAGGACGGTGGTGCGCTCGGGCATGCGCTGACGTTAGTGAGTTCCGGCGCCGACCTCGTTCCCGTTCGTCGGCGCTGACACTGAGGCCGCCACGGGTCGAAGCGAATACCGTGGCGGTCCATGGAATCCGTCACGACCGAACGCTGCGCCCGTCGACTCGGCTCGGTACTCGAGCCCGTCGTCGGGCAGGTGTACTTCTCGCCGGAGTGCCACGCCAACTACGTCGCGCTCGGATTCGAGCCGAGCACCAGGGAGGCCAACGGCGTCGCCCTGCCCGACGGCGTCGCCTACTTCGCCAGCCGCGGCAGCGTGCTCGGTCAGGTCGACGGTGAGGTCGTCGCCGCGGCGTTCGGCGTGTTCAGCGCCGCCGTCGTCGTGCCGGCGGTACGCCGCGCCTGGACGATCACCGATGCCGCCACGATCCGAACCGCACGCGCCGACGGCGCCGTCGGGCAGCTCCGCCGCGTGCTCGGTGAACGGCCCGACGGCACGGAGCGGGCGCTGGAGTTGCTCGTACGGGCCGCCCAGGTCCTGCCGATCAACGGCCGTCCGGTGGCGGCGGGCATCCGGGCGCTCCCCGTGCCCGACGACCCGCTTGCCGCCGTCTGGCACGTCGGCGACTTCCTGCGTGAGTACCGAGGCGACTGCCACAACGCCGCCTGGGTCGCCGCCGGCCTGACGGCCACCGACATCGGCATTCTCACCGAGTTGTACTGGGGCATGCCGATGCGCAGCTACAGCCGGACCCGGGGCTGGACCGACGACGAGTTCGACGCCGCCGAACACCACCTGCGCGACCACGGGTACCTCGACGGCCACGGCGCCGAGACCCACCTCGCGCAGCCGGGCCGCCACGCCCGTGAAGCGCTCGAGGTGGTGACCGACGATCAGATGGCACCGGCCGTGCGGGCGCTGGGTGACGACGCCGACGAGTTGTTCGACATCCTGGCGCCGTGGGGTGAGGCGATCCGTGCCGCCAACGGCTACCCGGCCGCCGGTCCGCACGATCTCGCGTGAGCGGTTCCGTTTGGGAGTGCTGAACGTCCGTCGGGTTGAATGGGGGGAGAGGCACGGGGCCCCTTGCCCCGTTCCGGAGGAGTTGTGATGACGATCGACAATCCGGCGACGGTGGCCGAGAGCTTGACCGTGCATGGTGAGGTCTATCCCGACGAGATCGAGAAGCTCCACGATCACTGGGCCAAGCTCGATGCCCGGCTGCGTTCGTTCCACCAGGGCACGGTCTCCCTGCAGCTGTTCGTCAAGGACCGCGACGCGAAGAGCCAGCACGTCACGCTCGACGTCAAGATCGACGGCCACAATCCGATGGTCGCCACGTCGTCGAACAGTGATCTCGACCGTGCCTTCAACGAGGTGCGTGACGAGATGATCCGCCAGCTGACCGACATGAAGTCCAAGCGCGAGCCGCGCAACAACAAGCACCTGCGCGACGACATCCGCCACTGAGCCGGTCGGCCCTCAGGCGGGGAGCGCCACCTCGACTCGTGGGCAGCGTTCGAGTACGTCGCCCATCGCCGCGGCGACCGCTGACAGGTCGATGCCGGCGAGGAAGCTGTTGAGCGTGAGATGGGCCAACACCCAGCTGGGGTCGGCGGCCCACGGTGGCAGGAAGCGCGCCGGTCGTACGAGGCCCATCGCCCGCAGCTCGCCGAGGGCGGGCACGGCGAAGATGTCGAGCTTGCCGGCGAACAGCAGCGCCAGCGTGTCGGCGCGTCCGGCGGTGAACGCGGCCCGGATGAGCGTGGCCACCGACAGGTATCCCGACAGGTAGGTGCAGTCCTTCGTGAACGGCGCGCCGCCGGTGAGCGGCGAGCCCCGGAAGATCCGGCGTGTCGACTCGAAGGCCTGCTCCGGCGTGGGCGAGCGGTCGAGGAACCAGCGGTAGAGCTCGATGAAGTCGGCGCCGTCGATGACGAGCTGGGTGGCCACGATCCGGTCGGCGAGTCGGCGGAGGCGGTCGAGGCCGAGGGTGCCGGAGACGTACTCGGAGTAGACGGCGAGGCCCTCCTGGGTCCGTGTCGTGCCGGGATGGCCGATCGCCAGGATCGGGATGTCGGTCTGTGCCCGGCCGTTGAGGCCGGTGGCGACGTGGATGAACGCCTCGTGGTTGAGCAGTTGGGCGGCGTCCTTGGTGGTGAACCGAGCGTCGCGCCGGATCTTGATGCGGCTCGTCGTCGCGACGGCATTGGCCGAGAGCTCGTCGACGAGCACGACCTCGGGTGCGGCCTCGCCGAAGTGTTCGGCGACCTCGGCCGCGATGTGCGCTGCCACCTGTTCGCCGGTTCGTGAGCGAACGACCGGCGGGGTCAGGGCGGCATCGGTCAGCTCGGCGAGCGATCGGTGGACCTGCTCGGCGAGTTCGAGTGGCGTTGCCGGATCGAAGCGCAGCGGTTGGGTCGGCACGCTGTAGAGCTTGCGGCTGTAGGCGTGGAAGGCCGAGGTGCCGACGCTGGAAAGCATCAGCGCGGTGGACTCGATCGCGGTCGCTTCACGGTCGAGCCAGTCGTCGACGACGTTGCCGGGCCGCAGCAGGCGCCGCGCGGCGGCCACGCCATCGAGCACCGGCGCCGGATCGACCGGGGTGTAGGTGGGCTCGGGCAGGCGCTGGGCGCCGCCGTCGAGGAACTGCTGGCGGATCTCGCCCGGCCAGGCGAGTGCCGAGAGGACACGCATCGGCTTGGCGATGTCGTGCAGGATGCGAGCAGCGTCGCGGTAGCGATCCGCCGCAGCGTCGGTTGTCATCGGCGGATTCTGCCACGCCGGCGGCGGGCTCAGGCGTGACGGATCATCGTGAGGCCGTCGCCGATCGGGACCATCACCTGACGGGTCCGCTCGTCCGCGGCGACGTGGTCGTTGAACCGCCGCAGGGCGACGGTGTCGGCGTCGGTGGCGTCCGCATCGGCGACCCGACCGCTCCACAGCGTGTTGTCCACACAGATGATCCCGTTCGGGGCCAGCCGCACGAGCAGCTCCTCGTAGTAGTCGACGTAGCCGGCCTTGTCGGCGTCGATGAACGCGAGGTCGACATCGGCCGTCGGCGGTAGGGAGCGCAGCGTGTCGAGGCCGGGACCGATACGCAGGTCGATCCGATCGGCGACACCAGCAGCCGCCCAGTACTCGCGGGCGATCGACGTCCAGTCCTCGCTGATGTCGCAGCACAGCAGTCGTCCGCCGTCGGCGAGTCCGCGGGCGATCGAGAGCGCCGAGTAGCCGGTGAACGTTCCGACCTCGACGGAACGACGGGCGCCGACGGCGGAGGTGAGCATCCGGAGGAACTCTCCCTGTTCGGGTGCGATCTGCATGCCGGAGGCGTCACCGAGCGCCTCCGTACGTTCGATCAGCGCCCGTTGCACGTCGTCGGGATGCGACGAGTGCTCGACGACGTAGTCGTTCAGAGCGGGATCGAGGCCGATCGAGCGAGGTGCCATCGCGTCGACTGTAGGACGCGTCGCTGAACTCAGCGGCTCAGCACCAGGATCCGCCGCGCGCCGTTGGCGACGACGGCGAAGATCAGCGCTCCGGCGACGAGGTCGGGCACCGCGCTGTCGGTCAGGCTCACGGCGATCGCTGCCAGGATGACCAGCCCGTTGACCTTGACGTCGTTGGCGGTGAAGATCCAGCTCGCCTGGATGTGGACCTCGCCGGAGCGGACCCGGTGCAGCAGGACGAGCGTGACGACGTTGCCGGCGAGCGCGAGCAGCGACACGACGATCATCGCCCGGACATCGGGTACTCCCTCACCGCCGACCAGTCGGCGCACGACCTCGGCCAGCCCGACGAACGCCAGCGTCAACTGCACGATGCCACTGGTGCGGGCCAGCCGCTGCTTGCGGGCGACCGAACCGCCGACGGCGACGAGGCTGATCGCGTAGACGGCGGCGTCGGCACCCATGTCGAGCCCGTCGGCGACCAGGCCGAGCGAACCGCTGACGATCCCCGCCGTCACCTCGCCGACGAAGAACAGCGCGTTGATGGCGAGCGCGAGGAGCAGGGCGGTGCGCTGGCGACGGGGATCGTCGGCTGCGGCAGCCGTTTCGCGACCGCCGGTGCCCCGTTCGAGCAGCTCGGCGCCGAGGCCGAGACCGGACATCACCGCATCGAGATCGTCCGGTACGGCGTCGTGCACGACCGTCACCGTGCGCCCGGCGAGGTCGACGGACACGTGCTCGACACCGGACAGGCGATCGAGTCCCATGCGCACGAGCTGCTCCTCGGCGGCGCAGTCCATCGCCGGGACCCGGTAGCGGCTGAAGATGGGCGGATTCACGGGGTGCCGACGGGCCGCGACTCGAGGACGTGGCTCAGTTGCCGGCTGCCTTGCGGGCACGGCGCCGGCGGGCGGCGCCCCAGAACACCGCGGCACCGACCGCCATGAAGACCAGCAGCATGATCCACAGCGGCCAGCGGAACTCGAACCACAGGAAGTTGAACGTCACGCTGTCGGTGTTCTGGACCACGAACAGCAGCGCACCGAGGGCGATGATCGCCGGCGGCCCGAAGCGGCGAACCTGTTCGGCGGTGGAGGGTTGGTCGGGCAGCAGCGGCAACTCGCTCACGCTGCGATCCTAGATGCCGGTGCGAGCTGGGTCCGGCTCGATCGTCAGCGCTCGATCGTCACGGTCGGGTCGCGCACGTCCACGGTCGCCGTGAACGACGAGTCCGCCGAGCGCCACTGCACGGCGAGCACGTGGTCGTCAGAGTCGAGCAGCTCGAACTCGCCGGCGAATGCGGGATCGCCACCACGCCAGCGCAGCAGGTCGAGCTGTCGTTGCACCACGGGGCGCTCGAGCGCTGCGGCGACCTCGTCGGGGGAGTAGCGGTGGCGGTTGACGTCGCGGCCGACACCGGTGGCGGCGAGCAGGTCCATGTCGTTGGTGCCGGCGAGCAATCCGACGTAGTAGACCTGGGAGATCCCCGGCAAGAGCAGCTGGATCGTCCGCGCCGCCAGGTAACGCTCGTCGTCGCGACCGAGGGCGTCGTAGAACGTCGAGTTCACCTGGTACAGGTCGACGTTCGACGCGGCGGCGCCCGTCGCCGCCCGGCTCGTGGCGTGCGACTGTTCGTGGATCGACTCGACGAGATCGTGGATCTGCGGCGCGGTCAACAACCCGCCCCGGCTCGGGTCGCGAGGGTCGATGCCGACGTCGACGATGCCGATGCCGTCGTGGGTGTCGAGCACGGTGACGGCGTTGGTCGGACGCATCGCGATCCACGTCTTCAGCGCTGTCGCATCGCCCCGGTACAGGGCGTCGAGCGTCAACGGGGGGAGCGCGAAGTCGTAGACGAGATCGACCCGCTGGGCCAGTGCGACCTGGTCGAGATGGTGGCCGTGGACCTCGACGAGGACGCGCATGGCGCGCTCGTGGCACGCTGCCGTCAGCCGATCGATGAAGTCGAACGTCTCGGGCAGCATGAAGCACGAGGTGCCGGCGCGTTTGACGGCGTAGCCCACGGCGTCGAGCCGCACGAGCGTCACCCCGGCGCTGTGGAAGCGATCGAGGATGCCCATGAGGTGGTTCCAGCCGAGTTCGTGTTCGACGTCGATGTCGATCTGGCGTGCGGTGAAGGTCGTCCACACCAGGCGGGTCCGACCGTCTGCGAACGTCACCTCGGTGAACGGCGGGGTCGGTCGCGGCCGGTGGATGGCGTCGAGTTCGTCGGCGCTGGGCTCGTGGCCGAAGACCCGCTCGGGGGTGAGGAACATGTCGGCGGTGGTCGAGTCGTCGCCGCGGGCCAACCAGTCGAGGAAGGCCTCGGACTCGGCCGACACGTGGTTGACGATCAGGTCGGCCATCACCTCGTGATCAGCGGCGAGCGCCGCGACATCGTCCCACGAGCCGACTCGAGGATCGACCTGGGTGTGGTCGATCGGGTCGAAGCCGGCGTCGGCGCCGTCGATCGGCACGAAGAACGGCAGCACGTGCACGCCCCCGAACACGCCGTCGAGTTCCTCGTGGAGCAGACGGCGCAGGCCGGCGAGGTCGCCGGCCAACCGGTCGGCGTAGGTGATCAGTTGCGGGCGGTCGGGAGGGCTCATGGAGCGAGATCGGCCAGCATGCTGCGAGCGGTCTCCACGTCGTCGTGCAGCTGGGCGCCGAGGTCGTCGAGGCCGTCGAAACGGCGCTGGTCGCGGATCTTGTCGACGAAGTGGATGCTCACCCGCTGGCCGTAGAGGTCGCCGTCGAAGTCGATCACATGGGCCTCGAGCAGCGCCAGGCCGTCCGGGTAGAACGTGGGGCGTCGCCCGAGCGAGATCGCCGCCGGTCGCGTCACTCCGTCGGCGGCGGTGAACAGTCCGGCGTACACCGCTTCGGCGGGGATGACGAGCGACTCGGGCATGGCGACGTTCGCAGTCGGGAATCCGATCGTGCGGCCTCGCTGGTCGCCGAGTTCGACCACGCCGCGCATCTCGTGGAACCGCCCCAGCAGGTTGGCGGCACCGGCAACGTCGCCGGCGTCGATCAGTGCTGTGATCTCCGCCGATGAGCAGGTCCGGTCGGGATCGTTCCACTCCTGGTGGGCGTCCTCGAGCGAGACGACCGACACGTCGTCGGCGGTGACGACCCAGACCGTGTCGACCTGCCCCGTCTGCGCGATCAACTCCAGCCGCTGGTCGAGACTCGTGAGGCGACGGGTGTCGCGGTCGTCGTCGAGGATGACGAGCCCGGTGCGCACACCGCGCTCGTCGGCGACCCGGCGGAGTTGGTCGAGCAACGAGCGGTGGCCGCGGTGCACGCCGTCGTACCACCCGACGGCGATGACGCCTCCGGGCTCGAAACGCGGCCCCATCGACACTTCTCTGATCTGATACACGGCCTCTCCTCGTCGGTTCGGTCCGACGTCTCGACGGTCCATGTTCTCATCTTTCCACCACGGATCGGCGAGGATGGGATGTCATGAGCGAGCGGAGCGAACTCGACGTGCAGCGACGCGTCCGGCCGGGACGGACGATCACCGGGATGTCGGCGGTGCTGGTGCCGCACACCACCGACGGCGCGATCGACTGGTCGGCCACCGAGGCCCACATCGAACGAACGGTGGCGGCCGGGCTGACGCCGGCGGTCAACATGGACACCGGCTACGTCCAGCTGCTCGACGACGCCGACACGGTCAGGGTGCTCGACGTCGCCGCCGCCGTCACCGGGGGCGACTTCGTCGCCGGGGCCTATGTCGCCGACGAAGCGGGCGCGCCGTGCGACCTCGGGGCCTACGCCGCAGCGGGCGCAGCCGTCGCCGAGCGGGGAGGAACCCCGGTGGTGTTCCCGTCGCACGGGCTGAACGGTCTCGACGACGATGCCTGGGTCGACGCACTCGTTCGGATCGGAGCCGAACTCGACCGGTTCATCGGCTTCGAGCTGGGTTCGATGTTCGTGCCGTACGGACGCATCCCGTCACTCGCTGCCTACGAGGCGATGATGGGCATCACCCCGTGCGTCGGCGCCAAGCACTCGTCGTTGAGCCGTCAGCTCGAATGGGACCGTCTCGACGTGCGCGACCGGGTGCGACCCGACTTCATGGTCTTCACCGGCAACGACCTGGCGATCGACATGGTGATGTACGGCTCGGACTACCTGCTCGGGCTCTCGACCTTCGCGCCGGCGGCCTTCGCCGCCCGCGACCGGATGTGGGCCGCCGGCGATCCCGACTTCCACGAACTCAACGACCTGCTGCAGTACCTCGGGCACTTCACGTTCCGCCCGCCCGTCCCCGGCTACCGCCACGACGCCGCGATGATGTTCGAGCTCCGGGGGTGGGCCGACTGCGACGCCACGCCGCCGGGCGTGCCGCGTCGCCCTGCCGCCGACCGAGACGTGCTCGCCGACATCCTCGAGCGGCTGAGGCCCTGGGAGGCTTCGGGCGACGTTGCGGTGGCGACGTGAGCGTGCGCTGGACGCAGGTCAAGAAGCTCGACTCGGTCGACGCATTCCGCCACCACTGCGCGGAACTGGGCATCGAGATCCCGATCGACGACGACGTCGACCCGACTGGCCCGCTGGCCCAGCCCGTCGAGATCGCCGACCGGTCCGGCGTGCTGCGCGCGCCCAACCGGTTCGCCGTGTTGCCGATGGAGGGCTGGGACGGAACCACCGACGGCCGCCCGACCGATCTCGTCCGGCGCCGGTGGCGACGATTCGCTGCGAGTGGCTGCGGTCTCGTGTGGGGCGAGGCGACCGCCGTCCGAGCCGACGGGCGGGCCAACCCGAACCAGCTCGTACTCGACGACTCGACCGTCGACGACATCGCCGACCTGCGCCGAACGTTGGCGCCCGGCCAGGTCGCCGGGCTGCAACTGACCCACTCGGGGCGATGGTCCCGGCCGGACGCGGCCCCACGGCCGCGCACGGCGTACGAACACCCCATCCTCGACGCCCGCCTCGGCGTCGGCGAGTCTGCGGTGTTCGGCGACGACGAACTCGACGAACTGGCCGAGGCCTACATCGCCGCAGCGGTGCGGGCGGGTGAGGCGGGCTTCGACTTCATCGACGTCAAGCACTGCCACGGCTACCTGCTCCACGAGCTGCTCACCGGCCACGACCGCATCGGCCGCTACGGCGGCGACTTCGCCGGCCGGACCGAGTTCCTGCGGCGCGTCGTGGCCGGGATACGCGACCGGGCGCCGGCGCTCGCGGTCGCCGTGCGGCTGTCGGCATTCGACCTCGTGCCGTTCCGCGCCGGCGAAGGCGGGGTCGGTGTCCCCGAGGCTGTCGACACCGGCGAGTACCGGTACGCGTTCGGCGGCGACGGCACGGGCCTCGGGATCGACCTGACGGAGACCCACGCCTTCCTCGAGCTGTGCGCGCAGTTGGGGGTCGGGCTGGTGAGCACCACCGCCGGCAGCCCGTACTACAACCCCCACGTGCAGCGGCCGGCGTACTTCCCGCCGTCCGACGGCTACCAGCCGCCCGAGGACCCGTTGGTCGGCGTCGCCCGCCAGCTGGCTGTGACCCGCGAGCTGACGATCGCCCATCCCCAGTTGACGATCGTCGGATCGGGGTACTCCTACGTCCAGGACTGGCTGGCCCACGTCGGCCAAGCCGTCGTCGCCGACGGGGGAGCGTCGATGGTCGGGCTCGGCCGGATGATCCTGTCGTACCCGGAACTCGCCGCCGACACCCTGGCCGGTCAGCCGTTCGACCGGGGCCTCGTCTGTCGCACGTTCAGCGACTGCACCACCGCCCCGCGCAACGGCCTCGTCTCGGGCTGCTACCCGCTCGACCCGTTCTACAAGGAGCACCCCCAGCGGGTGGAGCTGACACAGGCGAAGAAGCGCGCCAAGGAGCGCCTGCGGTGAGCGATGCCGGTTCCCGACGATCCCGCCGGCCCCTTCGGTGGCGGCGAACCGATGCCGCCACAATGGGTCGAGGAGGTGTGCCATGACCCGATCGACCGCACTCGACGAACTGACCCTCACGGTGGTGGTCGACAACGAGACCGACTCGTTGTCGAGCGTCGATGCCGGGGTGCCGCAGCTGCCCGAGATCGCCTCGCACGTGATCCGCCGGCCCCCGACCCGCCAGCACGACGGCCACGACTGCGTCACCGTGTTCGACCACCTCTGCGTCGCCTGTCACGGGCTGTCGGTGCTCGTCACGGGTCGTCGGGGTGACGACTCCCGCACGGTGTTGTTCGACGTCGGCCCGTACGGCGACGTCTGGCTCGACAATGCCGAACGTCTCGGCGTCGACCTCGCGGCCATCGAGGCGGTGTTCCTGTCGCACTGGCACTGGGACCACAGCGGTGGCATGCCGGCGGCGATCGAGGCGATCGCTGCCGCGCGCCGCGCCGCGGGCCGCTCGGCCCCGGTGGTCGACCTCCACCCCGACCGGCCCGACCAGCGCGGCATCCAGTCGCCCGGCGGCACGTTCGTGCTGCTCCCCGAGGAGCCGACCTTCTCGGCGCTCGAAGCGGCGGGCGCGACGATCGAGCTCCACCACGACGACCATCTGCTCGCCGACGAGATGTTCCTCGGCAGCGGCGAGATCGAGCGCACGACGTCCTACGAGGCGGGCCTCGTCGGGCACCACTCGTTCCGGTTCGGGGCCGGTCCGGACGGCGACGACGTCGTGGTCGCCGACCCGTTGATCATGGACGAGCGATTCCTCGCCGCCGAGGTGCGCGGGCGCGGGGTCACGGTGCTGTCGGCCTGTTCGCACGCGGGCATCGTGAACGCCTGCCTCGGGGCCAGACAACGCTTCCCCGGCACGCCGGTCGACGTCGTACTCGGTGGCTACCACCTCGCCGGCGGGCCGATGGAGCCGCGCATCGCGCCGACGGTCGACGATCTCGAGTCGCTGATCTCGCCCCGTCTCGTCGCGCCGGGTCACTGCACCGGCTGGCGGGCGAAGGCCGCGCTCGCCGCCCGGTTCGCGCCGGGACGGTACGGACCCTCGGTGGTCGGGACCACGTATTCGCTCGTCGCCGAATGACGTTTCGGTCGAGGGTCGGAGTTGGTGGATGGTTCGCGAGACTGGGGCCATGACCACGCCACGAGTCTCCGGGCTCGACCACATCGTGCTCGCCTGCTCCGACGTCGAGGTGACCCTTTCCTGGTACTGCGATCGTCTCGGCCTCGCGCCGGTGCGGGTCGAGGAGTGGCGCCGCCGCGAGGTGCCGTTCCCGTCGGTGCGCGTCGACGACGGCACGATCATCGACCTGATCGCCGGCACCCCCACCGACGACCGACTCGACCACTTCTGTCTCGTCGTCGAGCCGATGGATCTGGCCGAGCTCGCAGCGTCGGCCGAGCTCGACGTGATCGAGGGGCCGGTGCGCCGATTCGGCGCCCGAGGCGACGGAACGTCGCTGTACGTGCGTGACCCGGATGGCACGGTCGTCGAGCTCCGGCACTACTGACGCCTCGCACAGCTGCGACCGGAGCTACGGTGCGGGCGTGCCCGACTCGCTCCGTCGCCTCGTGGTCGTCCTCGCCGTCGCCCCGGTCGTGTTGCTCGCCGCGTGCGGCGACGATGCCCCTGCCGAGAGCGGGTCAGAACCCACCCGGACAATCGAGATCAGGGCGTCGGAGTACGCGTTCAACGGCGATCCCGGCGTCATCGCCGCGGGTGACACCATCGAGTTCGACCTCGTCAACGTCGGTGAGATCGACCACTCGTTGGAGGTCCTGTCGGCCGAGGGCCGATCGCTCGGTCGCACGGAGCGGATCGGGGCGGAGGAACGAACCGCCGTCACCGTGACGTTCGACGAGGCCGGCGTCTACCGGCTGATCTGCGACGTGGACGACCATCTCAGTCGCGGCCAGTCGGCGACCATCACCGTCGGCTGAACCGGCGCAGGTCCGGCGTCAGGTCGGTAGTTCGGCGACGAAGCCGGCCACCAGCTCGGCGACCTCGGCTGCGTGGGAGTCTTCGTGCATCGAGTGACCGCCACCGTCGACCACGACGAGCCGGGCCTGTGGCATCTTGCGTTCCAGGTACTGGCCGGCGCCGGTGTACTCGGGGCGGTCGTCGCCGCCGGCGAGCACGAGCGTCGGCGTGGTCATGTCGGCGAGGCGGTCCATCACGACGGAGTCCTCCTGCAGGTTCATCGTCGTCACCTGTTCGGGCACCCCGAACCGGTGGGCGTTGCGACGGGACCGGGCGTTCCACTCCTCGCGCTTGGCATCGTCGCGATAGCCCGGGCCGGTGTTGAGCACCACGACGCCGCGGACGGCCTCCGGTCGGGTGGCGGCGTAGGCGAGCGCCAGGTAACCGCCGAGCGAGTGCCCGACGAGCACGGGCGGGCCGTCGAGGTCGGCGACGATGTCGTCGAGGTCGACCAGCGTGCGATCGCGGGTGTACTCCGCCGGATCGTCGGGCACCGGTGACGAGCCGTGGCCGAGCAGGTCGGGGGCGACAACCGTGAAACGGTCCGCGAGCAGCTCCATGCACCGCTCCCACGTCGCCGCCGAGGTGCCCATCCCGTGGAGGAACACGATCGGGTCGCCCGAACCGTCCCGGTCGACGTGCAGCCGGCTGCTCATTCGCCGTACTCGTGCTCGGAGGCCGGGTACACGCCGGCCTCGACGTCGTCGCGATAGGCGACCGCGGCGTCGAGCAACGTCTGGCCGATCGATGCGTACTGCTTCACGAACCTCGGGATCCGTCCTCTCGTGAACCCCGCCCAGTCGCTCCACACCATCAACTGCCCGTCGCAGTTCGGTCCGGCACCCACCGAGATCGTCGGGATCGTCAGTTCCTGCGTCGCCTGGGCGGCGACCGCCGAGGGAACCATCTCCAGCACGACGGCGAACGCACCGGCGTCCTCGACGGCGTGGGCGTCCTCCAGCAGCTGCGTCGCCCCTTCGCCGCGTCCCTGGATGATGTGGCCGCCGAGGCCGTGTTCGCTCTGGGGCGTGAAGCCGATGTGGGCCATCACCGGGATCCCGGCGCGGACGATGCGCTTGATCTGCTTGGCGCTGCGGACGCCGCCTTCGAGCTTGACGGCGTGGGCGCCGGTCTCCTTCATGAAGCGGATCGCCGTCGACAGCGCCTCGTCGGGACCGTTCTCGTACGACCCGAACGGCATGTCGGCGATCACCAGTGCCCGCTTGGCGCCGCGAACGACCGCAGCGGTGAGCGGGATCAGCTCGTCGACGGTGACGGGGATCGTGGTGTCGTAGCCGAACACGGTGTTGCCGGCCGAGTCGCCCACGAGCAGGAAGTCGATGCCGGCGTCGTCGAAGATCGATGCCGACAGGAAGTCGTAGCTCGTCAGCCCGGTGATCTTGATGCCCTGTTCCTTGGCGCGCTGGAAGTGGCGCGTGCGCACCCGCTTGAGCGCCGGGTCGGCGGCGTCGCTGCCGTAGGGACGCTGTTCGTCGGTCACGGGTCCACCGTAGACGCTGCCCTCCTCGTGCCCAAGCGGCCGCTGTGGCTGCGCCGACGCAACCGTCGGCGACGCGTCAGCGACCGGTCGCCGACCGGTGGGTCGCCGGCGCGACGCCGACCGCCCGGCGGAAGTGGCGGGTGAAGGCGCTCTGGTCGTAGTAGCCGCAGCGGTGGGCGATCTCGGCGATCGAGAGGTCGCCGTCGGCGAGCAGCCGCAGCGCTTCCTCCAGCCGGAAGCGCATGATCACCTGTTTCGGGGTCAGTCCGAGCACGCGCCGCGCCGTGCGTTCGAGCTGTGCCACCGACATACCGGCGGCGTCGGCGAGGTCGGCGACCGGCAACTGCTCGGCGAAGCGACTGCGGGCGACGTCGACGGCGGCGGCGAGGCGTTCGTGGGGTGCGCCGGGGTCGGCGGCGGTGCGGAGGTCGACCGACACGCTCACGACACCGACGGGCGCGCCCGTCTCGTCGGTCCATCGCGACTTCGACGTCAGGAACCAGCCGTAGGTGCCGTCCGGGCGTGTGATCAGCTCGAGCTCGTTGGTCAGCATGTGACCGGTGCGCAGGACCTCGTCGTCCTGGGCTTCGTACCGCTCGGCCAACTCGGTGGGGAACAGGTCGTGGGCGCTGCGACCGACGACGTCGCCGGGCGCCGACACGCCGGCCCGATCGGCGAACGCCTGGTTGGCGGCGACGTAGACGCCGTCGGGCGCCTTGACGCAGAACATCACGCCCGGTGTCGTCGCGAGCACATCGGTCACCGCGGCCAGCGACGGGTCGATCACGCGGCCGCTCACGGGGCCATCTTGCACGAATTCGACCGGTGCAGCGGTCGAATCCCGCCAAGACCACCTCGGCGCGACCGGCTTCGATGGGTGGATGCCGGACGAAGCGC
>JAWLFC010000126.1:0-7256 GCA_041685755.1 Ilumatobacteraceae bacterium
TCGGCCTGGGTGAGCAACGCCTGCTGCGTGAACGTCCCGAACGGCCCGAAGAACCCCACCCGTTTCACTGCCATCGGGCCAGGCTACGCCCTGCGCGTCGGGGTCGGGTCCGGACGGGCAGGTGCGCGTCGGGGTCGGGTCCGGACGGGCAGGAAGGGGTCAGGTGGAGGTGGCGAGGGCGTCGGCGATCCAGACGGCGAGTTCCTCGGCCGGCTTGGCACCGGTGTCGCGGGCCAGGACGTTGCCGTCGGCGTCGAGGATCACCAGATACGGGAACCCGGAGCCCCCGCCGAAGAGGAATGCGGTCGACTGGGCATCGTCGGCCACCGTCTCCCACGGCCAACCCCGGTCGGCGAGCCAGTCCGACGGCGGGAAGTTCGGGGCGGAATTGTCGACCGCGGTGCTGATGCCGATCACGTCCATGTCGGCCGGGATGCCGTCGCGGTTGCGCAGTTCGATCAGCTCGGGAACCTCCTGGTTGCACGCCGGGCACCAGTGGGCGAGGAAGACCAACAAGGTCGGGCCGTCGGTGGCGCCGCCGAGGCTGATCGGTGTGCCGTCGAACGTCTGGCCCTCCATCTCCGGGAACGCAGCGCCGATCCCCGGGTCGGGCACGACGGCGTCGTCGAGGGTGGCCAGCGGTGGCCCGGCCACGTCGACCGGACGGTTCTGCTCGACCGGGCCGGACGGCTCGGGGCGGGTCTCGCCGGGGGCCAGCACACCGGTGCTCTCGTCGTCGCCGGAGACGACCACGGCGATCCCGGCGAGGGCGAGCACGGCGACGACGGCGCCGATCACGATGAGCAGGGTGCGGTTGTTCTTCACGACACGGTCTCCATTTCGACCTCGGGGGTGGCGTCCAGTCTGGCCGGGAACCGCACGAACAACAGTATGAGGATGGTGAGAAAGGCCGTCAGCGCCATCGTGGCGAGGCTGATGAAGCCGAACTCACGGAACCAGACGAACGTGCAGGAGGGTCCGGTGAGCTCGCACACACCGGTGTCGAGCGACGGTCGCCACTCGATCAGCGTGTGGTAGCCGGCGATGCCGGCACCGACGAGCGCGATCGGCCCGGCGTACCAGCGCACGGCGAGGTCGCGCCGGATCGCCCCCACGAACAGGACCGCCACCAGGGGGTACATCGCGATGCGCTGGAACCAGCACAGTCGGCAGGGGACGAAGTCCGCGACCTCGGAGAACCAGAGGCTGCCGAGCATCGATCCGGTGGCGATCAGGAACGCCAGCCACACACCGGCGTCGCTGACGGTGGAACCGACCTGGCGGGCGCGCTCGTCACCGGCGGCAGTGGCGAGACGCAGCACGATCACCGAGATCCCGAGCAGCGCCGTGGCCACCGTCAGCAGGCCGGAGAACAACTGCGCCGTCTCGGTGCTCACTGCACAAGTATGCGCCACCGCCACTACGTTCTGGTCGCAATGACGTCCGACGCGCCCACCGCGACGGTGCCGTCCGACGCCGCGGCCACACTGCGCGAACTCCGGCGCACCCGCAAGCGGCGCCGCCTCGGCGAACTCGACTGGTACGACGTCGCCTACCGCGTCTACCTCTTCGCCCTCGTCGGCCTCGTCCTCGTCGTCTGGGTCTCCGACGCCGTCGACGGAGCGATCGGCGACACCGTCGACACCGTCGACCTGCTCACCCGTGGCCCCGCCGTCATCGGGCTCGCAGTCGTCGCGGCGTTCGCGCTCGGCGTTCGCAGCGGCGCCGACGGCGGACCGATCTCGGTCGAGCTCGCCGACATCCGCCACGTGCTCCTGTCCCCGGTCTCGCGCCGCACGTTCATGCTGCGCCCGATCGGCCAACGGCTGCGGTCGGCAGCGTTCGCCGTGGGGCTCGGCGGCGCCGTGCTCGGCCAGCTGATCGCCACCGAGGTCGAAGGGTCACGAACGGCATGGGCGGCCGCCTGCGGCGCGTTCGGGGCCATCGTCGGCGCGACGTTCGTGGCGACGGCGGTCCTCTCCCACGCCCTGCGCGTCCCCCGCCCGCTGGCCACGGTCCTGGCGGCGGGGGCGGTCCTGTGGCAGGGCCTCGTCGCCTGGGGGATCTGGAACGACACCACCGACGGGCTCGCCCGGATCGGGCCGGGCAACCTGGCCGGTCGGCTGGCGCTGTGGGGCATCGACCAACGAGCCGTCGACGTGATCGCGATCGCCGTCGCCGTCGCCATGGCGGGCGCGGCGCTGTCGCTCGGCGGGCGCCTCCGGCTCGAGCCGCTGGCCCGCCGGGGCGAGTTGGTCTCGCAGCTGCGTTTCGCGGCGACCGTGCAGGATCTGCGAACAGTCGTGCAACTGCGCCGCCAGTTGCGTTCCGAGATCCTGCGCACGCGCCAATGGGGCTCCGTCAGAACGCCGCTGCGCCCGGAACCGAGCGCCACGGTCCGCGCCCGCACGCCGGCGCCGACGACCCCGCCGGCGGTGACGCCCCGGGTGATCTGGGCGCGCGGAGTTCGTTCGTTGCGTCGTCTGCCCCTCGCTCGGCTCGCGCGCATCGCGCTGCTCGCGGCGATCGCCGGCGTCGGTGGGGTGCTCACCTACGACGCGTCGCCGCTGTTCGGACTGCTGCTGCTCGCCGCGGTGTTCCTCGTCGGCCTGGAGTGTCTCGAGCCGTTGTCACAGGAGATCGACCGTCCCGATCTCACCGACAGCTACGCCATCGAGCGCGGCTGGATCTACGTGCACCTGCTCGTCGCTCCGGCCGTGTTGCTGGCCGTGGTCGCCCTGCTCGGCGCCGCGGTCGCCACGGCGGTCGATCCGTCGCTGGCGCTCGGCGCGTTCGCGCTCGCCGTCCCCGTCGCCTGGGCGGCAGCGGTCGGCCCCGTCGTCGTCACCGTGCTCGACGCGCCGAGCCCGCCCAGCCCGACGACCCTGCTCGGGACGCCACGAGACGCCGAGTCGAGCTTCGTGCCGCCCGAGTTCGCCGGGTTCTCCACCGCGCTCAAGGCGGCCATCCCCGTCGTGCTCAGCGCCGTCGCCACGGTGCCGGTGTTCGTGGCCCGGTTCAGTGGCGACGTCGCCAGCGTGGGACGATCGGTGCTCGGGGTCGTGTTGGTCATTGCCCTCGCGGTGCTGTGGGTCCGCCGCCGTGACGCGTGGACCGTGAAGACCCGCGACTTCTTCGAAGCAGGACGTGCCGCCCAGTCATGAGTCAGTCATCGAGATCGAACCGACCGAAGTCGAACAAGACACGGGCACGCGATGCCCGGACATCGCCGCAGCCGTCCACCGCGTCGCCGAAGAAGCCGTCGAAACCCTCCGCAGTCGAACCGGCAGCAGTCGAACCGGCCACGGACGACACCGCAACGCCGGAGCCGAGCCCGCCACTGCCGCCGGCGGCGATCACGACGAACGGACTCGCCAAGGCCTACGGCGATGCGCCGGCGCTGGCGCCGCTCGACCTGCGCATCGAGCACGGTGATCGGGTCTCGTTGATCGGCCACAACGGCAGCGGCAAGACGACACTGCTGCGCATGCTCGTCGGGATGCTCGAGCCGTCGGAGGGGACCGCCACCGTCGCCGAACACCCGATCGGCTCGCGCGAGGCGCGCACTGCGGTCTCCTACCTCGCCGACCAACCCGTCTTCTACGACGACCTGACCGTGTGGGAACACCTCGAGTACGTCGCCCGGCTGCACGGCACCGACGACTGGGAGCAACAAGCGGTCGACCTCGCCGACATGGTCGGTCTCTCCGAGCGTCTCGACGACCTCCCGATGACGTTCAGCCGCGGCCTCAAACAGAAAGCGGCGATCACCATCGCGTTCGTGCGACCGTTCGACGTGATGCTGATCGACGAGCCCTTCGTCGGCCTCGACCGCACCGGTCGCGAGGCGCTGCTCGAGCTCCTGGCGTTGGCCCACGACGACGGCGCCACACTCGTCGTGGCCACCCACGAGCTGTCGAGTGTCGAGCGCAGCAGCCGCCTGATCGCCTTGAGCGGAGGGGAATTGGTCTTCGACGGTGACCCGTCCGAGGCCGACCTCGCCCGGCTGACCGAGGGCCGATCCGCCGAGTCGGGTTGATGTCAAGACTTCATCAGGAAGAGCCGGTCAGCACTGGTCGAGTGGTCTAGCATCGGCGCCATGCAGGAGTTCTCTTCGGTCACCGCCTCGTCCTACGACGCCGATTCCCTCACGCCGATGCTCAACGAGAAGGCTGCCGACGGATGGGAGGTCGTCTCGATCGTCTCCGCCGGTACCAACATCGTGGCCTACCTGAGCCGCGAGTCCGACGGCACCACCGCCGACGAGCCCGTTGACGCGACCGACGCCGCTCCCGGAGCCGCCGCTGCCGCCGCAGCCGCTGCTGCTCCCACGCTCGGCGAGGTGGCGACACCCGAGGCCTCCGAGGAGGCCCCCGCTGCGGAGGCCCCTGCCGCAGAGGCCCCGACCGAGGAGCCCGCCGGCTGGGCCGCTGCTCCGGAGGCCAGCGAGACCGCGGACGACTCGGTCGCCGGCCTCGCCGCGCAGGTGGGCGCCGAGGACGCGGCCGCTGCTCCGGTGCTCGGCACGACGGAGCCGACGCCCGCCGCCGAGCCGACCCCCGAACCCGAGCCGACCCCCGAGCCGACACCCGAGCCCGAGCCGACCCCCGAACCCGCCGCCGAGGCGGCACCGGCAGAGCCGGCGGTTCCGGCCGGCTGGTACGCCGACCCGTCGGGTCGCTTCGAGTTGCGCTACTGGGACGGGTCGGCCTGGACCGAGCACGTGTCACGCGCCGGCCAGCAGTTCACCGACCCGCCGGTCGCCTGATCACCGCCCACCGATCCCCTGGTCGCGGCTGCGCCGCGCCCTCGGCCCCCGTACCCTGAGATCATGCGCGCCACGTCGATCGGCCACGCCGGCATGCTCATCGAGACCGACGCCGGCTCGATCGTCTGCGATCCGTGGTTCGTGCCGGCGTTCTTCGGCTCCTGGTTCGTCTTCCCCCGCAACGACCAGCTGAGCGACGACCTGCGCGACCGGATCGAGCACGCCGACTTCCTCTACATCTCCCACCTCCACGGCGACCACCACGACGAGCCGTGGTTGCGCGAGCACCTCCGCCGCGACATCCCGATCCTGCTGCCGGGCTTCCCGACCCGCGAGCAGCAGCGCACCCTGCGAGAGCTCGGCTTCACCGAGTTCATCCGCACCGTCGACACCGAGGAACTCGAGATCGCGCCCGGGCTGAAGGTCGCCATCCACGTCGAGACCTCGATCACCGACGGTCCCGGCGGCGACTCGGCACTCGTCGTCTCCGACGGCACGTCGATCCTGGTGAACCAGAACGACTGCCGGACCAACGACCTCGCCCAGCTGCGCGCCCACGGGCCGGTCGATCTGCACTGGCTCCAGTTCTCCGGCGCCATCTGGTATCCGATGGTCTACGACATGCCCGACGACACCAAGCGGGCGCTGTGCGACGCGAAGGTCGATGCCCAGTTCGCCCGGGCGATGCGCTACGTGGAGAACATCGACGCCCGTTACGTGGTGCCGAGCGCGGGGCCACCGGCGTTCCTCGACGACGAGCTGTTCGCCCTCAACATGATCGACGGCGACGAACTGAGCATCTTCCCCGACCAGACCGAGTTCCTCGCCCGCCTCGCCGCCGCCGGCCGCCACGGCGTGATGAACATCCCCGGCACGACGATCGACGTCGGACCCGACTCGATCGAGGTCACGCACCCGATGCCGACCGAGGAGGTCGAGAAGATCTTCACCGACAAGCGGACGTACCTGCGCGCCTACCAGGCCGACTGGACACCGTGGCTCGAGGAGCTGAAGGCCGAGTGGAATCCTCCGTCGACCGACCTCCTGGCCACGCTGCGCGACTGGTGGGAGCCGCTGCTCGACATGGCCCCGAACCTGCGGGCCCAGGTCGGCGCCAACGTGCTGATCAACGCCGGTGACCTGCCGATCCTCGTCGACTTCCCCGCCGGCGAAGTGCGCCACCACGACGGCGAGTCGTACTCGTTCCGCTTCGACATCCCCCGTGAGCTGGTCGAGACCGTGGTCGCCGACCGCGCCGTCGACTGGAGCAACTCGTTGCTGCTGTCGTGCCGCTTCACGGCCTGGCGGGAGGGCGACTTCAACGAGTACGTCTACAACTTCTTGAAGTCGCTGTCGCGCGAGCGCATGCGGCGCGCCGAGGCGGAGGTGGTCCGCAAGCTGACCCCCGACGACGTGCTGGAATCGCTCGACGAGCCCGACATCCGCATCGGTGACTACATCGTCCAACGACGCTGCCCGCACCGCAACGCCGACCTGGCCGCCTTCGGTGAGATCGACGGCTGCGACTTCGTGTGCACGCTGCACGGATGGCGATTCGACCTCGAGACCGGCCGCAACAAGACCGCCGACGACCGACCGATCCGCATCCGCCGCGCCGACTGACCCTGCCCCGTTCGTGGCGCGTTCCGGTTGGAGTGGGCCATCGAGTTCACGCCGCAGACGGGCAGGGTAGGTTGGAGGTGTGCTGGATCTCGGGATCGACCTGAACGTCTGGCCCTGGGTGTGGCTCGGCATCGGCGTCACGTTCGCCCTCATCGAGCTCACGCTGCTGGCCGGCAGCTTCGTCCTGCTGCCCTTCGCGGTGTCCGCTCTCTTCGCCGCGCTGCTCGGGTTCTACGAGGTCGAGATCGAGATCCAGTGGCTCGTGTTCATCGGTGGCGGCGGTCTGCTGTGGATCGCCCTCTACCGATACGCCAAGGTCTTCGCCGGCAAGAGCGAGCTCGCACCCGGCGTCGGCGCCGATCGCCTCGTCGGGCTCACCGGGATCGTGACGACCGCCATCGACCCCGACGACACCGAACGCCGTGGCCGCATCAGCACCCACGGCGAAGTGTGGGGGGCCATCTCCGAGAGCGGCCGTCCGCTCCCGGTCGGTACCCACATCGAGATCGTCAGCGTGACGGGCACCAGGGTCATCGTCCGCTCCACCGAACCCATCGAGCCGTCCACCCCACCCTCCACGCCGCCGTCCACCCCGCCCCCCACGCCGCCGTCCACCCCGCCCCCCACGCCCCCGAGCGCCCCGAACACCACCTGATGAACACCACCTGATCGGAGACCCATGAATCCCATCGCCATCGTCCTCATCGCCGTTGCCATCATCGGCATCGGTGTCCTCGTGGCGTCGGTCAAGATCGTGCGGCCCTACCAACGGGGCCTCGTCGAACGACTCGGCAAGTACAAGTCCACCCGCGAACCCGGCCTCAACCTCATCTTGCCGTTCATCGAGACGATGCAGTTGATCGAC
>JAWLFC010000127.1:0-7251 GCA_041685755.1 Ilumatobacteraceae bacterium
GACGCTGCACGACGACGAAGAAGGCGACACCTGCGCCGGCCTGGGCGATCACGGTCGACCAGGCCGCGCCGGCGATGCCGAGGTCGAACCCGAACACGAGGACCAACTCGATCACCAGGTTGGCGACGTTGGCGACGACGAGGACGACGAGCGGCGTCCGGTAGTCGGACGCCCCCCGGAGCACGCCCTGAGCGGCGAGGGCGACGAGCACGAACGGCACCCCGAGCGCCGAGATCTGCAAGTACTCGACGGCGACGTCGAGAGCGTCACCGTCGGCACCGAGCGCAGCCGCCAACGGGCGGGCGCCGACGACGAGTGCCGGTGTGGCGACGACGGCCACCAGCCCCGCCAACCACATCGCCTGCACACCGACGTCGGCGGCAGCATCGTCGTCGAGTGCCCCGAGGCGGCTGGCGACCCGCTCGGTCGTGCCGTAGGCGAGGAAGTTCGACCCGGCGACGACCAGGGCGAGAACGGCGACGGCGACGGCGAGCCCGGCGAGCTGCTCGGTGCCGAGACGGCCGACGATCGCGGTGTCGACGAGGCGGTAGAGCGGCTCGACCGCCAGGGTGCCCAACGCCGGGAGGGCCAGCGAGACGATCCGCCGGTCGACCGAGCGCACCCGAGCCTCAGGGCGCGGTCGGGAGCAGGCCGATGTTGGCGTGCGCCCGGGCGAGAGTGGCCGAGGCGACCTCGCGGGCCTTGCCGGCGCCGATGCGCAGCAGCCGTGCCAGCTCTCCGGGATCGCCCATCAGCTCGTGGTACCGCGAACGGATCGGGTCGAGCACGGCCAGCACGGCCTCGCCGGTGTCGACCTTGAGTCGACCGTACTGCTCGTAGTCCTCCGCGACGGCCTGTGGCGTGCGGCCGGTGACGGCGGCGTTGATCTCGAGCAGGTTCGCCACGCCCGGCTTGGCGCCGCGGTCGTAGCGCACGGCGTCGGGACCGGTGTCGGAGTCGGTCACCGCCCGCTTGAACTTCTTCATCACGACACCCGGCTCGTCGACCAGGTACACGCAACCGGCGTCGGACTCGTCCGACTTCGACATCTTCGACGTCGGATCCTGCAGGCTCATCACGCGGGCCCCAGCGGCGGGCGTGACGGCCTCGGGGAGCACGAAGGTGTCACCGAAGCGGTGGTTGAACCGGATGGCCACGTCGCGGGTGATCTCCACGTGCTGGCGTTGGTCGTCGCCGATCGGCACCTCGTTGGCGTCGTACAGCAAGATGTCGGCGGCCTGGAGCGCCGGGTAGGTGAACAGCCCGGCCGACACGAAGTCCTGCTGGCGCTTGGCGGCCTTGTCCTTGAACTGGGTCATCCGCGACAGCTCGCCGTAGCTGACCGTGCACTCCATGATCCAGCCGAGCTGGCTGTGCTCGGGGACATGGCTCTGCACGAAGATCGTCGACACGTCGGGGTCGAGCCCGATGGCGAAGAACATCGCCGCCAGCGACATCGTGTTGCGGCCGAGCACGTCGGGCTCCTCGGTCACGGTGAGGGCGTGGAGATCGACGATGCCGTGGAAGGCGTCGCAGGTGTGTTGGCCGGCCACCCAGTTGCGCAGCGCCCCGAGGTAGTTGCCGAGGTGCACGTCGCCGGTGGGCTGCATGCACGACAGCACGCGTGTCGTGGGGGCGGGGGCGGGGTTGTTCACGGCCGCCGACGATACCCCGATCGCGCCGGTGCGCTCGGGTAGGTTGGTCGCCGATGGCCCCCCACGCCGCCCCCCTCACCGCTGCGACCTCGTCGTCCGGCACGCTCGTCTCGACCCCCGTCTACGAGGGCCCGTTCGACATGCTGTTGCAGCTGATCCTGCGCGAGCAGGTCGACATCTACGAGGTCAACCTGTCGCACATCGTCGACGCCTACCTCGCCGAGATCGAACGCATGCAGCTGCTCGACCTCGACGTGGCAACCGGCTTCTTGCTGATCGCGGCGACGCTCGTCGAGCTGAAGGCCCGTCGCCTCCTGCCCAACCCGGCCGACATCGACCTCGACGACGAGCTGGCGCTGTGGGAGGAGCGCGACATGCTGCTGGCCCGCCTCCTCGAGGCCAAGACGTTCAAGGACGTCGCCCAGGTGTTCGCCCGCCTCGCCGACGACGCCGACCAGTCGTTCCCCCGCGTGGTCGGCCCCGACGAGCGCTTCGCCGACGTCGTGCCCGACCTGCTCGAGGGCACCAGCCTGACGAGCTTGCGCAACGCCGCCGTCCGGGCCCTGACACCCAAGCCGGTCCCGGTCGTCGACCTCTACCACGTCAACCCGATCACGACCACCGTCGCCGACGCCGTCGCCGAGCTGCTCGACGAACTGCCACGCGCCGGCCGCATCACGTTTCGGCGTCTGACCGCCGACTTCGCCGATCGGATCGAGGTCATCATCCGTTTCCTCGCCGTGCTCGAGCTCTACAAGCAGGGCGCGGTCGAGCTCGACCAGCCGGAACGCTTCGGCGACATCGAGGTCACGTGGAGCGCCGACGACAGCTTCGACACCGAGTCGATCCTCATCGACACCTACGAGGGCTGAACCGTGTCCGACGAACTCCTGCCCGACGACCCCACACCCGACGACACCACACCCGAGGAGACATCCGAGACCCGCAACGGCGATCGCATCGCCGACCACAAGCGGGCGATCGAGTCGATCGTGCTCGTCGCCCACGATCCGGTCCCCGCCGAGCTGCTCGCCCAGTTGCTGGAGGAGCCGACGGTGTTCGTCGAGCAGTGGTGCGAGGAACTCGCCGCCGAGTACGTCGCCGCCGGCCACGGTTTCGCGCTCGTCAACGTCGCCGGCGGGTGGCGCTACCAGACCGCTGACGATCTCATGCCCTACGTCGAGCGGTTCCTGCTCCACGACCAGCGGGCCCGGCTGTCAGGGGCGGCGTTGGAGACGCTGGCGATCATCGCCTACAAGCAGCCGATCTCGCGCGGTCAGATCGCGTCGATTCGCGGTGTCGACCCCGACGGCGTGATCCGCACCCTCCAGGCTCGTGGCTACATCGACGAGATCGGCCGAGACGACGGCCCCGGCCAGGCGATCCTGTTCGGCACCACCGCCACCTTCCTCGAGAAGCTGGGCCTGGCGTCGCTCGACGACCTGCCACCGATCGCCGAGTTCATCCCGAGCGCCGAGGTGGTCGAGGCGTTGGAGACCGGGCTGCGGGTGACCCCCGTGATCGAGGTCTCGACCAACAACGCCGACGCGCCGTGAACCAGCGCGAGCCGGAGCCGCCGCTGTGGGAACAGCTGGCGGAGGCCAACGCCGCACTGCCGCAGGGTGAGCGCCTGCAGAAGGTGCTGGCCGCCACCGGTTACGGCAGCCGTCGCGTCGCCGAGGACCTGATCGCCGCCGGGCGGGTGACCGTCAACGGCGAGGTGGCGATCCTCGGACGGCGCGTCGATCCCGACGTCGACCACGTCGAGGTCGACGGCGCACCGATCGGCGTCAGGCCCGGGCTCGTCTACTACCTGCTCAACAAACCCGTCGGCGTCATCACGACCGCCCGCGACACCCATGGTCGGCCGACGGTGCTCGACCTCGTGCCCACCGAACCCCGTGTGTTCTCGGTCGGACGCCTCGACGCCGACACCGAAGGCCTGCTGCTGCTGACCAACGACGGCCAGCTCGCCAACCGGATCGCCCACCCCTCCCACGGCGTCGAGAAGGAGTACCTCGTCGAGGTCGACGGCGGACAGGTGCCGGCCGGAGCGCTGCGCCGGCTGCGCGACGGCGTCGAGTTGGACGACGGCGTCACCGCACCGGCACGCGTGTCGCAGCCCGACCCCGGTGTGCTGCGCCTCGTGATCCACGAGGGACGCAACCGTCAGGTGCGACGGATGTGCGCAGCCGTCGGGTGCCCGGTGCGGCGCCTCGTTCGGACGCGCATCGGTCCCTTGACCGACCGGTCGTTGCGGCCCGGCTCGTGGCGCGAGCTCACGACCGACGAGTGGCGCCGGCTCACCGCCGCCGTCGCCGACGCGGGCCCCGATACGCTCGAACGCCGTGACTGAGACGGCGAGGCCCGCCCGCCGGGCCAACGTGATCGGCCTCGGGCTGATCGGCGGTTCGATCGCGCTCGCCCTGCGGTCGCAGCGCTGGCACGTCAGCGGCGACGATGCCGATCGAGCGACCGCCGAGCAGGCGCTCGCCGGTGGAGTCGTCGACTCGCTCGGGCTCGATCCGGCCGCCGAGATCACGTTCGTCGCCGTGCCCGTGCTCGTCGCCGCCGACCAGGTCAAGCGGGCCCTGGCCGAGACGGCCGGCGCCGTCACCGACGTCGGCAGCGTCAAGTCGGCGATCTGTGCCGCCGCCGCCGACTCGCGATTCGTCGGCGGGCACCCGATGGCCGGCTCCGAACTCGACGGCCTCGAAGGTGCCCAGGCCGACCTGTTCGACGGGGCCGTGTGGGTGCTGACACCGACCGCCGACAGCGACGACGCCGTGTTCGCCACCGTCGCCTCGGTCGTGGCGCAGCTCGGTGCCGAGGTCGTGGCGCTCTCGCCGGAACGACACGATCAGCTCGTGGCGGTCGTCAGCCACGTCCCGCACCTGGCGGCGGCGACGTTGATGGCCCTCGCCAGCGAACGCGCCGAGGAACACGCGGCGCTGCTGCGTCTCGCGGCGGGGGGCTTCCGCGACATGACCCGCGTGGCCAGCGGCCGCCCGGGGATCTGGCTCGACATCTGTGCCGAGAACCGTCCGGCGATCGTCGAGGTACTCGATCGGCTGATCGACGGACTCGCCGACATGCGCGACATCATCGGCCGCGACGATCGCGAGCAGCTCCATGCTCGTCTCACCGCAGCCCGCCAGGCCCGCGTGAACCTGCCTGCCCGTGTGGTGCACCCCGAGCAGCTCGCCGAAGTGCGCATCCCGATTCCCGACCGGGCCGGAGCGGCCGCCGAGGTGTTCACGTTGGCAGCGGAACTCAGCGTCAACATCGCCAGCTTCGAGGTCGTCCACGTCGCCGAGAGCACCCGTGGTGTGGCCGTCGTGCTCGTCGACACCGCACTGGTCGAACTCTTCCGAGGTGGACTGCTGGCCCGCGGGTTCAAGCCGGCCGTCCAGCCACTGTCGTGAGCGACGACCTGCCCGCCGACGAGCTGCACCGCGTGCAGCGTGCCGACGGCCCGGTGATCGCCGACGTGCACGTCCCGCCGTCGAAGAGCATCGTCAACCGGGCCTTGATCTGCGCCGCGCTGGCCGAGGGGACGAGCGAGATCACCGGCGTCGCACCCGGTGACGACACCGCCTCGATGATCGGCTGCCTCCAGCAGCTCGGGTGCGGCATCGGCATCCGTGTCGAGGGCGAGGCCCGCATCGCCGACGTGGTGGGGACGGGCGGCCTGCTCCAGCCGGGCCCCATGACGCTGCACGCCGGGCTCGCCGGAACGACCTCGCGGTTCGTCACCGCCCTGTGCGCGCTGGGCAGCGGCGAGTACACGATCGACGGCGCACCACCCCTGCGGGGGCGACCGATGGGTCCGCTGCACGACTCGCTCGCCGCCCTCGGTGCCACCGTCGTCGCCGGCGAGACCCCCGGACACCTCCCGGTCACCGTCGCGGGCCCGCTGCGTCGCGCCGACGCGGTGGTGATGCCCGGCGACGTGTCGAGCCAGTACGTCACGGCGATGATGCTGATCGCCCCGTACGTGCCCGGCGGGCTGAAGTTGTGGTTGTCGTCGGGCCTGGTGTCGAGGCCGTACCTGGAGATGACGCGGGCCGTGATGGCGGCGTTCGGTCACGACGCCGTCGAGTTGCACGATCGTCACGTGATCGTCGAGCCGGGGGAGTACTGGCCGACGAACTACACCGTCGAGCCCGACGCCAGCTCCGCCAGCTACCCGCTCGCCGCGGCAGCGATGGTCGGCGGCGCCGTCAGCGTCCGGGGGCTCGGGAGGTCGTCGCTGCAGGGCGACGCCCGCTTCGTCGACATCCTCGCCTCGATGGGCTGCCTCGTCACCCAGGGCAACGACGACACCGTCGTCATGCGCCGCCGTGACACGCCCCTGCGCGGCGTCGAGGTCGACATGGCCGACGTGTCCGATCTCGTCCCCACGGTCGCCGTCGTCGCCACCCAGGCCGTCACACCGACGCGGATCACCGGGGTCGGCTTCATCCGGGCCAAGGAGAGCGACCGTCTCGGCGATCTCGCCGCCGAACTCCGCCGGACCGGGGCGCTGGTCACCGTCGAGTCCGACGGCCTGCTGATCGAGCCGACCGACCTGCTCCACGGCGCCCGCCTGTCGACCCACCACGATCACCGCTTGGCGATGGCGTTCGGGCTGCTCGGGCTCGTCGTCGACGGCATCGAGGTGCTCGACCCGGCCGTCGTCACCAAGAGCTGGCCGAGCTACTGGGACGCGCTGGCCGCGATCCCGGCCCGGCTGCTGTGAACGGACGAGCGGCCGACCTGACGCACGTCGCAGCGTTCGACGTCGACGGCACGCTCACCCGGCGCGACTGCGTCGTGCCGTTCCTGCGGCGTGTCGCCGGAACGGCGACGATCAGCCGTCGCCTGGTGTCGCAGGCGCTGCCGGTGGCGACCATGGCCCGGCGCCGCGACCGAGACGGCCTGAAGGCAGCGGCCGCAGCAGCGGCGTTCACCGGGCAACCGATCGAGGACGTCGAGCGGATCGCGGAGGCCTTCGCGGCGTCGGTGTGGGCCACCGGGATGCGCAGCGACACCGTCGCCCTCCTCGACGAGCACCGACGACGTCACGACACCGTGCTGCTCGTGTCGGCCTCGTTCGAGGTGTACCTGAAGCCGTTGGCGCAGCATCTCGGCGCCGACGGCGTGATCGCCGCCCGGTTGGAGGTCGACGCCGACGGGCTGCTGACCGGACGGCTCGACGGCGCCAACTGCCGAGGTCCCGAGAAGGTGCAACGCCTGCACGCATGGCTCGACGAGCACGCCGGCGGGCGAGCTGCGGTCCACGTCACCGCGTACGGCGACTCCGCCGGTGACCGCGAGCTGCTCGCCGACGCCGACATCGCCCACTGGGTCGGCCGGGTGCCGCGATGAGCCGTGGGGGTCCGGCTACGGTGCCCGGCGCCATGGACGAACGGGTGGTGGAGACGCTGCAGGGCCTGTGGCGGACCGCGCGCCCCAAACAGTGGCTCAAGAACGTGCTGGTGTTCGCGGCCCCCGGCGCCGCCGGGGTCCTCGACGAGGGCAACAACCTCGCGCTCACCCTCGTGACGTTCGCGTCGTTCTGCTTCGCCGCCAGCGGTACCTACGTGTGGAACGA
>JAWLFC010000128.1:0-7199 GCA_041685755.1 Ilumatobacteraceae bacterium
AGGTCGAGGTCCAACTCCAACATGTCGGCGGGGTAGCCGGTCTGTGCGGCCACGACCGACAGCACCTGGGTGACGACGGGGTCCTCACCGGGCTCCGCGAAAGCGTCCTCGACCGGCGCCGCCGGCACTGGCGCCGTCGCTGCAGGCGCAGGCTGAGCGGTCGGGGCCTCGCGTACCGGTGTCGGCGGTGGCGCCGAGACGACCTCCGGCGCCGCGGCAACGGACTTCGCGACCGGAACCGGACGGTTGGCCGGCGGACCGTCGTCGCGGATGCGCAGCGTGCGGGTCACCACCTCGATCTGGGGGTCGGTGGAGCCGGAGGCGTCGGCGAGGAAGCGCTGCCACGCCATCGGGTCGCTGATGCGGTACTCGAACCCCAGCTCGTCGGGCTCGCGATGGCGGCCATCGGCGGTCGGAACCCAACGCAGCAGCGACATGGCGATCTGGGAGCCGAAGCCGGCGCCGAGACGCAGGGCGTAGCGCACCGGGTACACCCCGCCCTTGGACAGGTTGAGCACGCCGAGGTCGGGGTCGACCTCCTTGACGTTGGCGATCGGGGGCACGATGCCGGTCTCGAGCGCCTTGACGGCCAGCACGTCCTCCACGCCGACTCCCATCGCGTGGCCCGTGAAGCCCTTGGTGTTGGCGATCACCAGGGAGTCGGCGTCGGCGCCGAACACCGACCGCAGCGCGTTCACCTCGGCCTGGGCGCTGCCACCGCGCGCCGGGGTGTAGGTCTCGTGCGACACGAACACGCCGTTGCGGGCGATCTCGCTGCGGCTCACGCCCCAGCGGCGTTCGGCGTCGGCGACGAGACCTTCCATCACACCGCAGATGTGGTCGACATCGAGGCGGCTGCCGTGGAACGCGCTGTTGGCGGTCGCCCCGGCGAGCAGCTCGCAGATCGGTGCCACCCCGCGCGCGCGGGCGACGTCGGCGCGTTCGACGACGATCGCCGCGGCACCCATGCCGATCAACATGCCGTGACGGCGCCGGTCGAATGGCAGCGCAGCGTCTTCGACGACATCGTCGGTGGCGGCGGCGCCGCTCGCCAGGAAGCCGGCACCGATCCATTCCATCAGCGACTCGTTGCTGGCGTCGTCGCCGGAGATGATGACGACCCGGTTGCAGCGTCCGAGCCGGATCCAGTCCTCGGCGATCGACATCGCCTGGGTCGTCGACGCACAGGCGGCGTTGACCTGGGTGTTGGGGCCGCGTGCGCCGATGTGCTCGGCGAACTGGGAGTGGCCCATCGACAGGATCCGGAACAGGAAACGACGGTCGAACGAATACGGGTCGGCGTCGATCTCGGCGCGCACCTCGTGGATCATGTGCTCGAGTTCGCCGACCGCTGGGTCGTCGTCGCTGATGCGCTCACGCAGGTGTTCGAGGCCCGCCAGCCGCTCGCGTCGGGCGCGGTCACGTTCGTAGGCGGTGACCTCGCGTGTCATGTTGTCGAGCCCGGGGAACGCGGACGCGAAGATGACCCCGGTGTCGTCACGCATCCCGTCGGGCAAACCCCAACGGTCGGGCAGCGTGCCGCCGGTGGTCGTGGCCTTGTAGTGCATCGTCAGCGGGATCCCGGCGTCACGCAGTGCGTCGATGCCGGCGCCGATCGCCAACTCCGACGACGAGTCGAGCGCCGCGACCCGTTCCGCCGGCAGGCCGAACTCGGCCGCCAGGTCGAGCTCGCCGCCCTGGCCCGCGAGCTTGACCACGTCGTGCGGGGAGTCGATCGTCTCCCATCGCCCGCCGCCCGACTCGGTCTTCACCAGCCGGGTGATCTTCTTGTCGACGATCGCCTGGCGGCGGCTGACCGGGATCGCCTCGATGAACGACTGGCCGTCGAGCAGCCGGGCCAGGTTGGCGTCGTCGAAGACACGCTCGGTGCCGGGCAGGCCGAGGCCGGCACCCGTGACGACGACGGGTTCGGTGGTCGTGGTGCCACCGCCGTCGGAGGAGCCGGCCGCCGTGCCGAGCAGTTGCGAACCGCGCTCGATGACCTCGGCCAGCATGCGGCCGAGTTCGAGGTAGCGGCCGTCGCCGGTGACCGGGGTCGTCGGGACGGATGCCATGGGAGCCTCGCTGCGGGTTGAGCTGACGGTGGGAACAGGTGACGATGTCGGGCGGGACGGAGCGCCGCCGCCTTCGGCGACGGTGCCGACACCGTGACCGGCGGCGTAGAGGCCGGCGAGGGCCTGGTTGAACGACACCACGTCGCCGGTCTTGGGGTGATTGGCGTGGAGAGCGACGACGTCGGGGTCCGACGCGCCGAGGACCTCGTCGACGAAGCCGGTGAGGGCGCGCTTCGGGCCGACCTCGACGAACACGCGGGCGCCGGCGTCGTGCAGCGTGCGCAGCCCGGTGATGAACTGCACCGGCGACGCGATCTGCCGGCACAGGATGTCGATCATGTCCGGCACGACCGCCGGCCCCATCGGGTAGAACCGCCCGTCGACGTTGGCGACGGTCGGTACCTCGGGCGGGCGGACGTCGAGGCGCTGCAGTACGTCGCGCAACGGTCCGGCGGCGGGGGCGACGATCTCGGTGTGGAACGCGTGGCTGACCGGCAGCTGCACGACCTGGTGTCCGGCCTCGGACAGCTTGGCCTGGGCCGCTTCGACGCCGGCGGTGGAGCCGCCGACGACCGCCTGGGTGCCGCTGTTGAGGTTGGCGACGACGACGTAGTCGTCGATCGACTCCAGGGTCTGTTCGATCTCGCCGAGCGGCGCGAACACCGCCAGCATCAGCCCGTTGTCGTCGACGTCGACGTTGGCCATCTCGCGCCCGCGAGCGCTGACCGCTTCCAGGGCGTCGGCGAACGGCAGCGCCCGTGCCGCCACGAGCGCTCCGTACTCACCGAGGCTGTGCCCCATCACCATGTCGGCGTCGATGCCGTAGGCCTCGAACAGCCGCATCAGTGCCCGGTCGACGGTGAGTACCGCCGGCTGGGTGATCTCGGTCTGCATCAGCTGCTGGTTGGCCTCGGCGACGGCAGCGTCGTCGTCGGAATCGACGAAGATGATGTCGGTGAGCGGTCGACCGATCAGCGGTTCCATGATCCGGTCGGCCTCGTCGAACACCTCGCGGACGATCGGTTCGACCTGGCGGAGCTCGGCGAGCATGTTCACGTACTGCGAGCCCTGCCCGGTGTAGAGCATCGCCACCTGGTGAGCGTCGCCGGTGCCGTGGAACACCCCCTGGTTGCGCAACAGTCGCCACGCCGCCTCGTTGCCGGAGTCGAGCGCGGTGATCGCCTTGGATGCCTTGGCTGCGAGGTCGGCGGCGTCGGCGAAGTCGATCGCCACCCGCACCGGGGCGCGGAGGTCGGCCTCGGCCGGCGCGCTCGGCGCGGGGGCCGTACCGCCGGCGGCGCGGTCGCGCAGCGTGCCCAGCCTGGCCGACACCGCAGCGTCGTCGGGGCCGCCGACGACGACGAGGCCCCGCAACGGTGCCTTGAGCTGTTCCGCGCTCGTCGAGGGCGCCGCCGGGTCTGCGGCACCCGCTGCGGCGATGGACGCTCCTCCGGTGGGAGCAGCAGCCGCCGAGGCGCTCGGCGGCGCCGTGGTCGTCGCGCCGACCGCGAACGTCGAACGCTGGGCGGTGAGGCGGCCGGGCACGTGCTCCTCGAGCACCATGTGGAAGTTCGTGCCGCCGAACCCGAAGGCGCTCACGCCCGCGGAGCGAACGTGGCCATTGGCGTCCCAGTCCCGCAGATCGGTGTTGACCCGCAGCGGCGACGACGCGAAATCGATGTTCGGGTTCGGCGTCTCGGCACCGAGCGACGGCGGCAGTTGCTGGTGGTCGAGCGCCAGCGCCGCCTTGAGCATCCCGGCGGCGCCGGCGGCGCCCTTGAGATGGCCGAGATTCGACTTGATCGAACCGAGCGCCAGCGAGCCCGGAGCGAGCCCGTAGTCGGCGAACGCCTCGGCGATGCTCTGCGATTCGACGACGTCGCCGACCTTGGTCGACGTGCCGTGGGCCTCGATCAAGGTCGCCGTGGTCGGCGTGATTCCGGCGTTGGCCCAGGCTCGCTGGATCGCAAGGCGTTGCCCGATCGGGTTGGGGGCCGTGATGCCCTTGCCCTTGCCGTCGCTGGCGCCGCCGATGCCGCGGATCACGGCGTGGACGTGGTCGCCGGCGGCCTCGGCGTCGGCGAGCCGCTTGAGCAGGAACAGTGCTGCGCCCTCGCCCATCACGAACCCATCGGCACCCTCGCCGAAGGGGCGGGTGCCGGTCGCCGACAGTGCACCGATCTTGCAGAACTTGACGAACGTGCTGGCGCTCATGTTGGCGTCGACGCCACCGGTCAACACGGCGTCGTAGGCGCCCTCCTCGAGCCCTTCGACGGCGGCGTCGATCGCCGCCATCGCCGACGCGCACGCGGCGTCGACGATGAAGTTGGGCCCGTGGAAGTCGAACAGGTTCGCCAACCGGCCGGCGATGATGTTGGCCAGCTCGCCGGGCATCGTGTCCTCGGTGATCGCCGGGAAGCGCCCGTTCATCCCGGTCCGCAATTCCTCGATGACCGCCGACCGGACGTCGGCGGGTAAGGCCGCGAACGCAGGCGATTTGCGCAACTCGTCGGCGTATTCGGGCAGGTAGACCGCCAGCGAGGTGAGGTAGTGCAGGTCGCCACCCATCGCGTTGCCGACCACGACGGCGGTTCGGTCGTGGTCGAGTGGGCGCTCGGGATGGCCGTAGTCGGCGAGGGCCTGTCGAGCGGCGACGATGGCCCACTGCTGGGTGCGGTCCATCGAGTCGCTCACCTTCGGTGGGATCGGCAGCCGCCACTCCAGCGGCGACCAGTCCCACTCGCGCACCCAGCCGCCGATCTTGGAGTAGGTCTTGTTCGGGCTCTGACGGTCGGCGTCGTAGTAGTAGTCGGGGTTCCAGCGTTCGGCGTCGACGTCGCTGATGCTGTAGCGCTTGTTCAACAGGTTGTCCCAGAGCGTCGGGACGTCCGGCGCGTCGGGGAGCACGGCCCCGACGCCGACGATGGCGATGGCCCGCTCGACGGTGGCGGCGCTCACGACGCCACCGTGGCGTAGGCCGAGCGAGACACGATGTCCATGTCGGTCATCAGGCCCGGCTGGGCCCGTTCGATCTTCTCGAGACCGGCGGTTCGAGCGAGTGCGGCGGGATCGACCGTTCCCGGATCGGCGGCGCCGAGCACCCAGCGCATTCCCTCCTGGGCGACCCGACTGGCGGCCTCGCGGGCGAACACGCGGCTGGCAGCGGTGTAGCCGTCGACGTCGAGGCGGTGGACGGCCTTGGGTGGTGTGGTGC
The DNA here is from genome assembly GCA_041685755.1 of Ilumatobacteraceae bacterium. Taxonomy (GTDB): domain Bacteria; phylum Actinomycetota; class Acidimicrobiia; order Acidimicrobiales; family Ilumatobacteraceae; genus Sva-07. The sequence continues at coordinate 5,290 of JAWLFC010000128.1, forward strand.
CGTCGACGACGGCGGCAGCCCGTTCGGTCATCACCCCGGCGCACTCGACGTCGGCGATCAGCGAGCCGAGTCGGAACAGCAGGTGTTGGTTGCGGGTGAGGCGGTGCTCGCGTGCGGTCTCCATGATCTCGGCGAGCGCACGGTGGGCCAGCGCGGCGATGTCGGCGCCCACCTGTGGGTGCGTGGCGTGCAGCGCCTCCAACTCGGCGGCCCGGTCGTGGTAGTGGGCACCCCGGGTCTTGAGGTGGTGTTGCCAGCGGTCGCGGCTGATCGTCATCTCCATGATCTCCGAGGTGCCCTCGTAGATCGTCGTGATGCGCACGTCGCGTTTGATCTTCTCGACCATGTACTCCTTGGTGTAGCCGTAGCCGCCGTGCGCCTGGATCGCCGCCTCGGCAGCGGCGTTGCCGGCCTCGGTGGCCACGTACTTGGCGATCGCTCCTTCGGTGTTGAGCATCTCCTCGCCGGCGTCGAGGCGCGAGGCGGTGCGTTCGATGTAGGCCCGCGCCGCCTCCAGCCGGACGACGTGGGGCACGATCAGCTTGTGGGTGAAGCCCTGCTTCTCCGACAGCGGCCCACCGGCCTGGATCCGCTCGGCGGAGTACTGCAGCGCGCGATCCATCGCCGCCCAGCCGGCGCCGAGGCCGAAGGCGGCCACCATGAGGCGTGTGTAGCCGAACACCGCCTGGGCCTGTTGCAGCCCGAGTCCCTCGGCGCCGCCGACGAGCCGGTCGACGCCGACCTCGACATCCTGCAGCGACAACGCCGCGGTGTTGCTGGCGCGGATCCCGTGCTTGTCCTCGGGCTTGCCGTGGTCGAAGCCGGCGGTGTCGCGGTCGACGACGAACCAGCTCGGCCCGTCGGGGGCCATCGCCAGGATCGTGTACAGGTCGGCGTAGCCGCCGTTGGAGATCCACTGCTTGTTGCCGGTGATCCGGTAGCCGACGACCTCGTCTCCGTCGAGCACCCGCTCGGCGACGGTGCGCATGGAGGCGAGGTCGCTGCCCGCTTCGGGTTCGGTGGCGCCGTAGGCCATCAACAGCCCGTCCTCGCCGATGGCGGTCAGCCAGCGTTTCTGTTGTTCCTCGGTGCCGCCGAACATGATCGGGTCGCTGCCGAGGAACGTCGCGAGCACCCCGGTGGCGATACCGACGTCGACCGAGGCCATCAGCTCGCACACGCGATACACGTCGAACGAGCTGCCGCCCATGCCGCCGTACTCCTCGCTGATGAAGAGCAGCGAGATGCCGAGCTGATCACCGCACATCCCGCGGACGATCTCCTCGGGAAAGACGTCGGTCTCGTCGATCTCGAGCAGCTTGGCGTCCGTCAGCTCGCCGTGGGCGAAGGCGGTGATCGCGTCGATCACCATCTCGAACGTGTCGAGATCGACGCCTTCGGTGGCCGTTCCGGCTCCGCTCATGTTTCGACTCCAATCGGTGAGCGTCGGGTTCCAGTGTCGGAAACGGCGACCACCCAGGGCGTTGGGGTCGATCGGCAGCAATCGCGTCCATCCCGACCGGTATCCATTGCCCGTTCGGGTCAAGTGCACCGACCTGTCCAAGATCGCGCGGTGGGGCGTGGGGGGCAAGGGCCGATCGTCCTGCCCGTCCACCGATGGCACGCACGGTGATGCCACGGCACGCACGGTGACGACACGGGTGCCGACGCGCGCTCACGGCGCCGACCGGAGCGAGTCGAACCTCTCGAACGTCTCTGGAAACGCGGTGCGATCCGGTGCTCGTCGCCGATCGCGGCCACGCACCGTGGCCACAAGCCTCACTCCGTGTTGACGTCACCACTCGATCAAGCTAGAGTCTGGACTTCGTCAAGGATCTCTCTGTCGTCGGGCGGCGCAGCAAGATCCATCAGAATCGCTTCCGTTGGGGAAGCGTCTCGAATGGAGACCA